>CAYZJD010000050.1:0-17765 GCA_964478455.1 uncultured Solibacteraceae bacterium | reverse complement strand
TCGAACTACTCCGGCACCACCCGACCTTCTATGACGCTCACCTCACCATGGGTCTTAGCGAATACCTCACCGGCAGCCTGCCGTTCTTCGTACGCTGGTTTGTCCGTTTCGATCAGGTCGAGGGCAGCAAGGCGCGGGCGGTGAAGCACCTCGAGCTGGCAGCGCGCTCGGGCCGGTACCTGGGCCCGTTTGCCAAGATCCTGCTGGCGATCCTGCATCTGCGCGAGAAACGCCCGTGGGAGACGGAGAGGCTGCTGGCAGAACTGGCGCGCGACTATCCGGAGAACCCGCTGATCCGCAAGGAACTCGCCAAGGTGTCGAAGATGAACAGCGATGGCGGGGCGGCGCGAACGGCTCAGTGAGCCTGCCTGCGGCTACCGGCCGGCTGCCCTCGCGAGTTCCATCACGGTGACGCTCGACTTCCGGAAGGTGTAGACGAACTCCTCTGCCTTCACCGGGACCGCGCTTTCCACCGGGCGGACCGCTTCCGGCCGCACTTCGTCATTCGGCTGGTAGATGCTCGTGCCTGCGAGCGTGAGCGCGCGCGCCTGCGGCGCCGGGTCAAAACCGGCGAGGCGCACCGTCGCGGCGATGTCCCGATGGAGGTGGCGGTTGACGCAGAACAGCGCCAGCTTGTCGCCAGCCTCGTTGAGCGCGGCCACGACGTCGAGGTAGGGCACGCCGGAGATCTCCGGAATGCGCCGGTTGCCCTCATGCACGTCATAAGTCTCGACCTCGACCCGCGCCTCGACGGGCACGGAGGCATCCGTGTTCGAGTACATCCGGAAGGCCCAGTAGGCCGGCACGCCGTAAACGCGCCCGCGTTTCTTCCAAATGCCACCGAACTCGATGAGCCCGGTCATGTCGGCGATGGGGGTGAAGCCGGCCACGCGCATGAGCGTGTTGAGGAAGCCTGCCGCGCAAAGCGCGCCGCCCATGTTGGCGAAGCTGGGCTCGCGGCTGCCGCCATAGAACAGCCACTCGGTGAAGGCGAGCTTCACCTTCCCGCTGGCTGCGGGGTGTTCGTGGATCTGCTCGTGCATCTGCCGGAGCGCCCTCTCCAGGCCAACGGGCAAGGCGAGGGCGGCTTCGGCGATGAAATCCGGCGGCGGATCTTCGCGGCGCGCCTCGGAAGTGCCGACCACGGAATGCGTGGCGAGGTACTGGAACGAATCCGGAGGCAAGCCGAGCAGTGCGGCGTTCCATTCGCGGAAATGGTCAGGGTCCTGGCCGGTGGCGATGAGGCGTGCGCGCGGATCCACGGCGCGGACGGCGTCGCTGAAGGCCCTGGTCCGCTGCGCCACGCGTTCGAGCGTGGGGTATCCGATCTGGAAGGTCCCCCAAAGCTCGTTGCCGAGTTCCCAGAGCAGGCCGCCGCGCTTGTCTCCCCATTTCGAGTTAACGTGGCGAACCCAGTCCGCCGCTTCCTCGGGCGTTCCGCTACCCAGGTTCAGCGCGATCTGCGGCTCGGCGCCGATCAATTCGCAGAAGCGCAGAAACTCGTCCGTGCCGAAGTGGTTGTATTCGGGCATCCCCCAGGCCTGGTTGAGCATGGAGACGCGCCGGTCCATTGGTCCGACGCCGTCCCGCCAGTGGTAGCCGGAGGTGAAGTTGCCGCCGAAGCGCACCACCGGCGTCCGGAGCGCCTTCGACATGGCGATCATTTCCGGGTCCATGCCGTCCACGTGGTCCGCCGGGAACAGGAAGACCTGATCGATGAGCGCGCGGCCCTCGTCGGAGAGTGCGATAACGAAATCGGCCGGCTCGAGGCGCGCGAGCTGCCCGCGCTTCAGCTCCAGCGCGAACCCGTAGCGGCTCCATCCGGAGGCCGCAAGGCGAATTGCGGTCTTCGCAAAGACGGTCTCCGGCTGATTCCGGCGGCGTAGAGAAACCCCGATCTCGCTCGGACCGCTGATGTGCCTTGCGTGGAGGCTGCCGGTGTATCGGAGGACGCGGTGCGGCGGAAGATAGACTTGTTGCCGCACGCCGGTCTCGACGCCGGGCAGCGCCATGATCAACAAAGACCGCGAGGAGTTGGCCGCGTCACCCCACCGGGGCTCGTAGCGCCATCCCTGCTTTGAGTGGAGGGGCTCCCATGGAAGCGGCAGCCCGATGGCGGAGGCGCGCTCGAGGGCCGGCTCGCGATCGATCATGCGGCGGACGTTCTCCGCGCTCCAGAGGTTCTCCTCGAAGCTTGGGTTTTCGAGCATCTGAGCCCACAGGCCGCCGTAGATGGAGTTCCCGATCGGCTCGAGGAACGTGCCGTAGATGGTGCGCGGGATGCGGTAGGCGGCCTTCTTGGCCGCGTCGATTGCGATGACGGCCTCGCCCGGCCCTGGACGGGCGGAGGACGTTTGTGAGTGCGCTGCTACCACGCTCAGAAGCGCGAGCGACAGGGTTCGGCCGGACATGGTTGTTTTCCCCCGGCAGTCTATCAGAGAGGGCAGTATGTAGAATGGGGAGCGTGTCGAAAGGGCGTGCGTCATGGGAGCAAGTAGCGGAATTGCCCGCTCCCTCGTGGTATCTCGATCCCGCCGTCGCAGAGCAGAAACGCAAAGCGCATCTGGAGCTGATCCGCAAATGGATCCCGAACGCGAGGGCGGCGCGGCTGCTGAAGACGGACCTGTTCGAAGAAGCCTACGGCCGGGATAGCTTCCTGGACGACCTGCGGCCGCACGCGGGCGCACTGCTCGGCGTGGATATCAGCTCGGTCACCGTCGAGCGGGCGCGGCGCAGCTTCGGCGACGGATGCGCGCCGTTCTTCGCCGCCGACCTGCGGCGGCTGGCGATTCGGTCCGAGAGCATCGACGTGATCGTGTCCAATTCAAGCCTCGATCACTTCGACACGCCGGGAGAATTCCGGGAGGCGCTTGGGGAACTGGTGCGCGTGCTGCGTCCAGGGGGGCTTTTGATCGTCACCTTGGACAACCCCTGGAACCCGCTGTACCACCTGCTGCGGCTGACGAGCCGGGTGGGCTGGACTCCCTATCCTCTCGGCCACACGACGACGCAGGCGGGCCTGCTTCGCAGCCTGCGCGCGGCGGGGCTGGAGGTGACGGACACCGGCACATTGATCCACAATCCGCGGGTGCTCTCCACGCTGCTCTTCCTGTTCCTGCGGCGGCTGCTCAACGAACGTGCCGGCGCGCCCATCGGCGTTCTGCTCCGGCTATGGGAGAAGCTGGAACGTCTGCCGACGCGGCGGTTCACCGCCTGCTTCATCGCCGCCTGCGCGCGGAAGATCCCGCGTGAGTGACGGGCGGCCGGATTCGCCACCCAGCGCAAGCCGCTCCGGCTGTCCTGCGAGATACTAAGGATATGGCGAAGGACGCTCCGGAAGACGAGGCGCAGCCTGCCGAAGACGCTGAAGCCGAGAGCCCCGCATCCGAGCAGGAGGACGAGCATCTCCCGCCCCTCAAGCAGAGAATCCCGGAACCTCCCAACAACCGGCGCGGCCGCCAGGAGTGGTTCCGCAAGCGCTCGGGCGCCTGAGCAATCAAGCCAGTTGGGCGCGCCAGAGGCTCCGCCCGTAGGTGGCCACGGTCAGGGCCTTGTCTTTCTCCTGGTAGACCAGATCCACGAGCATCGTATTGGGCAGATTTCCAGCGAGACTCGCCCAGGTCTTGCCGAAGTCCAGCGACTGGAAGATCCCCGCGTCACCCGCGACTAAGATTGTATCCGGCGCGTCGGGCCGGATGACGACCGCGTGGAGCGGGGCATCCGGCAGCTTGCCCCCGTCCACGTCGGTCCAGGAGGAGCCGGCATCGTCCGATCGGAACAGGTGGGAATTGCCCCTCCCACCCACGGTCACAAGCACGATCCTGGCGTTCTTCGGATGCGTTTCAATCCGGGTGACGATCATACCAGGCAGAATCGAGCCGGCGAGGTTGTCCGACCACGTCATTCCCGCATCGGTGCTGCGGAAGAAGCCGCCCTTTTCCGTTCCCACGTAGACGAAGTTCGAGTTGGCCGGCGCCACCTCGATCGCGCTTACCGGAGTCGCGTCCAGAACGTCGGAAACCGGCTTCCACGTGTTCCCGTCGTTGGTTGTCTTCCACACGCGGTTCGACGCGACGTAGACCGTCTCCGAATCGTTGGGGTCCATTGTGATGTAGACCATCCACACCGAGGCGTGCTCCTCATCGGGCATGTCCGGCGTCACCTCCGTCCACCGGCCGCCGCGGAGCCGGAAGATATTGAAGTTGTAGTAGGAGGCAAAGACATGACCGGCATCCTGGGGGTCGATGATCATCCAGCCGCCATCGCCGCCCAGGACTTGGAAGAACGCAGCCGGGTCGCCGCCGGTGGTGACGACGGTGCCGTTATCCTGCGTGCCACCGCCGCAAATCTTGCCGTCGGTCTGCGACACGTCGAGATCGTAAAACATGGTGGCCGCCAGCCCGTTACTGCGGTTGGTCCAGTTCACACCGCCGTCTTCGCTGACGTCCATGCCGCCGTCATTGGCGTCGTAGACGCGGCCCGGCGCGGCCGCCGGCATCGCCAGTGCGTGGTGATCGGCGTGTGCGTAGCGGGGCTTGCCGCGCGCGGCGTCCCACCTGGTCACCTGTCGCCAGGTCCTGCCGCCGTCCGAGGTGAGGTGAAGATCGACGCCGCCGCAAAGCACCCACTTCGGATTCGTGGGGTGGACGGCGATGCAGTTCCCATATGTCATCTGGCCTTCCCGGCGGAAGTGGCGCCCGCCGATGGACGTCCAGCGTTCGCCCCGGTTGGTGCTGCGGAAAACGCCCAGCACGCCGTCCTCCCGGTTTGCCGAGATGGCGTAGATCGTATCCGGGCTGGATGGCGCAATCGCCAGGCTGGTGCGGTGGATGGAAGCCGCCGGCGGCAGGCCGCGGGTCAAGTGCTTCCAGCTCGCCCCGCCGTCATCGCTCCGCCAGATGCCATTCCCGCCGCCCTGCTCGTCCACACTGGCGAAGAGCACGCCCCTGGCGGCGGGGTGGAAAACGATGTCGTGGCACCAGTAATTGCCCCGGGAGACGAAGTCCTCGCGCGTCCACGTCTTGCCCGCGTCGCGCGAGGTGAACATGGCCGAAACATCCTGGGGCGCGTGCCGCACGCCGCCGAGGCGGATGTGATTGGAATCGAACGGGTCAATGGCGATCACGCCGATGCGGCGGGGGATTCCGGAGGACCTGGAGGCGGCCCAAAGCTTGCAGCTCTTGCCGGCGTTCTCCGAGCGAAACAGGCCGACGCCCGCGTAGGAATCGGCGGACAGGTTGGCCTCGCCCGTGCCGCAGTAAATCACGTCCGGGTTTCTCGGATCCAACGCCAGCGACCCGACGTTCAGGGACGGCTGATTATGCCAGAGCGACGTCCAGGTCTTCCCGGCATCTTCGCTTTTCCAGACACCGCCACCGGCCGCGCCGATGTACAGCAGGTCAGGATTGGCGGGGTGCACGGCGAGGCTGGTCATGCGGCCGCCGATGTTCGCCGGCCCCACCTGCACCCAGTGCGGGGGGGAAGGCGCCGGCACCGCCGCGAACTTCTTCCGCTCACGCGCGAGCCGCTCGACGTCGGCTTCCCGGACCGGGTATGCGGCGCGGGATTGAAACCAAAGCGCGCGTGTCTTGTGTGTGGTGTACCGCGGCGCAACAGGCCCAGCGGAACGCTTCTTGGGCGGACCTGGAACCAGCACGGGCTCCGCGGCCGGCGGCGAATGTCGTTTCCCCTTTGTCGCCACGGGTCACCTCCGCCCTGACGGAAGGGTGCGATCGATCAGCCAGCTCAAGCCGTACCAGGTCGCCAGGAATGCGACGCATTCGAGCATGAACGAGTGGAACTTGTAAAAGACTTCGGCGATGACCAGCGCCACGCCGAGCGCCGGCAGTTCCCTGCTCGCGATGGCAGAAACTGGAACCAGAGAAAGCAGACTGTACATGATTCATCCCTCCTGCTGTTTGTGCAGAGCCCCACTGAGAGTGTAGCAGAGCCAGTCTGTTTTCCAAGTTCACTGTTGTTCCGTTAGAGAAGCTCTGGGCTGGGGAGCCGGCCTTTCCCGGCGGTCTGTATTCCTCCACTCACTGCGTTAGAGCCGGTCTCAGGCCCCGGCGGTCACTGTCCGATGGCGCTTCAGGAAGAGAACCCCGGCCACGAGCGGCGGCCCGCCGAGAGCGACGGTCGTGATCAGGCGGCTGGCGAGAGGCAGCCCCGGCGGCGCCCAGATCGCGTAGGCCACTGCGGTCAACAAGCCGGCGACCACCAGCAGCAGGCCTCCGGCCACTTCCCAGCGCCAGGGCAACAGTCCCAGGATCACGAACAGCAGGCCCGCGCCCACCCAGGGCGCGGCCACAAGCGCAGGCGTGCGCCACACCAGCGACTCGGCAACGAAGAAGAAGAGCCAGAACACGGCCCACAACAGCGCTAGCGTGCGAGCGATGAACACCATCCGCAGCTTCAGTGTAGCGGGACCGGCCGGCTCACTGCCGGGGCAGGGGCGCTTTTCTCAGCCAGACGTAGCAGTGGTTGCCGATGCGGCCGGCCACAGGGCGACGCAGAACCTCTGCGGGCCGTGGGGTGGCACACTGCGCTGTGGAACAATACAGCCATGAAGCGACCGTTCGCGGCAACTGTCTGGCGCGAGGGGAAGTGGTATGTCTCGCAGTGTCTGGAAATCGACGTTGCCAGCCAGGGCGAGACCGAAGAAGAGGCACTCGCGAATTTGAAAGAAGCGCTAGAACTCGACTTCGAACCTCCTCAAGCAACACGTCCGCCCATGGTTCGAACCATCGAGGTCGAGGTTGGGGCGGCTTAAGCCCCAGCCCTTCCGCGAGGTCAAGCGACAACGGGGCCGCATAACGCTTTCGACAATTCGTCCATCTCAACTGCTGGGGTGGAAGCGAGCGGGGACCGGTTGACGAGTCGCCGCCCTATTTTCTCAGCCAGACGTAACAGTGGTTGCCTATGCGGCCGGCGCGGGGAGAACGGCGCAGCGGCAGGTCGAGGTAGCGGAGGGGGAAGAGGAGCCAGCCGAGAATCCCGTGGGCGAGTGCCCGCAGCGGTCGCCAGGGCAGCCATGCCTTGACGTATTCGAGCACGAAGATGAGGAGGGTGGCCGTGGGTCCGGTGCGCCAGCCGGCGGCCACGACCTCAAGGGAGCCGGCGAGATCTCTGAGGCCGTCGAGGGTCCAGCGGCGGTGGCCCAGGAGTACAGGGGCAGGCCCCGTGCAACCGATTCAAACCAGCCAGTCCACTTGACATTGTGGGAATGCGTCCGGTCTGCGCAACGAGATGTGAAATTGTTGCTTCATGTTCTCGATTCCGCTGAGAGGTCCATGTTGCGGGTGAAATCGCAGCGTGACCCGGCGTGCGTCCACGTCAATTAGGAGCGCCGGAAGACCGCACCTCTTGCGCTCGGCGTCCCAGGCGCGCGTCAACTGCTCGGAGCTGAGGTCGCAACTCAACTCCCCTCTCAACGAAGCGCCCACCCAACGGTAAACGACGGCCTCTTCAAAGACCACCCATGCAGCTCCCACCGCGAGTCGGCTCCCACCCTCTGCCATTGAAAGGAGAGACCGTAACTGCGGTGAATCAGGTTGAAGAAGTGCGATATCCTCCAGTGCGAGCCCGGCCAAATCGAGGTTGGGCAATATCTCCTGCAGGCGGCGATATGCGGCGGTGCTTCCTTGGACACCCACGAGGGGTGATGCGATCACGAGTCGCCAATAATCCTGCTCTGGCAGATCGATCCAAAACATGGACTCAACAGGAAAACCCTGTCGGTCGAGCTCGCGCAAAAGTGCCTCACCATCTCTGATGAGCTCTTCTACCAATGTCTTCTTAACCATTGCAATACTCCATGCTGACCGTCTGTAATCGCAGCCAGCAGTTCCTCCGCTTGCTGTCGGGAGTGACTCTGATACCTGGCCTCCTCGGCCCAGTCTTTCACGACTGCCCAGTTCGACCTGAAACTCGGATCCCGACTTGCCTCCGCTGTGAAATGCGCCGCAAGGGCAGCGCCGTCGAGCAATTTCGCGAGGTCGTGCGTGTAGTACTTCCCTGCGTCCCGTGGCGGGAAATCATCCTGTTTCGTTTGCCGCGCGATGCATGCCTTTAGCGCGCACTCTACAGCGTAACCGGCGATGTAGTACGCACAGGAAAATCGGCCGACTAGGAGCAAAGTCTGAGCATCGCCCAGCCGCTCAAGAGCCAAGCTTTGGAATTCCTGCCGGTTCATCCTCCGCAATCAGGATACCAACAGCACATCCCTGCTTTCGACTTCCCTGCCGCAATCACCCGCAGCCTGCGGAACTTGAAAGCGGGTGCGGAAAAGCAGCAGCGCTTCTGCGGGGAGCTTAGGATTGGTTGTGCTGTTCTGCAGGACGCTTCGTCTGCGGCTCGGTTGGGTGCTTGGGTGTAGGGCTCATCGCAGGGTGTAGCGGGACAGGCCGGCTCACTGCCGGGGCAGAGGCATCTTTCTCAGCCAGACGTAGCAGTGGTTGCCGATGCGGCCGGCGCGGGGGGAACGGCGCAGCGGCAGGTCGAGGTAGCGGAGGGGGAAGAGAAGCCAGCCGAGAATCCCGTGGGCGAGTGCCCGCAACGGCCGCCAGGGCAGCCAGGCCTTGACGTATTCGAGCACGAAGATGAGGAGGGTGGCCGTGGGTCCGGTGCGCCAGCCGGCGGCCACGACTTCGAGGCCGCCCGCCAAGTGCTTGAGGCCATCGAGCGTCCAGCGGTGGTAGTCGCCCGGGTACTCGTGGAACGGGTGGCAGAAGGGGACGACCAGGTGAGCGAAGCCGCCCGGGGCGAGCACCCTCTCGATTTCGGCCATGGCGCACTCCGGGTGGCGAACGTGCTCGAGCACCGCGTCACACTCGACCCGCTGGAAGAGGCCGGAGGGCAACGGCAGTTGCTCGACGGAGGCGGCCACGTCGACCCCGGCTAAGGGGAACAGGTCCACGTTGACGTAGCCATCCACCACGGAGCCGGCCCCACCGATGTAGAGGTTCCACCGCCCCAGGGGAGCGTCGATGCTCAGCTCGTCGGGATTGGTGATGAACGGGTCGGGGGGCTTGAGAAAGCGGTAGAGGCGGCGGGCCCAGCGACGGGAGGACCTCTGCCGCCAGAGTTCCGCGACGGTTTCAGCGCGCATCAAGTGGTGCGTGGCTCCTGAGGCAAAGGGTATCACTGGGTTTGGCGCTATACTATGAGGTTAAAGGGCTTCTATGAAGACGTACGGGAAGTTTGCGGCTTTGATTGTGGTCATTATCGGCACTCTGGTGTGGCTGGCGGCTGGGGGCATTAGCGAAAGCAAGACCTACTACAAGACGATCGATGAACTCGGGCAGATGGGCAAGGGCGCGCTGGGCAAGCGGCTGCGGGTCGGCGGCGACGTGGAATCGGGTTCGATCGTGCGCACCGGGCGCGAAGTGAGGTTCACGCTTCGCCAGGAAAATCGGACGCTTCAAGTCGTCTACGACGGCACGGACCCGCTACCGGACACCTTCCGCGACGGGGCGCAGGCGCTGGCCGACGGCAAGCTGGGCCGGGACGGGGTTTTTCGAGCGAACAAGATCCAGGCCAAGTGCGCTTCCAAGTACGAGGCGAAGCCCGGCTCGGGACAAGAGGCCGTCAAACGCGCGGGCGTCTGATCCCGAGCAAGTCCTATGGAAAACCTGGGATCCCTGGCTCTGCTTCTGGCGTTCTGCCTGGCTGCTTACGCTTTCCTCGGTTCGGTCATCGGCGCGTGGAAGCGAAGACCGTTCCTGGTCGTTAGCGCGGAGCGGGCCGTCTACTCGGTCTGGTTCCTGATCACGCTGGCGTCAGGGCTGCTGGTGTACGCGCTGCTCGAGGGGGACTTCCGGCTGGGTTATGTCGCCTCACACACCAACCGCGCCATGCCGGTTCTCTACAAGTTCGCCGCCTGGTGGGGCGGGCAGGAAGGATCGCTGCTTTTCTGGAGCTGGCTGCTCTCCTGCTACGCGGCGGTGGTGGTCTTCACGAACCGCAAGAAACACCGCGCCATCATGCCGTACGTGACGGCCACGATCATGGCCACGCAGGTCTTCTTCCTGATCCTGAACGCCTTCGTGGTAAGCCCGTTTCAGGTGCTGGCGGTGGGACGGGAAATCACGAGCGTGCCGGACGGCCGGGGCCTGAACCCGCTGCTTCAGTACTGGGCGATGGCGATTCACCCGCCGACCTTGTATCTCGGCTACGTGGGCTTCGTGGTGCCCTACGCGTTCGCGATGGGATCGCTGATCGTGCGCCAGCCGGGCGACGCCTGGATCCACACGACGCGCCGGTGGACGATCGTCACCTGGCTGTTCCAGAGCTGCGGCATCCTGCTGGGGGCCGGCTGGGCGTACGCCGTGCTCGGCTGGGGCGGCTACTGGGGCTGGGATCCGGTGGAGAACGCCTCGCTGCTGCCGTGGATCACCGCGACCGCGTTTCTGCACTCGGTGATGATGCAGGAGAAGAAGGGAATGATGAAGGTGTGGAACATGGTGCTGGTTTCGGCCACGTTCTTCCTTTGCATCTTCGGAACGTTCCTGACGCGGAGCGGCGTGGTTAGCTCGGTGCACGCGTTCGCGCAGTCGCCGATCGGCAAGTACTTTGTGTCGTTCCTGGCGATCATCATCGCGGTGACGGTCTACTTCATTCTGGACCGGCTGAATTACTTGAAGACAGAAGCGCGGCTGGAGAGCGTCGTCTCGCGCGAGTCGAGCTTCCTGTTCAACAACCTCATCCTGCTGGCGAGCTGCTTCGCGGTGCTGTGGGGGACGCTGTTTCCCGTGATCTCGGAGGCGGTTACTGGCGAGAAGATCACGGTCGGGCCGCCGTTCTACAACCGGGTCAATGTCCCGATCGGGCTGTTCCTTCTGTTTCTGACCGGGGTCGGACCGCTGATTGCGTGGCGGAGGTCGTCGCTGGACAGCTTACGGCGGAACTTCCTATGGCCGACGGCCGGCGCCATCGTGCTGGTGGCCACGCTGGCCATCGCCGGCGTACGGCACTTCTATGCGCTGATGTGCTTCGGGCTGTGCCTTTTCGTCGCCTGGACGGTGGCGGTCGAGTTCTACAAAGGCGCGAAGGCGATCCGTGCCCGGACGGGCGTCAACTGGCCGGCGGCGGCGATCGAGCTGACGCACCGCAACACCCGCCGTTACGGCGGCTACCTGGTCCACATGGGGATCGTGTTCATGTTTATCGGCTTCGCCGGCGCTGCCTTCAACCAGGACCGGACGGTGGAAGTGAGCGTGGGCGACACGTTCCAGTTGGGCCGCTATGAGCTGACGGTCCGAGAGATCCGCGAAGGCGACAATGAGAACTACTCCTGGCAGCACGCGGCGATCGATGTCAAGCGGAACGGCAGTCTCGTGGACACGATGGAGCCTGAGAACCGCTTCTTCAAGGCCAGCCAGCAGCAGACTCATGAGGTGGACATTCGCCGGCGGCTGAACGAAGACCTGTACTTGAACTTTGCAGGCCCCTCGAACGTGAACCCGGAGAAGTTCGTGCTCCAGGCCTACATCTTCCCGCTGGTCTCCTGGATCTGGCTCGGCTTCGCGGTGCTTGTGTTCGGCACGCTGGTCTGCCTTGTGCCGAGCAAAGTGAGACTCCAGTACCCGCGGACCGAAGTGATCGAAGTATCCAAGAAGCATGCTCCGATTGAAAAATAGCTTCCTGCTCCTTGTGCTGGTGGTTGCCAGTCTGGCCCAGACCGGCGTGAATCCGCTGGCGAATGCCGAGGTGCGCAGGATCGGAGAAAAGCTGCGCTGCATGTGCGGCGCGTGCAGCTACACGGTGACAAGCTGCAACATGCTGAGGTGCCACGGGGCCGAGCCGATGAGGGCGAAGCTGCTCGCGATGGTGGAGAAGGGGATGACCGAACAGGCGATTCTCGACGAGTTCGCGCGAGAGTACGGCCGCGTCGTTCTCACGAAGCCTCCCGCGGATGGCTTCAACCTGCTCGGATGGGTGATGCCGTTCGTGGCCATCGCCGCCGGCCTGCTGGTGATCTGGTGGTTCATCCAGCGTTTCCGCAAGCCCGCCGCCGGGACGCCGGCCGCGGAGCCAGAGGCCCTGGCCCGTTACCGGGACCGGATCGAAAAAGACCTGGAAAAACTCGATTAATGCTCGTTGCGATCGCCGTTCTCATCACTGTCGGCGTGGTTGTGTTTACGCTGTCGGTGCGAAGCAAGGATGTTCCCCCTCCCCCTCCGCCTTCTCCGACGGCGCACCTGGAGGAGCGGAAGGCCGCCATCTACGAAAACCTGCGCGACCTCCAGTTTGAGTACCGGGTGGGCAAGCTCTCCGAGGAAGACTATCAGCAGACCAAGCTGGACTTGCAGAAGGAACTGGCGGCGGTGCTGGCGGAGATCGACCGGATCGAAGGCGTCAAATCTCCCCTTGCTCCGCCAGCGGCTCCGGCGGCGCCCGCGCCAACCGGCGGAACGGTATGTCCGAAGTGCGGCGCGCAATTCGCGCAAGCGTTGAAGTTCTGTGGCGAATGCGGCAGTCCGATGGTGGAGACCCGCGCATGAGGAGGCTTGCGATCCTGCTGTTTGCGGCCGCAGCGGCTATGGCGGGCGTCGACGGCACGGTGGTCAACGGAACTACCGGCCAGCCGCAGCCGAACACGCTGATCACGCTTTACCGGCTCGGGGGGACGGGGATGGAGCCGGTAAAGAGTCTCAAGAGCGATGCGGAGGGCACGTTCCGCTTCGAGCAGGACGTGCAGGGACCACGCCTGCTCCAGGTGATCTTCGACGGCGTCCTTTACAACCAGATGATTTCCCCGGGGGGGGCTTCTTCCGGGCTGAGGCTCGAGGTGTTCAACTCTTCCCGGACGCCGGGCGAGGCGAAGATCATCCAGCACATGATTCTCTTCGAGCCCACCGAAGGGCGGCTTCAGGTCACGGAGAATTTCTTTTTCCGCAACCCTGGCAAGCTTTCGTTCAACGATCCGGCCAACGGCACGGTGCGGTTCTTCCTGCCGGAAGCGGCTGAAGGACAAGCGCGGGTCATGGCGACCGCGCCCGGGGGCATGCCGGTGGAGCGCTCGGCGTCCAAGACGCCGCAGCCGAATGTTTACAAAATCGACTTTCCGATCAAACCCGGAGAGACGCGGTTTGACGTCAGCTACTCTCTGCCCTTCTCTACGCCCGGCGTCTTTGCCGGCAGGAGCCTCGGGAAGGACGCACCGCTGCGGCTGGTGGTGCCTTCGGGCGTGACCCTCAACGGCGAGGGCTTGAAGCCGCTCGGCCAGGAGCCGGCATCCGGGGCTTCGATCTTCGAAGTGGGCGGCGGCGAGTACAAGGTGGAGATCCAGGGGAGCGGCGCGCTGGGATCGGCCGGGGCCGGCGCCGATGAGGAGGAATCCGGTCCGGGCATCGAGCAGATTCTGCCGAGAGTCTACAGTAACGTCTACTGGATCCTCGGGCTGTCACTAGCGATCCTGCTTCTCGGCTTCGTACTCCTCTACCGTCGCGCTTCTGAGACTCCTTCGGCGCCCACGCCGCAGGCGAGGAATCCCCGAGGCTCTCGCCGCTAATGAGCGCCGTCGCCGCCGAAGGTGTGTGGAAGTTCTATGGTGACTTTCCCGCGCTGCGCGACATCAGTTTCCAGGTTGAGCCCGGAGCTTGTCTTGCGCTGCTGGGGCGGAACGGGGCGGGGAAGACGACGCTCCTCAGAATCCTCGCCGGCCTGTCGCGAGCGGCCCGCGGGCGAGTCACGGTCTATGGGAAGGACGCGCGCGAGCAGGAGACGCGGCAACGGATCGGCATTCTGGGCCACGGGATCGGCATCTATGACGAGCTGTCGGCCTTCGAGAACCTGCGCCTGTTCGGGAAGCTTTACGGACTCAAGGACCCGCGCGGGACGGCTCTGGAATGGCTGGAGCGGGTGGGCCTGGAGCGGGTGAAGGATAGCCCGGTGCGCGAGTTCTCGCGGGGGATGCGGCAACGGCTAGCGGTGGCGCGCGCGTTCCTGCACGGGCCATCGGTCCTGTTGCTGGATGAACCGTTCACCGCGCTGGACGACCGGGCGATCGCGATTCTCCAGCAATTGCTGGTGAAGGCGCGGGGCGAACAGCGCACCATTCTCCTGTCCACCCACCAGTTGCGCGAGGCGCTGGAGTTGTCCACTCAAGTCGTCCTGCTGAGCCGCGGCCGGGTGGCGTACCGCGGCGAGCGGACGGCGGAGATGGTGGCCGATCCGGGCTGGCTGTACCGGCAGTATGGGGAGTGATGATTTCACCACAGAGGCACAGAGGCACAGAGGTTCTCTGGTTGATCTCTGTGGTTAGACCCAGATGACGTTCCTTCGACAGTCGCTGACCATGGCCGCCAAGGACCTGCGGGCGGAACTGCGCACGAAGGAGGCCATCAACGCCTCGGTCGCCTTCGCCCTGGTGATCCTGCTGCTGTTCAGCTTCGCGTTCGACCCGACGGCGGAGCAGACACGCGAGATGTCGGGCGGGCTGCTGTGGATCGTTTTCGCTTTTGCCGGTGCGCTGATTCTGAACCGGAGCTTCGCGCGCGAACTTCCGAACGACTGTCTGGACGCGCTGGTCGCCTCGCCAGTCTCCGGGGCGGCGCTGTTTTTCGGCAAGTGCCTGGCCAACGCGATCCTGCTGCTGGCGGTGGAGTTAATCTCCCTTCCGGTGTTCGGGGTTTTTTACAACGTGTGGTGGACACAGCGGTTCTGGCCGCTGATGCTCGTGCTTGTGCTGGCGACGTGGGGGCTGACGGTCATCGGGACGATGTTCAGCGCGCTGACGGTGAACCTTCGGTTGCGGGAGCTGATGCTGCCCGTACTGGTTTACCCGATGGTCATCCCCGCGCTGATGGCCGCCATGCAACTTACCACCGTGCTGATGGCCGGCGAGGCCATCGGTGCCGACAACCTGATCTGGCTCCGGCTGCTGGCCGGCTTTGATATTATCTTCACTGCTTTGGGCCTCGTGCTGGTGGAAACGGTCCTGGTGGGGTGACGCAATGCGCCAGAAGGTGATGATCACGCTTTGCGGGCTTGCCGCGGCGCTGCTCGCAAGGAACCTGTACGTGATTCTTCTGCGGCTTCCGGACGAGGCCGCGCAAGGGGCGATTTACCGGATCATTTTCTTCCACCTGCCATCCTGGTTCACGTCGTTCACGGCCTACGTCCTCGCCGGCGTCGCCAGTATCTTGTACCTGGTGAAGAAAGACACGCGCTACGACGCCTTCGCCGTCTCGGTGACGGAGATCGGCACGGTGTTCACCGGGATGGGACTGGTCACCGGAATGATCTGGGCGCGGGTGATCTGGGGCATCTGGTGGACCTGGGATCCGCGGCTCACCTGGGCTTTCATCTGCTGGCTGGTGTACGCCGGCTACCTGATGCTGCGGCGCGCGACGGAAGACCCGACCGCGCGGGCGAGGAACTCAGCGGTGCTGTCCATCTTCGCGTTCACCACCGTGATCATCACTTACAAGGCGATTGACTGGTGGCGTACGCAGCATCCGGGGGCGGTGCTCAGCTTTCGGACCGGCGGCGGCAAGATCGACCCCGCCATGGAAGCGATGATCTACTGGAACTGGCTGGCGCTGATGCTGCTGGCGGCGGTGCTGGTGATGGTGCGCATGAAGCAGGAACACGTGCAGGGCGAAATCGAAGCGCTGCGCCGGCACGCGCACGCGCTCTGATATTTTCGCGGCGGCGAAGCGAGAAAGGATCGAGATGGACGAACGGAACTTCACGTACATGTTCTACGGCTTCCTGGCGGCCTGGGTGATCCTGGTTTCCTACGTGGTTGCCCTCGTTGGAAGGGAACGAAGGATCAAGAAGGAACTGGAGAACTTGAAGCGGATGATCGAAGACCGCGGAGGCGCAAGCTAGATGGATCGCCGGGCGCTTCTGCAAATGGTCTCCGGCGGCTCGGTTGCCGCAGCGGTCTCGCGCCGAGAACTGGCGGCCCAGGCGCGGGTGGAGCGCGCCACGCGCGGCATGCCTTCGCCGAGGATCAAGGATGTGCGCGCCATCGGCACGTCGCCCGCGGGCCTGCGCCTCGTGGTGGTGAAAGTCGTTACGGATCAAGACGGGCTGTACGGCTACGGCTGCGCCACATTCACGCAGCGGGCGGAACTCGTGGTGGCCGCCGTGGACCGGTATCTGAAACCGTTTCTCGCTGGCAAGCCGGCGGACCGCATCGATGATCTCTGGCAGGCCTGCTACAACAGCTCGTACTGGCGCAACGGCCCGGTGTTGAACAACGCCATCAGCGGCGTTGACCAGGCGCTGTGGGACATCAAAGGCCGGCAGGCGGGCATGCCGGTGTTCCAGTTGCTCGGCGGGAAGTGTCGCGAAGCAGCCGATTGCTACGGCCACGCCAGCGGCGCGGAGATCCCGCAGGTGATCGAAAGCGCGAAGCGCTGGATAGCGCGCGGTTTTCGCCATGTTCGCATTCAGGTGGGCGTGCCGGGCATGGAGGGATACGGCTCGGAGCGCGGAGCGGCCAAAATCGAGGCGTTGCATTCGGCCCCCGTCTTCGAGCCGGCCGCCTACATCCGGCGCGCGCTGAAGCTGTTCGAGGCGGCCCGCAAGGAGCTTGGAGACGAGATCGAGCTGCTGCACGATGTCCACGAGCGCATCTCGCCGACGCAGGCCCTCCAGTTCTGCAAGGACGCCGAGCAGTTCCGCCTGTTCTTCGTGGAGGATCCTGTGTCGCCCGAGGACATCGGCTGGTTCCGTCTGATCCGCCAGCAGTGCGCGACGCCGCTAGCGATGGGCGAGCTGTTCAACAGCCCGCACGAGTGGACGCCGTTGATCGCTGAGCGTCTGATCGACTACCTCCGGATGCACGTTTCGCAGGTCGGCGGTTTAACGCCCTGCCGCAAGATCGCCGCGATGGCGGAGATCTTCGGCGTCAAGACGGCCTGGCACGGTCCGGGCGACGTTTCGCCCATCGGGCACGCCGCCAACGTCGCGCTCGACTTGGCTTGCTGGAACTTCGGCGTACAGGAGTATTCATCGTTCAACGAGCGGACGCGAGAGGTCTTCAGCGGTTGTCCCGAGATGAAGAACGGCTACCTTTACCCCAACGAGGCGCCGGGCTGGGGGATCGAAGTGGACGAAAAGGCGGCGGCGAAGTATCCGTTCGGCAGTTTCCAGGATGAAGACGTGGCCCCGTACAACGGCGGCTGGGGCGAAGTCCGGCGGCGCGACGGGACGATCATCAAGCAGTAGGTGTGCGAGCAGCCCGATCTACTCTGACTCGCCCCGAGACTGCGCCACATGAACGCGAGCCCTGGAGTGGCACACGTCATCCAGGCCGCCGCGCCGCAAGTGACGCACTACTTACGGATAGCCCGTCAACCGACCACGAAGCCGTTATGCTGCTGTGCGTCAGTTCGAAGGCGGTGTTCAGACGTCTTCACCATCTAGTCCTCTGTGCTTCAACGAAAGTGCAGAACTGTCTAGCATATTCGATGTGGGTAGCCAGGTTCTTACGGGTGACTCTAAGCACTATCGGAACCACGAGGCGCGCCGCTGGCCGAGGGGGCGGCGTCAGCGCGGCCTGCGTTCCGCTCCGGCCGTGCCCAGGCCAGCCGGAAGCTGTCGCTTATGGCAATGCGACGGAATTCCCTCCACAGGCTCGCACTCATCACCCTGAGCCGGGGTGGGTCACGATGTGCCTGGAGAGGGAAGTTTCGAAGTGGTTTCGAGTGGTTTCGTGACCTGTCAAGTCATTTAACGATGTAACCGAAACCGATCTCGGTTGGGTCATTTAAGAATGTAACCGTGTGATTGGGCAAGCACCGGGGCTT
>CAYZJD010000049.1:13907-17814 GCA_964478455.1 uncultured Solibacteraceae bacterium | reverse complement strand
GCCCCCGCCCTCCCGGGGGCCCCGCCCTCTTTTTTCTGGCAGCGGTGATCCTGCTGTCTGTTCTATCGCCGGCAGCGGTCAAGCAGGCGGAGGAGAAGACTCGGCAGGCCGCCAAGCCGAAGGCGACGCTGGTGGGCTCGGAGACCTGCTCGACTTGTCACGAGGACATCTACAAATCCTTCCTGAAGAGCCCGCACGCGGTCGTCGACAAAGACGCGCGGCGGGGCTGGAAGGGGAACGCCTGCGAATCCTGCCACGGGCCGGGCAGTGTGCACGCGGAAACCACCGTCGCCGCTGACACCCTGAATCCGCTTAAGCAGACAGCGGCGGAAGCCGACAAGGGTTGCCTCGGCTGCCACCTGAATCAGCCGACGCACGTGGGGAGGATCCAGGGCGGGCACGCCAGGAGCCAGGCGAGTTGTGCGAGCTGCCATTCAGTTCACAAAGCGGGCGCCGACGCGCTGGCAGCCAGGCGGCCGGCGGCCGTCAGCCAGCTTTGCGCGGGCTGCCACACGCCGGCGCTGGCATCGTTCCGCAAGCCGCACAGCCACCGCGTGACGGAAGGGGCGATGTCGTGCGTGGATTGCCACAACCCGCACGGCAGCCTGCTTGCCTCGTCGATGCGGACAGTATCGGCGAACGAACCGGGCTGCCTCAAGTGTCACGGCGACAAGCGCGGCCCGTTTGCCTTCGAGCACGCGCCCGTGCGGCTGGAAGGTTGTCAGAGCTGTCACGAACCTCACGGCTCGGCCAACCCGCGCATGCTTAGACGACACGAAGTCTCCATCCTGTGCCTGGAGTGCCATGCCAACCTGCCGTTGGCAACGGTGCCGCAGGCGGCGCCGGCAGGCGGCCTGGGCGGCATCCCTCCGGCGTTCCATGACTTGCGGAGCGCGCGCTTCCGCAACTGCACCATCTGCCACGTGAAGATCCACGGGTCGCACACCAGCCGGGCGTTACTACGATGAGACTTCTGAGGAATACGGGTGTCCCTCCCTGGCCTGGCGCCGACCGCAGCGCGCCCGCCGCAAGCGGGAAGCGGAGGCGGCTAAAGCCGCTGCTGCTTGCGCTGTTACTGACGCTGCCTGTGGCCGCACAGGAGGCTACACCCGCGGCCCAGGAATCCGGCCAGGCAGTTTCGCCTGCCGTCGAGCAGTGGCTCTCCGGCAACATGGAAGCGGGCTACCGCTGGGTGAGCGATGTTGGCGGCGATTTCAACACGTACCGCAGCGTGGTGAACCTTGGAGAAGGCCCCAAGCTGCTCGGTCTGGATTTCACCGTCCGCAACGCCTCGCGCAAGCTGTTCGACACCATGACCGTTCGCGGCTCCAGTTGGGGCGGCGATCCGTACAACACGGCGCGGGTCGAGGTCGGCCGCGACGGCTCCTACCGGCTGTCGTTCGACTACCGGAACATCTCCTACTTCAACTTCCTCCCTTCGTTCGCCAATCCGTTCGTCCAGCGGGGCGTGCTGCTGAACCAGCGCTCGTTCGACCTCCAGCGGCGGCTCATCGACACGGAGTTGGAGCTTCTGCCCGGCCGCAAGATCGTCCCGTTCGTCGCGCACTCGCGCGACTGGGGCAACGGCGCGGGCATCACCGATTTCGTCGCCGACGGCAACGAATACCCGGTCGCAAACAAGCTGCGCGACAAGACCGATCATTTCCGTGGCGGCGTCCGGATCGAGCTGCATCGTCTTCACGTGACGCTCGAGCAGGGCGCCACCCGCTTCAAAGACGACCAGAGCGTCTTCAACGCCGAGCGGCAGAATGGTAACCGCACCACGCCCGTGCTCGGCCAGCAGTTGTTCCTGACCGATCTGTTACAGGCCTACCGCGTTCGCGGCGACAGCCAGTACAGTAAGGGCTTGCTGACGGCGAACCCCGTCTCCTGGTTGAACCTGTACGGACAGTTCCTTTACAGCCAGCCGTCCAGCGATGTCGAGTACAACCAGCGCAACGCCGGGCGTTTCGTGGCCTTCCGTCCGCCGATTGCCGGACTGCGGTTCTTCGACCTCCAGCAGAGCCTGCTCGCCTCGGAGGCCAGGCAGCCGCACACATCGGGCAGTTTCGCGGCCGAGCTGCGGCCGCACCGCCGGGTGCGGGTGATGGAATCGCTGGTGGCGGACCGCTTCCACACGACGGCGTCGGCGCTGGCCGAGGACTCGTTCACGGTCACAACTCCCGACAGTTCGTCGACCCTCGCGAGCAGCCAGCTTCTGCCCGGCCTCGAGCGGCTCGTCTTCAACTACAACCGGCAGGAGGCCAACCTGCTGGTGGACATAACCGACCGCTTCACGCTCCGCGGCGGCCACCGCTACGTCTGGGGCGACTCGGAAGTGCGTGCGCCGCAGTTGAGCCAGAGCGGCCCTCAGGAAGCCGGGAGATTGAAGATGCACGCCGGGCTCGCCGGTGTGAGCCTGCGGCCGGCGGACCGGTTGAACATCCAGGCCGACTTCGAAGCCGGCTCGGCCGATCGCAACTACTTCCGCACCAGCTTGCAGGACTACCGGAAGCTGAAGGCGCGCGTGCGTTACCAGGCGCTAAGCTCGCTCAGCTTCGCGGCGGCGTTCGGGTTGTTAAGCAACGAAAACCCCGCGGCGCGCCTGAATTACGATTTCCTCAGCCGCGACAACTCGCTGTCGGTCTTCTGGACGCCGGGCGGCGGCAAGCGTTTCAGCCTCACCGGCGACTACACGCGCTCGACTCTCCGCTCGGATCTGCTCTACCTTGATCCGCTAGGCTTCTCGGCGCTCCAGTCCGTCTATCGCGAGAATGCCCACATCGCCTCGGGCGTCCTGGATCTGACGTTCCCCAACGTCAACCAGGCCGCGCCGAAGCTGAGCCTCGGCGGCTCGCTCTACCGCTCCATGGGGAGCCGGCCGGCGCAGTATTACCAGCCGCTGGTGAAGTTCGCCTTCCCCGTTCATCGGAAGGTTTTCTGGTTCGCCGAGTGGCGCTGGTATCAGCTCGCCCAGCCCCTCTACCTCTACGAAGGATTCCGCACCCACCAGTTCATCGCCGGCCTCCGCCTCGCGCTCTAAAAAGGGGTCAGCCTGATCTGCCCCATTTTCTGCCGCGCTCCCGGCTAAATGGGGCGGATCAGGCTGACCCCTTTTTGCGTCCCCCGCGATATAGTAGCGTGTATGCGCATCCTTGCGTTCCTTGTCCTTGCCGCTGCTGTGCCCGCATCGCTTCCGGGCGCCATTCCGATTCCCGGCGATTCCCGCGCCGGAGCGGAGGTTTTCCGAAGCCAGAGGTGCGTGGAATGTCACAGCGTGAACGGCAAGGGCGGGACGGCGGCTCCGGATCTGGCTAAGGCCGGCGGCCGGAACCTCACTCCGTCCTTGATGACGAGCCTGCTCTGGAACCATGCGCCGACCATGTGGAAGGCGATGTCGGAGGCGGGCATCCCCAGTCCGCGTCTCAGCTCGGAGCAGGCTGCCGACCTGTTCGCCTATTTTTACTCGGTTCGCTACTTCGACCAGCCCGGCGACGCGGGACGTGGCAAGCAGGTCTTCCAGTCCAAGCGCTGCGCGGAGTGCCATGGGCTTTCCCAGGCGCTCGGTGGCGGGGCCAGGCCAGTGGCCGAGTGGAAGTCCCTCGGCGATTGCATCCTACTGGCGCAGGAGATGTGGAACCACTCGGCGACGATGAAAGCGGCGCTGGGGAAGAAGAACATCCCGTGGCCGGTGCTGACCAGCCAGGAACTGACGGACCTGATCGTCTACCTGCAAAACGCGCCAGGGGTGAAGGGCGGGCCGCGGGTCTTTGCGCCGGCCTCGGCCGAGACGGGCAAGATGCTGTTTGAATTGAAGGGTTGCGCCGAGTGCCACACCGGCAAAAACTCGCTGGAGGACCGGTTCGCCAACCGGACGGTGACGGACTTCGCGGTGGCAATGTGGAAC
>CAYZJD010000049.1:0-13897 GCA_964478455.1 uncultured Solibacteraceae bacterium | reverse complement strand
TTGCGAGCGGAAGAGATGAGGCGCATTGTCGGCTATCTCTGGTCAAGGCAGTTGTTCGAGCAGGCGGGCAGCGCTTCGAGAGGCAAGGGCGTCTACGCCGCGAAGAAGTGCGGTACGTGTCACGATGCCGGCCCGGCGCCCAGCCTAACGGACCGCAAGGAGCCGCTGAACGCGCTGTCAATGACGTCGGCGCTGTGGCAACACGGGCCCGTGATGCTGAAGCGGATCAAAGAGCAGAACCTCGCCTGGCCTCGGTTCGTCGGCGGCGAAATGGCCGATCTGGTTGCCTTCCTGAACCGGAACCAGTAACGGATTTGCGGGACCTTTGCACGCTGATGCCGGGCCAAGAGGCCTGCCTACGGAAGATTTCTATGGGCGGCAAGAGCGAATTGCTCGCGCGCGTCAGCCTGTTTGCGGGGCTTTCGGCCGAGGAACTGGACGCCATCGCGCAGCGGATCCTGGTGCGCCGGTACGCGCCGGGCGAAGTGCTGTTCCACGAGGGAGAGGACTGCTATGGCCTGCATATCCTCGGCCAGGGCAGCGTGAAGATCTTCAAAACCTCTCCGGCGGGCCGCGAGATCATGCTGACGGTGGAGTCGGCCCCGTCGAGCGTCGCCGAGGTTCCCCTTTTTGACGGCGGGCCGTATCCGGCCACCGTCAGCGCGCTCGACGAAGTGGTCGCCTACCTCATTAGCAAGCAGGACTTCCGCCAGGTCTGCCGCCAGCATCCCGAGGTTGCGTTGAAAATGCTGGCTGTCGTCGGCCGGCGGCTGCGCACCCTGGTGGGAATCGTCGAGAGCGTCAGTTTCGGCAGTGTGCGGCAGAGGCTGGCGCGGAGCCTGCTTGAGGCCTACCAAGCGCAAGGCACGAATCCGTTTTCTTTCCCACTTACCCACCAGGAACTCGCCTCCCGCTTGGGAACGGTCCGCGAGGTCATTTCCAGAAACCTCAGCCGCTTTCAGGCCGAGGGTCTGCTGCGGGTTCAAAAAAAGGAGATCCTTGTTCTGAACCGGGACGGTTTGGAGCAGGAGGCAGTGACAGAGTTCTAGTGGAAAAACACCACAACGAGACAGGGATCACGTAGAAATCTCCGACGCTATATAAGCCCCAGTGGCCGCTGGAGTTGCAGCAGAATCGGATGGAAATATCTAGACCGGCGTAGCGAAACTCTACAATCGCCCTCTCTCGCCGCCTGCAAGACCTCCTTGTGCTGCTCGTAAGTTATTGATTCTGATACCGCTATTTTCACAGGAGCGGGCCGGAAAAACCAGGAAACGGTATCAAAGTTGCCCGTACCATATCGGTGCGGGTTCTCCCGCCCAAGGAGAAGGCAACATGACCGTCCTATTAGTTCTGCTCACGTTCTTCACTTTTATTCTGATCGACTACCTCCTTAGCCGGAAAAAGGCCCCCAAGCCGCTGCCGGTCGCTGCTACGCGCCGGAGCGTCAACACGGAGGGCATGTTCGTGGAAGGTTTCCTGGTGCCGGACAGGGTTCGGTACCATCCGGGCCACAGTTGGGCTTTGCGGGAGCGCAAGAACCTGGTCCGCGTCGGGATTGACGAATTCGCCGCCGCGCTGATGGGCCGCATCGAACGCGTCGAAACCCCGAAACCTGGCCTCTGGGTGCGCCAAGGACAGAAGGCCATTACCTTCTATCGCGATGGAGAGAAGACCATGATGGTCTCTCCCACGGAGGGCGAGATCGTCGAGGTCAACGCAGAGGTCCTCAAGGATCCGTCCCTACTCAGAAGAGACCCGTACGGGGCAGGCTGGTTGATGGTCGTGCACGCCCCGGACGAGGAAACCATGCAGCGCAACATGGTTCCTCGGAACATGGTGACGGCCTGGATGCGGGAAGCGGCCGAGCGCCTGTATGCCCGGCAGCCGCGATTGGCAGGAGCCGTGGCGGCCGACGGTGGCCGTCCGGCTCAGGACTTGTTCGCGGCGCTGCCGGACGCTTCCTGGAGGGAACTCACCGAGGAGTTCTTCCTTCCGCGGTGACCACGCCGGTCTCCGGTTGGTCATCGAATTGCTCCAGGATATTCGGATGGCCAATACCGGTAGCCTGACGTGTGTCCACCGGCCGTGATCGAGGTGAACCATGAGTCTTGCAGTTCTCTACGACAGTACGAAGTGCGTCGGGTGCCGCGAATGTGAGCGAGCCTGCTCCGGCAAGTGGGGCTTGCCTTACAACGAAGCCATCGCCGCTCGGGAGGTTCTCTCCGAGCACAAATTGACAACGATTGTGACACGCGGCGAACGGTATGCGCGCCGGATGTGCATGCACTGCAACCAACCAACGTGCGTTTCGGTTTGCCCGGTGGCCGCGCTCCAGAAAACAGAGGCCGGCCCGGTGGTGTACGACGAGAAGCGCTGCATGGGCTGCCGCTATTGCATGCTGGCCTGCCCGTTCCAGGTCCCGGTGTACGAGTGGACCAGGACGCAGCCCAAGGTCAAGAAATGCGATATGTGCTTCGAGCGGCTCATGGCGGGCAAACCGACCACCTGCTCAGAGGCCTGCCCGACCGGCGCTACCATCACCGGCCGGCGCGAGGAGCTGCTTCACGAGGCGCTGCACCGCCTGGCCACAAATCCGAAAGATTACTGGCAGCGGATCTACGGCCGCCGCGAGGTGGGCGGTGCCTCGGTGCTTATGATCGCGGCGGCGCCGCCCGAGGAGCTGGGCCTGAAAGCGAATCTGCCGCAGCACCCGCTTCCCCTGCTGACCTGGCAGGCGCTGTCCTTCGTTCCCGACGTGGTGGGGGTGGGGAGCGCGTTGCTGGGCGGCGTTTACTGGATCACTCACCGTAGGGAGGAAGTCGCCGCTGCCGAAGGGCGTAAGCCGGGAAAGGACGTCGGGCGATGACGAAACTGCTGCGGTGGCCGTCCACCTTCTGGCGGGCCCTGTTCGTCCTGATCCTGGCCGGCGGCGCGTACGCAACCTATGTCCGGGCGTTCTACGGCCTGGGCGCGTCTACGAACCTGAGCGACCAGTTCCCATGGGGGTTGTGGATCGGCTTTGACGTCCTGTGCGGAGTCGGGCTGGCAGCCGGGGGCTTCACCCTGGCCGCCTCGGTGCACATCTTCAACCTCCGGCGCTACAAGCCGATCGTGCGGCCCGCGATTCTCACGGCCTTTCTCGGCTACATGCTGGTGATTCTCGCGCTGCTGTTCGATCTCGGCCGGCCGTACCGGATCTGGCACCCGCTGGTGATGTGGAACCCGCGCTCGGTGATGTTCGAAGTCGCCTGGTGCGTGACGCTGTACACAACCGTGCTCGCGCTGGAGTTCGCGCCGGTGGTGCTCGAGCGCTTCGGCTTGTACGAGCCCCTCAAGTGGATTCGCCGGGTCATGATTCCCCTGGTGATCGCCGGAGTGATCCTGTCCACACTGCACCAGTCCTCCCTGGGCAGCCTGTACCTGATCGTTCCCGAAAAGCTGCACCCGCTCTGGTACACGCCGCTGCTGCCCGTCTTCTTCTTCGTGTCGGCGATCACGGTCGGGCTGGCCATGACCATCTTCGAGTCGTGGCACTCGAGCAAAGCCTTCGGCAGACAACTGGAGCTGCCCCTGCTGGACGGCATGGCGCGCCTGCTGGCGGTGCTGCTGCTGGTCTGCCTGGTGATCCGGTTCCTGGATCTGGCCCGGCGCGGCGTACTCGCGCTGGCGCTCGAAGGGCGCATGGAAAGCTGGCTGTTCCTGCTCGAAGTCTCCCTGGCGACGGCGCCGATGCTGCTGCTGTTCCGGTCGCGCGTGCGCGCGAATCCCTCTGCTCTTTACGCGTGCGCGGTCATGGTGATCTTCGCCTTTGTTGCGCACCGGCTGAATGTCAGCGTTACCGGGATGCAGGCGAGCTCCGGCGTCGAATACGTTCCGAAATGGACCGAAGCGATGGTGACGCTGAGCATCATCGCGCTCGGCTTCGCCGTCTTCCGGTTTGCCGCCAAGTACCTGCCGGTCTTTGAAAGGGCAAAGGAGGAACCGCTGCCGGCGCCGGAGCCGGCGGCACAGCCGGCGTCCGAGCTGGCCCCGGGGGACTAAGTGATGCAAGAAGCGCCGCTGAGTAGCAACCGGTTCCGCGCCGGGCTGGCGGTGAAGCTCGCCATCGCGGTGGTGGCGAGTTTTACCGCCTTCCTGGCGCTGTTCAGCTTCCTCAGCTTGCGCGAGCACCGGCGGCACTCCGAGGAACTGGTGTTGCAGAGCGCCGACCGCATCAGCGACCTCATCCAGCGCAGCACCCGCTACCAGATGCTGCACAACGACCGCGAGGCGCTCTATGAAGTCATCGCCGCCATCGGCAAGGAACCGGGCATCCGCCTGGTGCGGATCTTCAACGAAGAAGGGCGGATCAGCTTCTCGACCGACACCTGGGAGGTGAACCGGGTGGTGGACAAGCGTGCTGAAGCCTGCTACGGGTGCCACGCGCAGGCCGCGCCGCTCGAACGGTTGGACCGGCCGGACCGCTATCGCATCTTCCAGTCCGGAGAGCGCCGCGTGCTGGGTATCATCCGTCCCATCGAAAACCAGCCGGCTTGCTCGAATGCGGCCTGCCACGCCCATCCGGCCGGCCGGAGAATTCTCGGCGTCATCGACGTCAATCTGTGGCTCGACGGCGTGGACCGGCAGTTGGCCGAGTATCGCAACCACCTCGTCTTCTACACCGGCTTGGCGGCGGTGCTGGCGTCGCTGGTCGGCGTCGGATTCATCGTGGTTGTCGTGCACCGGCCGGTGAAAGATCTCATCGCCGGGACGCACAAAGTCGCCGGCGGCGACCTTTCCCATCGCCTCTCGGTCCACTCGCGGGACGAACTCGGAGAACTGGCCGATTCCTTCAACCGCATGACGGCCGACCTCGAGCGGGCCCGCGAGGAGATCACCGCCTGGGCGCGCACGCTCGAAGAGCGCGTGCAGAAGAAGACCCGTGAGCTGGAGCGCGCGCAGACCAGCCTGGTCGCCAGTGAGAAGATGGCCTCGCTCGGCAAGCTGGCCGCGGTGGTGGCGCACGAGGTGAACAATCCGCTGTTCGGCATCCTCACCTACGCCCGGCTCGTGTTAAAGGCGCTCGAGCAGAACCAAGTCGATCCGGCCCGGCGGGCGGAGCTGGTGGACCAGTTGGGCGTCATCGAGCGCGAGAGCCGCCGCTGCGGGGAGATCGTGAGGAACCTGCTTACGTTTGCCCGCCAGTCGCCGCCACGCAAGGAGCCGCAGGACCTGAACACGCTGGTGGAACGGGCGCTGACGCTGTTGCACCATCAGTTGGAGTTGCAGGAAGTAGGGCTCGAGAAGAATCTGGCGGCGGACCTGCCTCTCTGCCGCTGCGACGGCCACCAGATCCAGCAGGCGATCCTGGCGCTGCTGATGAACGCGGCCGAGGCTATGCGGCAAGGTGGAACGCTGCGGGTGGCGACCGAGCGGGACGAGGCGGCCGGCGTCCGCATCCGCATCCGCGACACCGGCCCGGGAATCCCGCCGGAAGTCCTTCCACATATCTTCGAGCCGTTCTTCACCACCAAGGAGGACCAGCATCGTACGGGTCTCGGCCTGACCGTGGCCCGCAACATTATCGAGCAGCACGGAGGGAATCTGGCGGTTGAGTCGGTGGCCGGGCAGGGCGCCGAGTTCGTGATCGCTTTGCCGACCGACGTGCCGGTGGGAGTCTCCGCCGGCGGGAATGGAGGTCGCACGTGAACGCTTCTGTGGCTGGGCCGAGCCCTCGGGGCCGCATTCTGATCGTGGACGACGAACTGGTGGTCCGCGACTCGCTGGGAAGGTGGTTCGCCGGCGAAGCCTACGAAGTAGGCCTGGCGGCTAGCGGGCGCGAGGCGCTGGCGGCCGTTCAGGAGAAACACTACGACCTGGCGCTGCTCGACATCAAGATGCCCGGGATGGATGGGATGGAGCTTCAGAAGAAGCTCGCCGATGCCGATGCCGACCTGCTCGTCGTGATCATGACCGGCTACGCCAGCGTCGAGACCGCCGTCCAGGCACTGAAACGCGGCGCCTACGATTACATCACCAAGCCGATTGACCCGGATGAGCTGGTGCACCTGGTCGACAAGGCGCTCGAGCACAAGCGCACTTCGCGGGAACTCGAAAAGCTCCGGGAGAACTTGCAGGAAATCTACCCGCGGACGGAGCTGATCGGCAAGAGCCCGCCGATGAAGCGGGTCTTCGAGCTGATCGAGATGGTCGCGCCGACCGACACTACCGTGCTCATCTCCGGCGAAAGCGGCACCGGCAAAGAACTGGTGGCGCGGGCGATTCACGCCATGAGCCCCAGACGGTATATGCCGATGGTGGTGATCCACTGCGGTGCGCTGACGGAAACCCTGCTCGAAAGCGAGCTCTTCGGCCACGAGCGCGGTGCCTTCACCGGCGCGCAATACCGCCGGAAGGGCAAGTTCGAGGTGGCCGACGGCGGAACGGTGTTCCTCGACGAGATCAGCGACATCAGCCTGAAAACACAGACGGACCTGTTGCGGGTGTTGCAGGAGAAGGAGATTGTGCGGGTGGGCGGAACGCAGTCCATCCGCGTGGACTTCCGCTGCGTCGCCGCCACCAACAGGGACCTGGAAGAGCTGGTCAAAGCGGGCGCCGGCGCTCGACGTGCTCCTGAAGTACGATTGGCCGGGCAACGTGCGCGAGTTGGAGAACGCCATCGAGCGGGCGCTCGTCATCAGCCGGGAGCCGGAGATTCAGCCCGCGGACTTCCCCTTCCAGCTCCGCGCCACGGAGTCTAGAAACGGACGCAGCCTAAACGACGTCGAGCGCGGGCATATCGAGAAGGTCGTTCAGGAGTGCGAGGGCAACCTCTCGCGGGCTGCGCGCATTCTTGGAATCGACCGGTCCACCCTGTACAGCAAGCTCAAGCGCTACGGGCTGAAGTGACTCCCCGCCCCGCCAGCACCAGGGCGATTCATCTCCAGCCTCTCGGCGAGGACGTCCCGCTCGAGTTTCTTGACTCCCTGGCGGCGGCGCTCGCGCGGATCTTCGGCCTTTCCTGCCACGTTCGCGAATGGACGCCGGACATCTCAGCGGCCTTTGACGCCGGCTGCGGGCAGTACTACTCCACCGCCATCCTTCAGCAACTCATGCCGCTGGCCGCCCTCGAAGACGGTGTCCGCTTGCTCGGCGTCACGCAGGAGGACCTGTTCGTCCCCGTGCTGACGTTCGTCTTCGGCGAGGCGCAGCTCGGCGGGGACTGCGCCGTGGTGTCGCTGCACCGCCTGCGCCAGGAGTTCTATGGCCTGCCGCCGGATGAGAATCTGCTGCTTGAGAGGGTGGTCAAGGAGGCGGTCCATGAACTCGGCCATACGTTCGGCTTGCGCCACTGCCGCGACTGGCAGTGCGTGATGGCCTCGACCCACGCCGTCGAACGGCTGGATCTCAAGCGACCCGATTTCTGCGAAGCCTGCCGGCGTGCCATCGAGGCGGGAAACGACGAGGGCTGAGCTGCCTTCTCGCGGGCGCCTCCGCGCCCATGGGACCTGCCTCGGCCCGGAAATGAGAGCGATGAGCGGAATGCATGTGCGCGAGCCTCCGCGTTTGTCATCTGCCGCACAAGGCAGGCGTCAGCTTGACTCCGCGTCGCCCTCGTTTTGCTCAACAGGCGATGCTCGCCTCGCCCTTGGAGTAAGCCTTCAGTTTGCGCGAGAGCGTCCTGGCCGAGATTCCCAGTTGCTCGGCCGCCTCCCGGCGATGCCCTTTTGTGGATGCCAGCGTCGCGAAAATCGTCCGGCGTTCTACATCCTCAAGCCTATGGTTGGTGGTGTTGGCTTCCGGAAACCGGATCTGGGGCGGCAAGTCATCCGCCCGGATGCACGTGCCGCTCGCGAGGATCGCGGCAGTGGCGATCACGTTCCGCAACTGGCGCACATTTCCTGGCCAACTGTAGCGCTGCAAGAGAAGGCCTGCCTCCGATGAGAGCTGAAGTCCGGGGTTCTCGCGCTCCAGGAAGAACTCGGCAAGAGGAATGATGTCTTCTCTCCGTTGACGAAGTGGCGGTACGGTCAGGGTGAACTGACTCAGTCGATGGAATAGATCGCTCCGAAACTGGCCCGATTGGACTGCCTCCACAAGATTAACATTGGTCGCTGCCACAATCCGTACGTCTACCGTTACTTTACGGATTCCTCCCAGTCGGTAATATGGGTTGCCATCCAGTACTCGCAGCAGCTTACCTTGCATCCTCGGTTCGAGTTGTCCGATCTCATCCAGGAAAAGAGTCCCTCCGTTGGCGAGTTCAAAGAAGCCCGGCTTGAGAGTTTCCGCGCTGCTAAAGGCCCCTTTCTCATAGCCAAAGAACTCGCTCTCGACCAGATGCTCCGGTAGCGCCCCGCAGGAAACATCAACCCAGGGTTTGGAAGACCGCGTGGAATAACAATGGATCGCTCGAGCAGTCAGTTCCTTTCCGGAACCAGTCTCGCCGTTGATTAATACCGCAGCCTTGGTGCGCGCCACTCGTTCCGTGAGTGCCATCAATTCCCGCATCGCCGGGCTGCAGATCAAAAAGGGCGCCCCGAGGAAGTTCAATGGCTCCGCTCTTCCTTGATCCTTCATGGAACTCTTCTTCCTCGAGTACCGGCAGGTAATATCTTAAAGACATCTCCGGCGGAGAGTCAATCATCGGGAAGCAGACTGCTTGGAATTGAAACTTTCGTAATGGTACAAGAGTACCGCAACTATATCTACTTTTGTATACAAAACGACATCTTCAGGCCACAGCTTGACGTCGTGCATCGCTCTCCTGTGTCGGTTGTGCTGGCTCGTTTTCTGGCTGCGGGGGTTCAAGCAGCTTATGCAGGACCGGAACCGACGGCAATTGGGACTCCAGTTGCTCCACTCCGGCGCTGGTGATCGAGTAGTCCGAATTTTCCTCCATCTTGATGTATTGCTTGTCCTTGAGAAACCAGAGTGCGAACTCGAGGTGTTCCCTGGGGAACGACATCAGGCCCTCGAATTCCATCACGGACATGCCCGGACGCATGGATTGCAGCCGGCGCCGCTGGTACAACAGATACAAGATACCCAACCGGCGGTTCATCTCGCCACGGACACCATGAACAAAGTCTCGCAGTTCAAACACAGGCAGGGGTCTGATTTCCCTGTTTCGCATGTTCGCGTCGTATTCCGCTCGTTTTTCGGGGTCGCTCAGGGTCTCGTAGGCCTTTGAGAGCCGCAGAAACAACTCGGGATTTCCCGTTTCTTGGTTGTCGGGGTGATAACGGGCCGCCAGCATTCGAAACACGCGGTGGATCGTCTCGGTTTCGGCGTTCGGACTGATTTGAAGCAACTCATAGTAGTCCGCTTGCCCTATTTCGGGGAACTTCATCTCCTGCTGCAAGGCGCCGAACTCCAGGCCGGCCAAGTACTTGTTTCCGTGGGGGTCACAATGACGGACATGGGCGCTGCCCAGAGCGCCAAATTCCTCCGCGCGCAGGTAGATGAGAGCGTCCCGTGGCAGCGGCTCCGCGATTTCGATCCGGATGCCGGCTTTCGAAATATCCACTCCACGTGCGCCAGTAGACCGGGCGACTCCGTTGGAATCGTGCCAAGTGACGGAGACGTGGCAGTTCAGGGGGTACCTGACATGGCGGCGGTGGTCAGTTGGTCTTCGCATAACAAGTGCGGCCAGCCGATGCAAGCACCGTTGCGCTGGACGGCATCCTTAACTGGAGCAATTCGGGTGCCAATCGTCGAATTGTGTGTTATGAATTGCCTGCGGACACATGAAGAGAGCGGAGATGTCAGAATGTCCGGTCGTCAGGACAGTTTGTCATCGGGACGCCGCCTTGCATCCTGCAACTCCATGCTGGCATTGAGTCTGGTCGCTTGGCCTTTCACGTGCCTTAAGACCCCGCGATGATCGAATTCGAGGTGCTCCGGTGGGCATCACGATCCGGACACCCACTTCGGAGAATTAACCAATGACAAGCATCTTCCAAACATCTGATTTGCCGGAGAGCCGGTTCCAGCGACTCAAAGAGGTTCTCGGTCGGTCGGGAGCGGATGAGCGTGAAGGTCCAGGCACCCAAGAGGGAAGTCAATCGGAGGAACCACCGGGAACCGCGGAAGGTCCGGAGAGCCCCATCCCCGCGCCGGAACGTGAGGGTGAGCCCTCCGCTGTCGAAGCGAGTGAGAACATGCCCGCGGATGAGATCCGCAGGCTGGCTGAGCACTTCGCCCCCAGGCTGACCGACGGCCTGGAGGCTTTCATCCGGCAACTGTCTTTGTTGCTTGGACCGAATCAAGGCAGACTCCAGGCAATGGAAATCACCTTGTCGAGCCTCTCTAACGAGGTCCTTCAGACCAACAGTGAGTTGGCGTCGCTTCACGGTCGCGTTGCCTCCCTGGCTCGAGTCGCCGGACAACTGTCTACAGAGGTTCCACAAATGCAGGCATCTCTTGCGAAGAGTGAAGCTGCCGGGCAGCAGATTCGCGAGGAGATGAATGCGTTTATGGCGGTGCAAGCCGGGGAACGGCGTAAGGAAGCCGAATTACTGGCGTTTGCGGAGAACACGGTTCGGCGATGGGCGGAGGAAATCGATTCACAGCAGAAATCGATCGAGGCTCGCTTGGCCGTGGCCGAGGGTGCAATCTCGGAAGTCGCGGAAAAGCTCGAAGCAGCGCAGCAGCCCCTGGAGTCGCTTTCGGGCGCCGTTTCCAGACTGAACACGCTGGTATCGAAATTCCAGGAGGATCAGCAGCGTGTCGAACGGCGTCTGAACGCGCAAGCTGAGGCCATCCGAGGTTTGCACGCCGCGGATCGCGTTCGAATTGAGCGGCAGGAGGAACTGGTGGCGACTGTTCAGAAGCTCAAAGACATGGTCGGCGGAGCTGAGGGTTTAGCTACCTTGCCAGCAGATCTGTGAGTCTCGCGAGTTGCCAGCCAGTGGTTCGGGGGTGGCGCCAAGCGCTTTGGAAGAAACGGAGCCATGGTATGGACTTCCTGTTGGACATCTTGGCCAAGCCGTTTGCGGAATTGCAGCCCGCGCAACGGGTCGTGCTGGTTTCTCTCCTTCTTGCCTCTGGCATCCTTGCTCTTTGCTCTATGTCTTTTGCCGTGCGGCGTCTCAGACAGCGCCGGCTGCATGCGCGACGGCCCCTGCTCAACCCGATTGAGATTACCTGGGAGGAGCAGGCCGGCGTCAAGCGACACAGTCTGGGCCACTGCCTGGACGTTTCGGCCCGAGGTCTGAAGATGGAAATCCCAGAGGCCATTGAGATCTCCACGGTTGTAAGGTTTCGAGTCGTTCACACGAATCTCACCGGCTCGGCGTGGGTCCGCCACTGCACCGCTACTGGCTCGAGGCATACCATCGGCCTGGAGTTTCGCGATGTCGACAAGCGATAATGCGGAGCCTCGACCTGCCTTACTTCCTCCGGAAGACCTTCCGCCTGATGTCGGGCCAAAACTCGCGGCCCACGTTGCGGAGGGCCTCATAAGACAGAGAGAACGTGCCGCGCCGCAACCCGTCGCCGAAATCGTTGTGCGAGCCGGGCATCCAGAGATTGGCGGCGAAGCCCGAGCCGTAGGAGCCGGCGAAGTGCCCGAGCGCCAGCGTGGTTCCGCCGTCGTTGGTACGCCGGATGAAGGTGGACTTCACCGCGTGCCCGAGCCGCGGTCCGAAGCCCGAGCACCGGCACCGTGAGTACGTCGTGATTTCGCCGCGCCAGGTGGCCACGCCGAGGTCGATCGTGTTTCGGATCATCCGGCGGCCGTGGGAGTGGCCATACCGCTTCCAGTAACCGGAAGCCCCCTGCTCCCATTCGGACGGGTAGTCGCGCCACTGGGCGACGCCGGACCAAAAGCCCGATCCAAGCCAGGCGCCCGGACCGAAAGTAAGGTGCAGGTAGCGCGGCCAGTTGTCCGCGGTCGTAGGCCCCGGCGCAATCGGCGTCGCCGGAGCGATGTGCGCCGTCGCGTTTCCGCCGGTTTCCTGGGCAGGCAGCAGCACTGGCGCAAAGACCAGCAGCAGGGCGGGGATCAGCGACGTTTTATTCAGTAGACAGCCCCTTCACCGTCACATCCACTTCGATCCCGCGGCGGACGCTCTGGGTGACCGTGCAGAAGTCCTCGAACAGCGCCAGGCACCGGCGCGCGTTCTCCCTCTCGGACTCCGCCAGGTGCGGATCGATCGCCACCTCGATCTTGCCGACGCGCAGCCGGCGGTTCTCCGCTCGCACGACCTGCACCTTCACCTCCGTGTGGATGTTGCCGAGCGGCACCCTCGCCTTGCGGGCGCAAAAGAGCAGACTCGCGCTCAGACAGTTGCCGATCGCCGCCGCCAGCACGCGGCCCGCGCTCGGGCCGAGGTCGCGTCCCAGAGGCGGCGGCTCGTCCATCACCAACTCCGGAACCTGCTCCTTGCCGAACTTCACCCGAAACTCGTAGTCCTGGATCTGATCCACGGACACGCTGAATTGGCTGACGATCTCGGACATGGCAATGGCGCGTCCCTTATTGGATGCCCGCTAGCTCCCGAATGGTTCCGATAATGAGCGGCGCGGCCTCGGGACCGGTCGAGTTAATCTCACCATACCACCGCCTGGGGCTGTTTCTAAGGAAGGGTTGCCTCTCGTCCCATTCAGCCTTGGGAATGATGTAGCCGATTTCGTCGTTCGCGAGGCCGAACACCATGCGGTGAGGCGCCTTCATCATCCGCTTGATGGCTGGCTCGATCGGCGCACCCGGATAATCGGCGCCCGAGTAACGCTTGACGCCGCCACGGCTCAGCTCGGGGTACAACTCGCCGGGAACGAGCGCGATTTCAAGCAGCGGTTTCCTCCCGTGGGACATGCGGACAAGACCCACCGGCGTCGTTGTCGTCCAGTTGGCGTTCATGGGCTTTCTGCCTTTGAACACATCCGCCTTTGCCGCCATGCGGTAGCCGAGGTTGGCCACCGGCACCTCGATCCGCTTCTCGCGGAACTCGATGCGGTCGATGACCGCAGTCTTTGCCCCGCGCGCGGCCTCGAAGGCCAGTTCGGCAACGCGCCGCCCGATGATCTCCGCCATCCGGAAACTGTTCTCCGGCGCCGCGCGGCCGGACTTCGGATCGATGACCTTCGCCCCCAGCGGCGACTGCATCCCGCCGATCGCGCCGTTGACAAACACCGCCACGCCCCCGCCGAGTTCCTCCAGGCGCGCGTAGAACGAGGCCAGGTAGTCCGCCGTGATGAGCGTGTTCTTCGCGCCGAGCGCCTCCGGGTGGTTGGCCCAGTTGACCAGCGTTCCGATAGGCTTGCCGTCGCGGCCTTTGGCCGAAAGGACGATAAGATCGGGGTCGAGCACGACGGGCGGCCGTGTATCGTTGAGGAAACCGGCCAGCTCGGCCGACTTCTTCGTCGCCGCAACGAACGCCGCCGGCCGCAGCGCGCTCGCCGCCTCTGCCGCCGCCTCGGCCGTGCGCTCGACGACGAATCGGTTGTACTCTTCGCTGATGCCGCTCACCCCCGGCTTCGGGCCCCACAGTCCCATCGTGTCCGGCGTCTGGTGATTGTGCGTGGCGGCGACAATGACGTTCACCTCGCCGCCGGTCCGCTCACGCGCCCCAGCGCGAATCTTCTCGACGTCTTCGAAAAACAGGCCGATCGAATCCACCCCGCAGATCACCAGCGGCGTTTGGCCCGCCGCCAGCGCCAGGCACCCCGCGAACAGATCGTCGTGGACCCCGGTGGCCACGCGGTTGTTGTCAAAACCCGCGAGATAGACCGGCGCGTGCCGGACAAGGTCGGGCGTGATGACTCGCCGGGCGGCCCCGGCACGTATCTGCCCGAAACAGGCGCCCGAAACGAGTGCAAGGATGACAACCAGCAAGCGAAGAGAATAACACGCCCCGCGCTCGGGGGGCCTACGCTGTCCCAAGCGTAGCTGCGATTCAGACACTGGGAG
>CAYZJD010000048.1:0-17894 GCA_964478455.1 uncultured Solibacteraceae bacterium | reverse complement strand
GCCGGGTAACGGACTGGACGGGACCGGCAAACATCCACCTGCCGCAATTCCGCATGGAGGCGCCTCGAATCGTCGAGGCAGACGCACGGACGCACCGCAAAGACTGGAAAAGAGTGGACGAAGCCAAGGCATTCCTGCGCGAAGCCGCGGGAGCCGGCAAGCCGTTCTTCCTGTACGTCGGTCCGAGCGTGCCTCATCCACCTTTTATCACCTCGCCTTACTGGCTTAAGACGATCGACGGGACGGCCGTCACACTGCCTCCCGAAGACACAGAAGTGCATCGGGTAATGGCGTACCAGAGAATCTCCAAGAATTGGGAACATGGCTTTTCAGAACAGATGGTGCGTGGAGTGCGTCAGATCTACTACGCCATGTGTGCGGAAGCGGACGCGATCGTCGGGGAGATCCGGAAGGAGGTGCAGCGGCTGGGTTTGGCGGAGCGAACATGGTTCATCTTCACCAGCGACCACGGCGAAAACAACATGGAGCACCGGCAGTATTACAAAATGAACATGTACGAATCGTCGGTGCGGGTCCCCCTCGTGATTTCAGGACCGGGAGTGCGTCCGGGCCGAGTGCTCGACCACCCGGTGTCGCTGATCGATCTGTTTCCCACGCTGATGGGCATGGCAGAGGTGGACACGCCGCCCGATCTCGACGGCGAATCGCTGTTGCCGCTCCTCGAAGGGCGAAGCACGCGTCGGTGCAGCTGGGTTTACGCGATGTACAGCGGCTGCACGAGTAATACGACGATGTTTATGTTGCGGGAAGGGAACTGGAAGTACATCGCCTATCCGGGTTACGGCCCACAGCTATTCAATTTGCGCGACGACCCCGACGAGATTCGGAACCTGGCGACAGAGCGGCCCGCGGAAGTCAAGCGAATGGACGAGCAACTCCGGAAGGTAGTAGACTATGAGGAGGTTCACTGCCGCGTGCTGGCCTACGACCGGGCCAGCTTCCGCCGTTGGCGCGAGGAAGTGAAGCGACAGCCAATTCCCTTGCGCGAGTACGGCGCCGACAAAGAGGCGGCGACCTACGACGAGGTCATGGCCAACTGTTATGTCGGATGGGGGCCGGAACACGAGCGACAACTGAACCGCTGGCTGGATCTTGACGCAGCGTTTCCGGAACAGCTGTAGACAGACGCCAGTCCGGCGCTGTTCCGCTTGTGCGAACGATGGCGCAATTCGGTTGACGCCAACTGGATCCACCGGTAGAAGAAACTTATCCGTCGTGCGTGGAGCGAGTTGCGTCCAGTGGAGGACTTCACCATGAACCGCCGACAATTCTTGTGGACTGCGGGCAGTGGCACAGGGCTGGTGCATGTGCTTCAGAGCCAGGACACGGAGCTGTTGGGACAGACGCTGCCCAAAGAAAATGCGCCGAAAGAAAAGGAGGGGCAGCCGGAAGGCCCGGTGGTCTCGGCCCCCTTCAGCCCCGTGCAGATCGGTACCAGCGCGCAATTATTCGTTGAGCGCTCGATCATTCGGGAGACGGAGCGGGTGTGGTTCACCCTGCATCCGGGGGAGAAACATCCGCGCAACCCCCTGATCCGAGCCGACCGTGACTGGGAAGGGTGGCGCATCCGTTGCCGCAATGCCATCTTCGACGAAGACGAGAAGGTCTTTAAGATGTGGTACAGCTCCGAGCCGACTCCCGCCGGCTTCGGCCAGAAGGGAAGCAATTGCTACTACGCGGTTAGTAAGGATGGAGTGGAGTGGGAGAAGCCGCTGGTGGGCACGATCGAATCCCCGACGCTCGGCCTGCGACACAACGCGGTTTTCCGCGGTGAGCACCTTAACGCGATCAAGGACTATGACGAGCGGGACCCGGCGCGGAGGTATAAAGCGTTGTGTTCGGGCGGGAGTGACCCCGAGATACGCCGCCCGAAAAATACCTTTGTCTCTCCCGATGGGTTTCATTGGACCCAATTCAGCCCGAAATCCGTGGTGCGGGACGCGAGCGATGTTTTGACGGCTTACTACGACGAGCAGCGGCGCGTCTGGGTGTCATTCGTCAAGAAGAGGCCCAAGGTGCGCGGGCAACTGCGGCGGAGCTTCTGCCTGATGTACAGCAAGGACTTCGTGCACTGGTCCGATCCGCAGTTCGTGTTTGTTCCGGATTACGACGACGACGCCGGTTCATGGAGGCGTATCGAGAGTGTCCGGCCCATACTGGAAGCGCCGGACAACCCACTGCTCGTCCGCACGGAAATTTACGGCGTCGGCGCCTATGCCGCCGAGAGCTGCACCGTTGCTTTTCCCTGGATTTTCTCGGTGAACAATGACGTAGAAGGGGGTGGCAACCAGGGCGGTCCCATTGAAATTCAACTCGCTGCATCACGGGATCTGGTGAACTGGCAGCGCCATTTCCGCATACCGTGCGTCTCCGTGGGCCGCGTCGGGGAGTGGGATTCAGGGCTGTTCTGCACGCAGTCGAAAGCGATCCCGCACAACGACGAGGTCTGGTTGTATTTCAGCGCTTCCAACTGCACCCACGGCTACGAGGGGTTCGACCCGAAGCAGCCGAACAAGATGAGCAGGGACAAGACCTTCAGCATCGGACTGGTCAAATGGAAGCTGGACCGGTTTGTGTCAGCGGACGCCGGCTCCGAGGGCGGCGTGCTGACCACCGTGCCGTTTACGTACACCGGGAGCCGTCTTGAATTGAATGCCCGGGTGCAGCCAGGAGGCAGTATCCGCGCCGAGTTTCTGGATGCAGCGGGCAGGCCGATCGAGGGAGCCGGGCTGTCCACCCCGTGCACGGGAGACAGCTTGCGCAGCCGGGTCGCCTGGGCCAAAAATGTCGGAATTGTCGACCGCCTCAAAGGCAAGCCGGTCAGCCTTAGATTCCATTTCCGGAGCGCGGAGCTATACTCCTTCGCTTTCCGAAGCTGAGGAGGGCCTTCGGCAGCAGGAGCTGAGGTAAGCATGATCAGCGGCCCGCACGGGCACCGGCAATATAAGAGGGGCAAACCGCCAGAGGTGCAGTGTGAATCGACGCCAATTCTTGTGGACCGCGGGAAGTGGCAAAGGCCTTACCTACGCACTTCACGGCCAGAAGCCGCAGGCGCCTGCGAAACCGGAAGAGAGACAGCCGGGCGCTGTCGTGCCGGCTGTCCTCGCGCCGGCGACGCCCGCAATGAAACTAGCCGAGCCGCAACAGGTCGTTCTCCGCGGCCTACTCGGGGAGGCCGTCTACGCCAACTATCAGGGCAGGTTGAAGCACTTCATCAAAGGCGTTGACAGCGATCCGATCGCGATGTTCGGCCCGGAGGCAATGGCAAAGAACTTCGGCAGCTCCTGGTACGGGGAGCACGCGGGCAAGTGGATGTACGCGGCATCCCGTGCTGCGGCGCGTACCCGAGATGCCGACCTCGCTACGGCCGTGCGGAACGTCGCTGATTTCCTCGTCAGCCGGCAGGAGCCCAGTGGTTACCTCGGCACATACGCGCCTGGATCTCCGTCCCGGATGACCTACCAGGATAGGCCCCGCAGGAAGACATGGGACGTCTGGGTGCACAGCTACATCATTCTCGGTTTGCTCGAGGTGAATCGCTTCTATCCGAACGAGAAGTACCTGAGGACAGCGTGCCGCGTGGGCGACCTGTGCTACGATCTCTTTGTGAGCCAGGGCCGTAGCATCGCCGATTGGGGTAGCCACCTTGGGCTTTCGGCCACCATTCTGCTGGAGCCTGCAGTCGAGCTCTACCGCGCAACCGGCGAGAAAAGATACCTGGAACTCGCTATACGCGTGGTCGATCAGGTGGAGGAGCGGCCGACGCTTGCCCTGTTATCTCGCAGCCTCAAGGGTGAGGATCTTCAAGAGATGGGAGACGGAAAAATCTACCAGCTCTTGTGGAATTTCGTCGCCCTTGCAAAACTCTTCGAGGTGACCGGGCGCCATGATTACAAGCGCGCTGCCGAGCATGCCTGGACCAATGTTGCCGAGCACCACCTCACTCCCGCGGGAGGGCCGTGGGGTGGAGTCGGGGGAGAGAGTTTCGAGCGATTCAGCGCGAAGGACTACTTCAGCCCGTACGGCACGGTCGAAACCTGCAGCACGATGTCATGGATCCATCTCAACCGCGACCTGCTTCGCCTTACCGGCGAAGCGAAGTACGCAGACGAGATCGAGAAAACGCTTTACAACTCGCTGCTTGGCGCGCAGGACCCAAACGGCGAAGACTGGGCATACTTCATATTTACCAATGGCCAGCGCAGCCACACGTACTATTGGGCTTGCTGCAAATCGAGCGGTGCAGTCGCGCTTGAAGAAATCGCTCCCATTGCGTTTGCCACTCGCGAGGGTGGCATCGCGGTCAACCTCTACTCCCCAAGCGAAGCGCGGATCGAACTCGCAGACCGGGGCATAGTGGCGCTCGCACTGGATACGGATTATCCCCGGAGCGATGAGATTCGTCTCACCGTAAATCCCACGCGTCAGGCCGCCTTCCCGCTGTTCCTCCGCATTCCCCGGTGGGCCGAGGGAGTCGAGGTGAGTGTGGATGGCGATCCGCTAAAGGCGGCCACTACGCCAGGCACTTATCTGAGAATTGAACGCACCTGGCACGGCGGCAACCGTGTTACTGCTCGCTTTCCCATGAAGCTGCGGATCGTACGAACCGCACTGTCGATAATGCGCGACGAGGACAGGGAGATTAACCGTATTGATTATGCGGCCGTCGTGCGCGGGCCGCTGTGTTATGCTACGGGGCTGATCGACGGCTACAAGCGGGAAGAGACGTTCAAGCTGCCGAAAGCGAGTGCCGAGGCCCGATTCTCTCAGTGCCCGACACCGGCTGGTGCGCACGGTCCCGCGTTTCAATTGAAACTTCCCGGACGGGAGCCGGTGGTTTTTCTGCCCTATTATGAAGCGGGCGGACGTGCGCCGGGCAGGTGGCGCGCCACGTGGTTTTGTGTCGCCTGGGAATAGCAGAGTAGCTCGCGACAGCCGGAGCGGAATCACCGACAGCGCAATCAGGCTCTGCGGCCAGAGGTATGCTACCCGCAGTAAAGCTTAATCCACTGGGCCGCCCTCTGCACCGCGTGCAGCTCCTCGTTGGGCCTCGCTCCCCCAGCCCTCGGATTTTTTGGAGCTTGATCCGAGGGGAGACCCGTAAATCACCGCCTTCCAGAGCCGGGATTTCAGGCTAACCGGCGGCCTTGGCGGGCTGGACCGGGATCAGGTTTACCGGTTATGAGAAGGCGGCCGGCGTCAGTGTGCAGTGATCGGTGCGTCGTCCGATTCCTTCCTTGTCGGCAGACGCCCCTGGTGTCATTCCGAGCGTAGCAGCCGCAACGGGCCTCAGTTCGCGAAACCGGGTTTGTTGCGGTTTAGCTCCGGAAGGCCAATGAATACACTTCCGTGCTTCGCAGCTCAAAGCTCAACCTGACGGGCTTGCCTTTGAGGCGCTGGGTGATCTGCTCATTGCCGGTCCAGGCAACCCTGCTCCTCAGCCTGTCTCCGGTGCAAGGCGCGGACCGCCCGCGCTCCTGGATGGGCCGGCCCGCCGCATCGAGGAACTCGGCGCGAATACCGCCTCCCGGGCCCACACGGGCGTTCAGTTCGAGATGACTTCCAGCGTGGGTGAAAGGTTCGGTGGTCAGCACGCCGCCCTCGGCACCTGCGTCCGCTGATACGAAGCGGTCCAGTTTCCATTTGACCAGTCCGATGCTCGAGGTCCTTTCCCTCTGATAGTCATTGTCAGGATGATTCGCATCACCGTGTGCGGAGTTAGAGGCGCTGTAGTACAGCCAGATTTCATCGTTGTACCGTATCGCCTTGCATTGCGTGTAGAAGAGTCCCGGGTCCCACTCTCCCACGCGGCCTCTCGGAACGATGGGTAGCCGAAAATGCCGCTGCCAGTCCACCAAGTCACGCGACGCGGCGAGCTGGATCTCGATGGGACCATCCACGCTGCCATATCGTCCTCTATTGTTCACGGTGAAAATCCAGGGGAAGGCAACGGTACAGCTCTCGGCCGCATAGGCGCCGACGCCGTAAAATTCCGTCCGTACGAGTGCAGGATTGTCGGGCACGTTGAGAAGCGGTCGTACCTCCTCGATCCGTCGCATCGAGCCGACGTCGTCGTCATAATCGGGAACAAACACCAGTTGCGGCTCCCTCCAATGAACGAAATCTCTGCTGGTCATCAACCAGAAGCAGCGCCGCATCTGCCCGCGAAGCACGATCTCCTTCTTGATGAACATGACCCAAAGGCGCCGGCGCTCGTCGTAATAAGCAATGGTCACGTCGCCTACGCCATCGACGAGGGGTTTGCTGCTGAACCGGGACCAGTGTAGCCCGTCCGAGGAAACGAACGCGTGTTTGGGGTGCCGTGGTTCGGCTTGACCGGGCGTGATGGAAAACACTGCCTTATATCTTCGGGCTCCGTCCGGTTCGCCATAGTCCTTGGTCACGCAGGCGTGCTCCCCCTGGATCACTACATTGTGTCGAAAGCCAAGTATCGGTGAATGAATCGTGCCCACCAACGGCTTCTCCCATTCCACGCCATCCTTGCTGACGGCACACAACGAGTAGTTGTGGACGGGTTCGAAGTAGTTGCGGGCCACGTCGGCGCCGTACCACATCTTGAAAATCTTCTCGTCCTCATCGAAGATGGCGTTCCCCTTGTTCCGCACGCGCCACCCTTCCCAGTCGCGGTCAGCGCGGATCACCGGGTTGCGCGGATGTTTTTCCCCGGGGTGCAGCGTGAACCAAACGCGGTCCGTCTCCCGCACGATTGAGCGCTCGACGAACAGTTGGGCGCTCGTGCCGATCCGCAGCGGGCTCAAGGGAGCGCGAACCACGGGACTTTCCGGCTGTCTCTCCTTTGGTTCGGCGGGAGGGGGCAGTCCTTTTCCTTCTTGAGAAGCGTGCGCCAATCCTGGCCCCATACCCGCAATCCATACGAATTGTCGGCGGTTCATCGTGAACTCATCCATTCAGCAGACTCTTCGGACGCTGAGCGATCCCGGTATATTTTCTCGGCCCGTGCGGGTCAACCGAAATTACGTGCTGTTGACACCTGCGGAACGGCGCCCTTGCGGGGCCCGAAGATGTGCGCTAGAAAGGCGCAATGGGATGTGAAGCGTTTGAATCGCGCGATGCCGGCTCCCGGGTGCACTTTGCCGACCGTCACGCTGCACGATAGTTCAACGGAGAAACACTATGCCCCTTGACCCACTCAGGATTACGCGGCGGTCCCTGCTCCGGGCTTCGGCCGGCGCGGTTCTGACCGCGCCGCGGTTCACCACTTCAGCGCAGAACAGCACGGCAGCATCCGCGACAGGCACGACTACGCCCAACCTGCTGATCATTCTCGCTGATGATCTCGGGTATAGGGATCTGTCGAGTTATGGCGCCCAGGATCTGCGCACGCCCAACATTGACGCCCTGATGGCGGCCGGGGTTCGCTTCGACAACTTCTACGCCAATTCCCCGGTTTGTTCACCTACGCGCGCCGCGCTGCTCAGCGGGCGCTATCCGGACTGCACAGGTGTGCCGGGCGTGATCCGCGCCGATCCAGCCAACAACTCGGGCTACCTTTCGCCGAGCGCGGTTCTGGTCCCCGAACGCCTGAGGCAGGCGGGCTACCACACCGCGATCGTTGGGAAATGGCACCTCGGCCTCGAGTCCCCCAACACCCCACGGCAGCGCGGCGTCCACTTCTTTCATGGCTTTCTCGAGGACATGATGGATGGCTATTACGAACACCGCCGCTATGGGCGCAATTACATGCGGACTGGACGGAATCTCGCTATTGCCTGCCATGCGCGGCCAGGCACAAAGCACGCCACCGCGCGACTTGGTCTGGGTCCGCCGAGAGGGCCGCATGCCCTACCAGGGACGCGATTACTACGCTTACCGGCGGCGCAACTGGAAGTTTAGTGCAGAACAACCCCTTCGAGCCCTACCGGCTTTTTGACCTGGGCCAGGACCCCCACGAAGACGTGGACCTTGCGGCCAGCGGGGCGAGAATCTACCGCGAATTGGCGGACGGGCTGATGGGACATATCCAGACGGCCGGCCAAACGCCCTGGCAGCGCGCGGAAGAAGACCGCTAAGCAAAGTCACGGCCAAACAGCAGCGCTTTACAGCCAAGATGCTATCGGACGGAATCAACGAAAAAAGGCCTCGATTACTGGACCGACCTGGCGATTTTCACGCGGTGCTCGGAGCCTTAGGTGCCGGGGGAGTGGCTTCCCGGCGAAAAGTGCTTCGTTAAGAACTCGAGCCAGTCGCGCAGGTATTGCGTCACCCTCTGGCGCCAGGCCACGCCTCGACTCGATGGTCGATCAGGGACAGGTAGAAGATCATTCCGGCCGCCGCCATCCCGTCGGCACGCCGGGCGCCGTTCAGATCGAGCCGCCGCTCTGTTCCACCGTCGTGAACGAGGACATCTGAGCGTTGACAGGCGACTGGCGACCGCCTACGCTCGGATTCGAAGCGAAGGCCTGTAGGAACGGAGGAGTCATGAAGGATCAAGGAAGAGAAGCCACAGCGATTGCGCCGGCAACAGCGCCACTGGGCATGGGTGTGATCGAGGCGTTGAAGCGGTACGATGCGCCAACCCTCTCGAACGCGATCGAGATGTTCGATGTCCGGCCTCGTAATACAGGCTTCATGACCTCGGCAATTCGCTGCATTTTTCCGGAGATGGGGGTGATGGTCGGGTATGCCGTGACGGCACGCATTCGCGCCGACGGACCTCCGGCCGAGGGCGAGCAGGCGGTTCGGTACCCCTATATTGACTATTGGAATTTTATACTAGAGCACCCTGCGCCGCGCGTGATTGTCATCCAGGACATGGATGCGCGGCCGGGCGTCGGCTCGTTCTGGGGCGAAGTACAGGCAAACATCCACGTCGCGTTGGGTTGCGTGGGCACGGTTACCAACGGTGGTGTGCGCGACCTGAACGAAGTCCGCCCGCTCGGCTTTCACTTCTTCGCGCAACACGTGATCGTATCGCACGCCTATGTCCGCCTCATTGACTTCGGCCTGCCTGTTGAAGTGGGCGGGATCACGGTACGAACGGGCGACGTGGTCCATGCGGACCTGCACGGCGTGCAACTCGTGCCGCGTTCCATTGCCGCCGATATTCCGGCTGGTGTCGACCGCGTCCTGGCCCGCGAGCGCAAGATCATTGACTACTGCAAGTCGCCGAGTTTCGATCCGACGGACCTAGAGCGGATCATGCGTGACTTGCAAGAGAAGTGAATCCAGGTGGGTAAAACTGCGTCCTCAGGTCACGCGCACGTCCGCTTAGGCGCTCAGGAAGACAAGGTTAGCGCCCACCCGGGAAGCGGGGCGACTTGACTCTTCCGCTGTTCCATATAGTGGAATGCTGCGGGAAACCTGTTGACTGGATAGGCAGGCATCCGCACGATTAAGGGGCACTGTCCAACAGGAGAAGGAACCTGTGCGGCCCTTGGCGGGATCGTCCATTGATTTGCGTACGGGCCGCTCACAGGCGCGTCTTCGAATGGAGCTTCCTCAATGTCTTCCCTCACACGGCGCGATCTGCTGAGGCTGTCCATAGCCGTTCCACTGGTGGGCATACCGGAACTGCTCCCCCCACGCGGCGGCCGCAAGCTGAACGTGCTTCTTCTCGCGGTTGACGACCTGAACAATCGCATCGGCTGCTACGGTGATCCGGTCGCTAAGACGCCCAACCTCGACCGGCTGGCCGCTCGCGGCGTGCGCTTTGATCGCTCGTACTGCAATTACCCCCTGTGCAATCCGAGCCGAACGTCGCTGCTCAGCGGCCGGCGGCCGGAAGTCACGCAGGTTTGGGACAACTACACACCGCCCCGCACACATTTGGGCGACACCGTGTTCATGCCCGAATACTTCAAGGCGCACGGATACTTCACCGCGCGGGTGGGCAAGATCGCCCATGGCCGTTATGAACAGCAGATCCACTGGGACATCTCGGAAAGCAAGGCGGGCGTGGGCATCCGCCAGGACCCACCTGCCACTACGCTTCGCTATCAGGCCGGCCGGGACAGCTATGGCGGTGGCCTGACCGATGAAGACGACATGTTCGAACCGTTGCAGGGCAAGAAGCCCCGGGCGAAGGTGCAACGGGAGGCCAAAGCGGAGGGTGGCCCCGTGCTGAGTTGGACTCGCACCAACGGCAGCGATGCCGACGAGGAAGATGGCGCCACCGCCCGCCGCATCGTTCAGCTCATCAACCAGAACAAGGACAAGCTGTTTTTCATCGGGTGCGGCTTTCACAAACCGCACCTGCCGTGGGTAGCGCCGCGCAAGTACTTCGACATGTACTCGCTCGACCGGATCAAGCTGCCTAATACCCCGCCGGACGACCGCGACGACATTCCGCCCCTGGCTCTCTCCCGGACACCGGGCGATGACGAGATGTCGGACACTGATCGCCGCATGGCCATTCTGGCGTACCACGCCGCCACAACCTTCATGGACGCACAGCTCGGCCTGGTTCTCGATGCCATGGATGAGAACAAGCTGTGGGACAATACGGTGGTTCTGATGTTCGGCGACCACGGATGGCACCTTTACGACCACCTGCAATTGTGGCGCAAGGGAACCGTGTTCGAGCAGGCGGCGCGCGCGCCGATGATGGTGGCCGCTCCGGGCGTAAAGCCAGCCGTGTCGCCGCGGCTGGTGGAATTCGTCGATGTTTTTCCCACTCTGACCGAACTGTGCAGCCTGCCCACCGCTTCGGGCATGGAAGGGAGCAGCTTCGCGCCCCTTCTCGCGGATCCGAAACGGTCCTGGAAGAAAGCGGCTTACACCATGGTGGTGCGGGGCAAGCAGTTCGGCCGGAGCGTGCGCACCGAGCACTGGCGTTACACGGAGTGGGAGGACGGAAGATCGGGCGTCGAGTTCTACGACCACGACCGGGATCCGAACGAATGGACCAACATCGCCTGGCCGAAGCGCAAGCGCACGGTGCGGCAGACGGCGGAGATTGAGGAGATGAAGCGCCTACTTCACGCCGACAAGAAGCTGAACGTGCCGCCGCAGGGGCAAGTTCGAGCACAAGTCAGAGGCGCAACTGAGCCCGGCCAGATCCTCGGGAATTCTTATGCAAACGAATGGTAGTAGAACCGTCCCGTCGTTAATCCCGGAACGCGGTGTGCTCCTGGGTTGCTGCATCGACAGCGCGTCGCCGGCAATTGCTGAACTGGCAGGGATACTCGGCTTCGACTTCGTTTGGGCCGATCTTGAGCACCTCAGTGTCGACCGGACCCAGGCAGAAAACTTCTGCCGCGGCGCCAAGGCAGGCGGCGCGCTATCCCTTTTGCGGGCTCCCGGCGCCGAGCGCGATCATATTCTCCATGCCCTGGAAGCCGGCGCGAACCTGGTGGTGGTTCCTATGGTGGAATCTCCGGAGACGGCGGTGGCGATAGTGAGGCATGGCAAATACGCACCGCTCGGAATGCGGGGTTTCAACGGCAGTCCCCGAGGGATGCAGTACGGCGTCCGCCAACGAGCAGACGCATCTTTTCGCACAGATCGAAACGGTTGTGGCCGTCGAGCGGTGCGCGGAAATCGTGGCCGTCCCGGGGATCAGTCGAGGTCTCGTGGCACCAGCGGACCTGTCTGTGTCCATGGGGAAACCACTGGCATTCGACGACCCCGAAGTGCTCGCGGTATTTCGAAGTGTGATTCGCACAATTCACGATTGCCGCAGCCTGGCCGGTGCCGTCACGCCTCATCCTTCGTTGTTGCAGGCCGGGCTCGAGGAAGATCTGGAGATCGTGATTTGTGCATCGGAAACAACCACCTTGCATACGTGCTGGCGGCGGACACTCAGGCAGGTGATGGATGATGTCCATGCCCTCCGATGTCGGAGGCGCGTAGGATCCGTGGGTGAGCAGACGCGCCGCGCACCCCGAAGCTCTAGCCGACATTCGACCGCGCCTGCATCGACAGTTCGGCCCCTGCACTGTGAGCAGGCGATAACAGTACGCGTTTGACTATAGAGAATGAATTGCAGCCAGTCAGGGGCCTGGTAGGCAGTAGCGGCAGCCGTGGGAAAGTACGCTAAGGGCGCATCGTATGTCGTACTTGGCATCACTTCTTCCTTTGGCTTTTCACACTCAACCATACGCGGGTAGCGCTCGGTCGCGCTCTGGGGCAGCCGGCGCTAAACGGAGGAGGCAACTATGAGAAGAAGGCATTTCTTCGCAACAATTCCGGCCGCGGCAATCGTTGCGGCCGGCCAAGCACAGGAGGGGTCCGTCCCTGGCGGTGCGCAGTATGTAAGCGAGCCGCAAAAGCGCGTTCCGGTGACCTACGACGTCGACGTCGTCGTGGCCGGGGGCGGGGTAGCGGGTATCTGCGCGGCCATCGCAGCCGGCCGCAACGGCGCCAAAACGGTGCTGGTCGATCGGTTGGCTACGGTGGGTGGCATTTGGGGACCTGGATACAAGCCGGGCGGCGGCACACAGGCGCCCGGTCCGTACAAGGAAAAGGAAAAAAGCGGCCGTTACGATAAGGGAGCCGGCGGTTATCCCGCGATCTGGGTTTATCCCGAAATTGCCGGGATCTCAAAGGAATTTACCTTGCGGATCGAGAAGAATTCCGACGTGATGAGGCTTTCCCAGGCCTCGGCCGTCTCCTACACCGCTACCCGGATGCTGCAGGAAGCCGGAGTGCGATTGCTGGTCTCCACCTACGCCGCGGATCCGATTATGACGGGCAACACCGTCCAGGGCCTGTTCGTCGAGAATAAATCGGGCCGCAGCGCGCTGAAAGCGAAGGTGGTGATCGACGCCACCGGAGAAGCCGACGTGGCGCGCCGGGCGGGAGCACCGGCGCTGTACCCAAAGGAGACCTACAGCCTTGTTGATTCTCATTCGCCGAACGGATTCGGGTTGATGACCATTGTGGGGGGGATCGACTGGACGAGGCTTCCGAAAGAGGCCGCCCCTTTTCCGGGGCGTGAGCTGAGTGGTGGAAAGGGCACGCTGCGGGACGTACGTCTCTTCCACCGCATGACTCCTCACGACAACCTGGCGACCTTCAACATGCAACTGAAGGACCCCGAACCGCCGCTCCTCGATTATGCCAAGCTGAATGCGGGCGACGGCAAGGACATGTCGCAGCTCGAGACGGAGATGCGGCTGTTCATCTTCGATGCCGTCCAGCACTTCAAGCAAACGGTGCCGGGTTGCGAGAATGTTTTCATCGTCTCCATATCATCGTACCTGGGGCTTCGCGGCGGCCCTTGCATCGAGGGTGAGTACGTAATGAGGCTCGAGGACGCCAAGGCCGGCAAGCAGTTTGATGACGTCATTTATGTATTCGGCGAGAACCGGGCGCTCCAGCAGACTTGCCTGAAGGAGGGCAGGTGCAAGTGGGTGGACGTGCCTTACCGGGTTATGGTGCCCAAGAAGATCGACGGCTTGCTGGCCGTTGGCCGGTCCGCCTCCGGTATCCCGGACACGGTGCTGAGAAACGTCATGGCCGTGCAGCACATGGGACAGGCCGGTGGAACCGCCGCGGCGCTATCGGCCAAAAGCGGCATCCGGGTGCGCGACCTGAAGGTAAAAGAACTGCAAAAGAAGTTGCTGGAGGCTGGCTTCTATCTCGGCGATGAAGGCCGGCTGAAAGCGCTCGGATTACGCACCTGAGAACGGGTAGGGACCCCTGTGACCGAATGGTTAACAACCTTACCCGCGGAGCGGCAGCGCGAACTGCTGGAACGGCACACAGCCTTTTGGCAGCAGGACACGGGCGCCGGTCCGCTCTTGGGTTTCGCTCCCAAGAGCGGCCTTTTCCCGCTGAATCGTCTTAAGCTGCGGTACGAGGGGCGGTTTGGTCCCTCTGACATCACTGACAGCATGCTTGAGGCGGACCTGGCCATTCGGCCCCCGATCGATCTGGCGGACGATCTGTGGCCTAAGAAGATTCCTCTTGAGCCCCTGCCTTGGGCGGAAGGCTACTGCGGTGCTCAGGTCTACCTTTCTTCGCAAGCCCAAACGGTTTGGACCAAGCCGCTTGAGGAGCGTCATCTTTCTCTTCACGACTTATCGTCCGCCGTGGAGACGGCTTGGCTGGAAAAGCTGGTATGGGCGACCGCGAGAAATGTCGTGGCCGCCGAGGGCTCGTATCTGGTCGCGGAGTCTCTTTTGCGCGGCCCGGCGGATTGCCTGGAGGCGCTCCTCGGTTCGGAACAGCTTTGCCTGTTGATCTGCGACCAGCCGGAGACCGTAGCCAGGATGGCAGACCAACTTGCCGATCAGATCATTGATTTGGCGAAGGCCCAGGAGCGGGCGCTTTCCTGGTTTCAGGGCGGCACAGTGAACCGCTACGGTGTATGGGGCCCTGGCACGAATATCGTGACCCAGGCCGATGTCTCACAACTTTTCTCCCCCGGGCACTTCCGCGACGTCTTTCTGCCCGCTTACCGCAAGATGGCTCGCGCATTCGACAAAGTGACGATCCATTTTCACAGTTGCGCCCGGCGGCACGTTGATGCCCTCCTCAGTGTCGAAGAATTTGCCGCCATCGAATGGGGGCTCGATCCTACGGGGCCAAGTCTGGAGGACATGGTTCCGGTGTTTGCGAAAGTACTTGAGCGGAAGCCGATGATCCTGATGAACATCAAGAACGAGTCAGAGACCGAAATGCTGCTCAACCGGCTGCCGCACAATGGTTTCTGCATTATCCAGCGCAAGGATTACTGAACGGCAACGAAACGCATTCAACGACGGCGCGCACGAAGGGCGTGCAACCACGCGGCGATCACGTCGGACACCGTTGCGCGATACTTCGCCTGAAACCAGAGAGCGAAAGCAATGAGACGCCGTACGAGGTTACCGCTCTCGAACCTCCACGCAGATAGCAGTTCTCCTCTTCTGACCGGGAATCCATAATGCAGGCGTGGCGGCAACGGCTGCTGTCGGGATGAACCGGCGGGAGGCAGACCTGGCCCGGGAACTGCAGGCGGTCCGCCGAGAGAACCGGTGGCTGCGCGCGGAGGTAAGCCGCCTGCGGAACCAGGTCAGCAAGCTCAAGGCGCTGCTGGAAGAGGCGCGGCGAGCGGCCAAGCGGCCCGCCGCGCCGTTCTCGAAAGGGACTCCGAAACCCCACCCCCGCAAACCGGGGCGGAAACCAGGGAAGGCCTACGGAAGCCAGTCCTGCCGTCCGGTGCCGCGAAGAATCGATGAGGTGGTGGAAGCGCCGTTGCCGGAGTGTTGTCCGCACTGCGCCGGAGAACTCTAGCAGACTTCCGTTGAGGTGCAGCATCAAACCGACATTCCCGAGCGGCTCGAAGCCAAGACCACCGAGTTCCGGATTCACGTGGGACAGTGCGTGAAATGCCGGCGGCGGGTGCAAGGCCGGCACCCGCGGCAGACCTCCGATGCGCTGGGGGCGGCGGCCAACCAGATCGGCCCGCGGGCTCTGGCCCTGGCCGCGCAGCTGAACAAGCAGAGCGGCGTTTCCCATGGGCGTCTGGCTTCGCTGTTCGCTTCCGTCTTCGGGCTGCGGCTGGCCAAGGCCACCCTGGTGCGGGGGATCGAACGGCTGGCCCGCCAAGCCCAGCCGCTCTATCAGCAAATCCAACAGGTGGTGCGGCGCAGCCCGGCGGTCTACCCGGACGAGACCAGTTGGCGGGTGAATGGTGTGGGGTATTGGCTGTGGGATTTTGTCTGTGCCTCGGCGACTCTCTATGTCATCCGCGCCTCGCGGGGCTACGACGTGCTGGAGGAGATTCTGGGAGCCACCTACAGGGGCCTGGTGGGGCATGATGGCCGGACCCCTATGACCAGCTGCAGTGGGCCGAGCACCAGACCTGCACCACGCACCTGCTGCGGCGCTGCCGCGAACTGCTGGAAGTGGCCCGCGGACGAGCGGGCAGTTTCCCGCGGCAGGTTCAGGCCCTTTTGCGGGCCGGCTTGCAGTTGCGCGACCGCCGGGATCAGGGAAGCCTCTCGGCGCACGGGCTGGCCGTGGCCCGAGGGCGTCTGGAGGCGCGCTTGCACCGGCTGTTGTATCAGACCTCACTCGCCAATCCGGAGAACATCCGGCTGGCCAACCACCTGGAGGCCCACCAGCAGCAGGTCTTCACCTATCTGTGGAGAGCGGGGGTGGAGGCCAGCAACTGGCCAGCGGAACAGGAACTGCGCCCGGCGGTGGTCAGCCGCAAGATGAGCGCCGGGAACCGCAGCGAGCGGGGCACCCAGGCCCAAGAAATCCTGATGAGTATGCTGCGCACCGCGGTTCGGCAGAGGCGCGATCCCCTGGCCCTTTTGGTGCAACTGCAGCGGGCGGCGAAGCCCCAGCAGCGCCCGCGGTTTCGATCTTCCCTGGCGGAAAGGAGTCCGCCGCGTGACCTCCCGGCCCCCTAATATCTCGCGCCTGGCCCTGCGACAGGTTCCCCGAATCGAGCGGGCGGTCCGCCGGCTGGATCACCCCTGCCAGGCCGGATTCATCGCCTTAACCAATGCCATCGAATGGCAGTGCGAGATTGGCCGCGGCGACCCGCAAAGCATCCATCATCTCGGCATGGCCATTCTCTGCTTCGCCCGATCGCTGGGCATCGACCCCGAGTCTACCGGCATCGCCCAAGAAGTTACTCCCTTGCTATTGTCCCCTGAGAAGCGGTAACCTCGTACCAAAAAAGAAGTGTCGTCTGGAAATACCGTCATTTGACATTGTTGTTCTCTCGTTGCCGGCCGCATCCCGGCCTCGGAAAGCGATGTTACATCAGCAAAGCGCAACGTCGCCATCGGCTTCAGACAGCAGCCATCCGCTGCGCCGTTGCTGGCAGCCAAATACTCGATTACTGCACCCGGAGAGTGCGCCAATAGGCATTGCCGGCGATCTGGTTCGGTATGAGTGTAAGTTGATAGATTCGGATCTCCACTTCCTGACCGCGAAACTTCGACAAATCCGCCGTCACTTTCTGCCAAGCTCGCTGGTCACCCGCTCCGCCGCCTTCGACCGTCCGGTTCAGTATCGTCGTATTGTTGACGACAACATTGAGCTGCCAGGCGCAACTGTGGTCGGCCGCCACTTCCATCGCCAAGCTTGGGGTCGCGCCCAGTTTTAGAGTGCGCCGAAGCACCAAGCCGGGTTCCTCCAGGGCCGGCCACGTTGCCAGAACGTCCCCATCGAGGAATGTGGCGCGCGAACAGCGCACGTCACCCGGGCCCCGCCCGGATATGCCTCCGAATCCCGCACGCTCCAGCTTCCAATCGGGATTCCAGTACTTGGTCAGGTCCGACAGCGCGAATAACTCAGCCGGCTGCGTCACGACTGCGTGGTAGGGAACCGTGAGCCCCGCGTCGGTGACCGTCGTCCCGTTCGCCGCGACGATCTTGCGCCCGACAGCGGCGATTCTCTTGACCATGTCGGAGAGGCGTTCGTCAACTGGAGGCGTCACGGCCAGCTTGCCCATTTTGTCCCCTACCATGCGGTCATGCAGGCTTTCGACCATCCGCGGAAGCGCCTTGCTGCCCTTCATGGCACCGACGACCGCGGCAGAGTTGGCAGCGTTGCAATCGGCATCGGAGAAATCGGCGGCACGGGAGGCGAGGTTCACGGTCTTGAGATAATCGCCACCGCCGAACCAGACGCTCGCTGCTACCAGGCCGCCGTTTGCTACGGCGTTGTTCTTGACCGGGTACACCAGATGATAGCGGTCTTCGACAGCCCGACACACCTGCTCGAAAGACTTACCCTCCTCCGCCATGGAAAGCACCATGTTCAGACACTGCCGATAGGGCGACGAAGGATGGATAAGCTTGGCCGCCTCGCGGACAATCTCACGCGAATCGGTCGCGCGGAAGGCCAGGCTTACCATGCCCGCCACGAATACCGCGCCGTCGGTGCCCTCGGCGTACCCGTTAATGTGGCCGTAGATCCGTGCGAGCCGTCCGGCTAGATTGGGA
>CAYZJD010000047.1:589-18011 GCA_964478455.1 uncultured Solibacteraceae bacterium | reverse complement strand
CACTAGGCCGTAGTCGCTGGCCAGCATAAAGGTGTTGATGAGGATCCCCTGGCGCCGGCAACGGCTGACTTCTTCGAGCGTGCGGCTGATGACGAGCGGGTCCAGGCCGAAGGCGTTGCGATACATGCGCCCGTCCTCGAGCGTGAGCGCCGAGGGCTTGCCGTCGGTGATCATGATCACCTGCTTCATGTCCTTCTTCTCCTGGGCGAGTAGGCGCTGCGCCAGAATCAGCCCGTCGCGCGTGTTGGTGTAGTACGGGCCCACCTGCACGCGCGCCAGCTCGGACAGCCGCAACTCTTCGGCCGAGTCGTGGAACAGCACGCAGCGGAGGCTGTCGCCCGGGTACTGCGTCCGGATGAGGTGGGCCAGCGCCAGGGCCACCTTCTTCGCCGGCGTGAAGCGGTCCTCGCCATAGAGGATCATGCTGTGGCTGCAATCGAGCATCAGCACGGTGGCGCAGGAGCTCTGGTATTCGGACTGGTGAACGTGGAGGTCCGGGTAGTCCAGCTCGAGCGGCACCTTCGCACCCTCGCGGCGCACGGCGGAGAACAGCGTCGCGCTGACATCGAGGTTGAGGGTATCGCCGAACTCGTAAGGCTTCGGAGCGCCGGAGGCTTCGACGCCGGTGGCCATCTCGCGTGTGTCGTGAGAGCCGAAACTCGATTTGCCGAGCGCGCCGAGCAGGTCTTTCAAGGTCTTGTATCCAAGGAAGTCGAGCGTCTTGTCGGTGACTTCGATCTTGAGTTGCTGCCGGGACTCTCCTGCCTGCGACTGCCTGTCCTCCGGCTGCTCCTCGGCGGCTACGTAGCCTTCGTCCACCAGTTTCTGCGCCAGCCGCTCCAGGATCTGATCGAGCTGCTCGGGGGACATGGCTGCGAGCTGCCGCATCATCTCCTGGTACTGCGCGTCGGGGAACATCTCGCCGCTTTCAAGCGCACGCCGGATCGCGTCTTTCAGCTCCTCGAGGGTGTGCTTGTCCCACTCGGTGAACATGTAGTGCTGGCGTTGGAAGCCGCTTTTGAGGAAGAAATCCGCCAGCGCCCGGAGCAGATCTTCGGCGCCGATGCCGAAATCCTCTCCCGTGTAACGCGAATATCTGATCCAGCGCATAGGTTAGGCTGCGATCCGAGGTTAGTTAAACTGCCTCCGCTGACTCGGACGTTTAGGCTCTTCGGGGACAGCCGGCTCGCGCTTGCGTTCCTCGGCGACGAAGCCCTGCTCCTCAGTCCGGCTGATTCGGCGCAGCGCATACAGCCCTTCGAGGATGAACTCCGCCGCCGAGGCCACCTCCGCCTCCTCCGCGCCGGGTCCGACCCCGAGGGCCGAGACCTTCTCCAGCAATCCCTGGATTGCGCCCATCTCCCGCACCATCTTCCGCGAATCCACGAGTGCGTTGAGTTTCAGCGAGCCGCCCAGTTCGAACCACTGCACGATCCGTGACATGTTCACGCCATCCAGCCGCCGGTGAAAGACCCTGCCGACACTCGTCCGCACCAATTCGCGGGCTACGGCTTCACCGCCCTTAAGCTCGCCCTCGTACTCCAGTTCGAGCTTCCCTGTAATGGCAGGCAAGGCCGCGTAGATGTCGATGACTCGCGGGACAGCTACTTTCTCACCGGTGCGCAGCGCCCGGCTCTCCGCGTTTGACACGACGTTCTCCAGCGCCGAGATCGGCAGCCGTTGCGAAACGCCCGAACGCTTGTCGATCCGCTTGTCCTCCCTGGCGAGGAAGGCCAGTTGCTCGACCGTCTCCGCGATGTAGTCTGGGATCTCGACGCGAACCGGCGCCTCGCGCTTCGTCCATGCCTCCTGCCGCGTGATCTCCATGCCCTGCTCGATAGCGAGCGGGTAGTGCGTGCGGATTTCACTCCCGATGCGATCCTTGAGCGGCGTGATGATCTTGCCGCGCGCCGTGTAATCCTCCGGGTTTGCCGTGAACACCAGCAGCAGGTCGAGCGGCAGCCGGACCGGGTAGCCTTTGATCTGCACGTCGCCCTCCTGCATGATGTTGAACAGGCCGACCTGGATCTTACCCGCCAGGTCGGGCAACTCGTTGACGGCGAAAATCCCCCGGTTGGCCCGCGGGACCAGCCCGTAGTGAATGGTCAGCTCGCTCGAAATGTCGTGGCCGTGCCGTGCCGCCTTGATCGGGTCGATGTCGCCGATCATGTCGGCGATGGTCACGTCCGGCGTCGCCAGTTTTTCGACGTAGCGCTGGTCCGGCGTGAGCCAGCCGATCGGCGTTTCCTCGGCCATTTCTTCGAGCAGCGAGCGGCACCGCCGGCAGATAGGGCGATACGGATTGTCGTGAATCTCGCAGCCGGCGACGTACGGAAGCGAGGGGCCCAGCAGGCTTGTGAGCATCCGCAGGATTCGGGTCTTCGCCTGGCCGCGCAGTCCCAGCAGAACAAAGTTTTGCCGTGAAAGGATCGCGTTGACGATCTGCGGCGCCACGGTGTCGTCGTAGCCGATGATGCCGGGGAACACCGTCTCCTTTCGTTGCAGCTTGCAGATGAGGTTCTGGCGTAGCTCGTCCTTGACCGACCGCGATCCAATCCTGTCTTCGGAGAACTCGCTGTGCCGGAGATCTCCCAGAGTGTGCGGTAACTCCCGGTGTCCCGCGCGCATCCCTTTCACCCCCGCTACCTCAGATTCTAGCAGGATGATGAAAAAGGCCTAGGCAGGCTGAATGCGTGCCCCGCGAGTTTCTGCATTTGGCCAGAACCTGGGTGGGTGTGGAGCGCGCAGTCTTGCGGGCCACGCCGGCAGTCCTGCCGGCGGATGGCTGCGGCCGACGCCGCGCTGGACCCTTTGCCGGCGCGACCGCCGGCATTGTGGGCCTAGCGGCCCGCTCCACCGAGGAGGTTCAGGAGCTGGATCTACGGGCCTTTTTCATCATCCTTCCGGCAGCGACCGGAGCCACAGGCGCTGGTCATTGCGGCTTCCCGTCCATCCCCGTCCCCGACGCCGAGAGGCTGAAGCCCGAGCCAACGCCGCCGGGTGTATCTTGGACGGAGGCGCGCATCAGCGCCCAGGGGAGGAATCATCAATCATGAGCAAGCACGAACTGACGAGGCGCGAATGGATGCTGGCGGCGGGCGGCCTGACAGCCATGTCCGCGGCGGCCAGGGCAGGGAAGCCCGGCCTGGCGTTGCAGCTTTACAGCGTGCGCCACGACTGCGAAAAGGACCTGCCGGGAACGATCGCGGCGGTGGGCAAGATCGGCTACGAGGCGGTCGAGTTCGCGGGCTACTATGGCCGCTCGGCTAAGGAACTGCGCAGACTGCTGGACGGCGCAGGCCTGAAATGCTGCGGGACGCATATCGGGCTGGATACGCTGCTGGGGGATGAGCTGCTCAAGACCGTGGAGTTCAACAAGGTCTTGGGCAACCGCTACCTGATCGTGCCGTGGCTCGATGATAAGTACCATGCCACCAAGAAGGCGTGGCTCGACACGGCCAGGCTGTTCAACGAACTGGCGGACAACGCCAAAGCACACGGCATGCAGGTGGGCTACCACAACCACATGTTCGAGTTCGAGAAGTTCGAGGGCGAGTACCTGTGGGACCTCTTCTTCAGCAACACGAAGAAAGAAGTGATCATGCAGTTTGACACCGGCAACGCGCGCGAGGGCGGCGGCGACCCGATCCCGTTCCTGAAGCGGTATCCAGGACGGGCGGTGACCGTGCACATGAAGGAGTATTCATCCAAGGACAAGGACGCGCTGATCGGCGATGGCGAACAGCCGTGGAAAGAGATCATCGAGCTCTGCCGGACCGTCGGTGGCACGGAGTGGTTTATTGCCGAGTACGAATCCGAGAAGTATCCGCCGCTCGAGGCGGTGGCGAAGTGTTACAAGGGGCTGCGGAAGATGGGAGTGTAGAGAGCTCTCATCTCCACGTCTTCACGCCGATGAAGTCCCAGTAAATCAAGTAGGCCGCGACGAGGCAGGCGGCGGCCGAGCACAGAAGCGAGTGGAGCCGGACGCCGCGGCGAACCTGGGAAGCCTTTGCGCGCAGCGAGGCGAGGAAGGCCCAGGCGGAAAACACGGGGAAGGCCAGGCTGAGCAAATACAACGAGGCGGAATAGAAGGTGAGGTTGCCCAGCTTCCAGATGATCGAGGCGTCCTGGCGCGAGAGGATCAGCGCCATGCCGAGGAAGCTGAGGGCAGCCAGAAGCGGTGCGACGCGCACGGACAGGCGCTGAGGGCCCTTGAGCTTGCTTGCTCCACTGTCTGGCGCCGCACGGAGCGTGCCCGCCGCGAGCGGGAAGCGGAGGCGGCTGAAGGCGCCGCCGAGCAGCTTGCGTGGCGCCCAAATCAGGGCGAAAAGGACCGAGCTTGCCATCAGCAGGAGGCACAGGGCCCCAAGTACAAGCTGGCCCAAGGCGAGCATCGAGGAGATCTCGACCCAGACAGCGCCGTCTGCGACCATCACGCGTTCCCCGCTCTCGTCTTGGGTGAAGATCCGGTCGGGTTGTGGCTCCTCCTCGGGGCGGAACCGGTCCTCCCCGGCCGGTATCAGCTTGCGCGCTTTGCCGCCGAGCAGCCGCTTGGCAACCAGGTTGGCGCCATCCTGGTTGACGCGAACCACACCCAGGAGGCGTCCGAGGAAGCGAGTGTCTTCTCTTCGCAGGTTCCGCGGCTCATAGAACCCGGCCCACTTTGCGAGTCGTTGTGATGGCATGGCGACGGCGGATGCGGGAGCAGGCTTGGCGAGTCCCTGGGTGAGGTAGCCGCGGAGAAGTCTCTCGATGTCGCCGAAGGCACGACCGTTGGAGGCGTTCACCATGAAGACGTAGCCCAGACCGGCACCGCGCAGGTAGCCCATGCCGGCCAGGTAGCCGTCCATGCCGCCGTTATGCCCGTGAAAGGTGAAGCCTTCGAAGTGGTCGGTGTAGCTGCCGAGGGCATAGCCGCTCTTGATGCCTCGCCGGGCGGAAAGGGAGCTTCCGGGGGTTTCGATCCGGTCCATCGTCTCGGGACGCAGGAGTACGGCCTCTCCAAGGCGGCCCCGGTTGAGGTGCATGCGGACCCAGGCAGCCATTTCGCGCGGGGAGGCATTGACGGCGCCGGCGGGCCGCATCAGGATATGCCAGTAGGGAAGAAGTGTCTTGCCGTCCTCGGCGTAGCCTTTGGCCAGATGCTGCTCGACCTCCGGCGTGAGCAGCAGACTTGCCGAGTTCATCCCGAGCGGCCGGAAGATGCGCTCGGCGGCGAAGTCTTCAAACCGCTTGCCGGTGACTCGTTCGATGATGCGGGCGGCGACGGCAGGCCCGCTGTTGCAGTAGGAGAACCCTGAGCCCGGTTTCCACCGGCAGGTGCGGGAGGCGGGACGGAAGGCGAGGCCCTCGGCCAGGGTGAGGGGTTTAGGGTCGTTGCTGGCGTACTCGGCCAGCGCCAGGTCATCGAAGCCGGTGGTGTGCTCGATCAGATGAACCACGCGCACCGGGTCGGTGGACTCCCAGGGATTGACGAACTCCACTTCTGGAACGATCTGCTTGACCGGCGCATCGAGGAAGAGGCGGCCCTCCTCGACAAGCATCATGATGCCGGCAGCGACGAAGCCCTTGGTGATGGAGCCGATCCGGAACAGTGTGTCGGCGGTCGCGTCGCGCCCGGCGGCGACGTCCGCCTTGCCGATGCCGGCGGCCCAGAGCGTGGTGTCACGGTTGACGACGGCGACGCCCACGGCCGGGGCGCGGTGCTTTTGGAGCACGGCGCGGATCCTGGTTTCCGGTTCGGGGATGGTCTTGGGAGGCGGCTCCTTCTTCTCTTTGTCTTGAGCGCCGAGCGGCGCCAGGACAAGGGCGGCGAGCAGGGCGAGAGTGCGCATGTCGGATTGTATTGTAATCGAGCGTGCGGCGGCAGGGAACAGCGAACGCCACGGCCCGCTCAGGGTTTCCGGTAATCGAAGTTCAGTTTTCGCGTGGAACCGAAGGGGCCTTGTTTCTCGACCAGAACGCGGCGCAGGCACTGCTGGGTGAAGGAGCACTCGTCGGTGAGGTTCTGGCGCCCGCTGCGCTCGAGTTCGTAGGCTTCCTGACAGACCGTACAAATGAACTCGTAGGACTGTTTCGAGGAAACGGGAAAGCTGAGGAGACGCCGCACCTGCTGTTTTAGCCGGAGTTCCACGCGGCCCCCGCAGTCCTTATGAAACATCTCGAATCCCTGTCCTTGCATTGCGAGTTGGAAAGGGTCGAACTGTTCGGTTTTTCCGAAATCCCGCCGGGGAGCGACCTGAATTTCCATGGGGCCGGCGAGATTCTGGAGAGGGGAGGCGTCCAACAGCGGCTTTTTCATCGATTTGCCTCGGCCATTTATCAAGAATTCTAATACGATAAGGGCGGCGCTGCAAGCCAGAACGACCGCGCCTCGGACCGTGGCCGGCCGATGTGCCATGTCACACGGAGGACAGAATTGCGGACAATTTCGTAAAAACAACGATTAAGGGGATTGAATGCCGGCCAGGTCGAGAAGAAAAGCGTAGTCGAAGGCAATCTCCCGGTATTTTTTGTACCGGCCCGAGACGCCGCCGTGGCCCGCTTCCATTTCGGTCTTGAGCAGGAGAAGATTGCGATCGGTCTTTGTGGCGCGGAGCTTGGCAACCCACTTGGCCGGTTCCCAGAACTGCACCTGTGAGTCGTGAAGCCCGGTCGTCACCAATAGGTTGGGATAAGACTGCGCAGATACATTGTCATATGGAGAGTAAGACCGGATATAATTGTAATATTCCTTCTTATTAGGATCCCCCCACTCGTCGTATTCGTTGGTGGTGAGGGGGATGCTGTCGTCCAGCATGGTGGTAATCGCGTCGACGAACGGTACCTTGGCGATGGCGCCTTTCCATAGATCGGGCCGCATGTTGACGACGGCGCCGATGAGCAGGCCGCCGGCGCTGCCGCCTATGGCGAAGACGCGTTTCGGGTCGGCGTATTTCTCCCTGACGAGGAACTCGGCGCAGGCGATGAAGTCGGTGAACGTGTTCTTCTTCTTGAAGAGCTTGCCGTCCTCGTACCAGAGCCGCCCAAGCTCCTCGCCTCCGCGGATGTGGGCGATGGCAAAGACAAAGCCGCGATCGAGCAGGCTGACGCGATGAGGATCGAAGCGCGGGTCGGTGCTGAATCCATAGGAACCGTAGCCATGAAGCAGGAGGGGACTGCCACCGTCCTTCCGGAAGCCCTTGCGATAGACCAGCGAGATGGGAATGCTGGCGCCGTCCGGGGCCGAGGCGTGCAGCCGCTCGGACTGGTAGTTGGCCGAATCGAAGCCGGCCAGGACCTCGTCCCGTTTCAACAGCTTCTTCTCCCGTGTCTCCATGTTGTAGTCGTAAACCGAATTGGGCGTGGTGAGAGAGGAGTAGTGGTAGCGCAGGAGGCTGGTGTCAAAGTCGAAGTTCGGACCTGGGTAGGCGACGTAGGCCGGCTCGCCGAAATCGACGTAATGTTCTTGCCTGCCTGACCAGGGCATAACACGCAGCCGGATGAGGCCGCCCTTGCGCTCGACGGCGACGATCTGATCGCGGAACAACTCGAAACCTTCGAGCAGAACGTCATCCCGGTGCGGGATAATCTCCTGCCAGTTCTCGGCGCCGGTGCGATCCACCGGAGTCCTCATAAGGCGGAAGTTCTTGGCCTTCTGGTTCGTGCGGATGTAGAAATGGTCCCGGTAGTGGTCCACGGTGTACTCGTGATCGCGCTCGCGCCGGTGGAACAGCTTGAATGATCCGGCCGGAGCGGCGGCGTCCAGATAACGGTACTCGCTGCTGAGCGTTTGGTGGGACTCGATCAAGAGATACTTCTTCGACTTGGTTATGGAGACGTGGCAACTGAAGGTTTCGTCCGTTTCCTCGAAGACGAGGACGTCCCTGCCGGAGTCGGTCCCGAGCACGTGTCGATAGATGCGATAGGAGCGGAGCGTTTCCGGATGCTGTCTGGCGTAAAACAGCGTCTTGTTGTCGTTGGCCCAGGCGATGTTGGCGGTGGCTTTCGGAATCACGTCCTTCAGCTCCTCGCCGGTCTCCAGATTCCTGAACCGGATGTCGAAGAAGTTCCGACCCACCGTGTCCACCGCGTAGGCAATGAGGTGCTGCCCGGAGCTGACTTCGGGGAATGGAACCGAACAGAAGCCGTGCCCGGCGGCGACCTGGTTGACGTCAACCATGACTTGCTCGGGACCTTCGGACGAGCCCCTGCGCCGGCAGTACAGCGGATACTCCTTGCCTTCTTCGACGCGGGTCAGGTACCAGTAGTCGTCCCTCTTGTACGGGACCGACATGTCGGTCTGCTTGATTCGTGCCTTGAATTCCTCGAACAGCTTCTGCTGGAGGCTCTTAGTGTGGGCGGTCGCGGCCGCCGTGTAGTCGTTCTCCGATTTCAGGTACGCGAGCACCTCGGGGTTGTCGCGTTCCTTGAGCCAGTAGTAGTTGTCGACGCGAACGTGTCCGTGCTTCTCGAGTTTCTTCGGAATCTTCTTTGCGATGGGAGGTTCCATTTGCGGGTCGGAGCCTGAGCCGTGCGCGGAAACCGGAAGTACGCCCAGCAGCAGAACCAGAATATCAAGCATGGCAATAGCCTCGAAATCAGCAGGATGACACAACGCTGGCCGGCGCGGAAGGCTATACTGGAGGAACATGCCCGATCCGCGCAGGCCGTTCTGCCTTTTGTCGCTGAGCTTGCTGCTTGCTCCCGGCTGTTCGACCCCGGCCGGGCGCGGTGTCGAGGTGGACGCCAACAGACTGCGTCTCTACCGACCGCTGCCGGCGGCGATCCAGTCGGACGGAAATCCTCTCAGCGAGGAGAAGGTCCGGCTCGGGCGGATGCTTTACTTCGATCCGCGGCTCTCCAAAGATCAGGACGTGTCGTGCAACACGTGCCATCCGCTCGATAGTTATGGAGCGGATGGCAAGGCGAGATCCGTGGGGCACAAAGGGCAGACGGGTTCCCGGAATTCGCCGACGGTCTACAACGCGGCCGGCCAGTTCGTGCAGTTTTGGGACGGCCGCGCCGCCACAGTGGAGGAGCAGGCCAAGGGTCCGGTGCTGAATCCCGTGGAGATGGCGATGCCGTCGGAGCGCCACGTGGTCGCTGTCCTCCGGTCGATCCCTGGATATGTCGAGGCGTTCGGGAGGGCGTTCCCGGGGACGGGCGATCCGGTGACGTTCGACAATATGGCGAAGGCGATCGGCGCGTTCGAGCGAAAACTGGTAACGCCGGCCCGGTGGGATCGCTTTCTGGAAGGGGACCGTACGGCGCTGACCGGTGAGGAGAAAGTGGGATTCAACCAGTTCGTCGCGGCCGGGTGTCACGCTTGTCATTACGGAGCGCTCATTGGGGGGAATATCTACCAGCGGTTGGGATCGGCAAAGCCGTGGCAGGACGCTCGGGACCTCGGCCGCTACCAAGTGACGCGCCATGACGGCGACCGGTTCATCTTTAAGGTGCCGTCGTTGCGGAATGTCGAGAAGACGGCGCCGTACTTTCACGACGGATCGATTGCGACATTGGAGGAAGCCGTGGAGAAGATGGCCGAGCACCAATTGGGCAAGCAGTTCAAAGCCGGCGAGGTGCGACTCGTCGTGGCCTGGTTGAAGACGCTCACCGGCGAGATACCTTCCGAATATACGCGGCCGCCCGCGCTGCCGCAGGAGCGGCCATGACAGCCGGCTCAATCTAGCCGCGAATGGTATAGGACTGGGTGAAGCCGGGCCGCATAGGCAAGTGAGGCGGACGGGAGGGCGCAAGGCAGATACTGACAGTCAGCCGCTCCTGGCCGCACCGGAACGGAACGACGGTCCACTGGCTCTGACTGGCGCTTCGGGTGGCGAAGTTCTTCCCATAGACCACGGTGGGTATGCTGAGTCCCAAGGGTCCGAGGCGCTCCTCCAGGACGGTCTTGATGTTTCCGACAATCATGTTGGTGACCTCGGCGAAGACGTCGAGCACCTCGCCATTGACGGCCGGTGACTCGGCCATCAGCATTGAGGCGGCGATACGGCAGGCTAGCGAGGCTGAGCAGGACAGACTGCCCGTGCCCACCCAGGCGCCGGCGAGCCCGATGAGGGAAACGACGCCCTCGGCTGGATTGGGAGGGGACTGGTCCGCGAAGGGTTGTTCCTGCTCGAGGTGGAGAGCCAGCATGGTGGCGAACACGTCGCTGGTGGCGGCGCGGGCAGCCTGCACCAAGGTTTCCATGTCGATTGTGGTCATAGGTTCTCTCGCTTGCGGAGGCTCCCCTTCTCGGCGGCGCTAGAGGAAGCTGAGCAGTTTCTCCTTGATCTGGTCGGCAGTGAAGGGTTTTCGCACGTAGCCGGCGGCGCCAAGCTGAACTGCCTCCATCACGCGCGCCTGGCTGCCCTCAGTGGTGATCATGACGACTGGCACGCCGCTCCACTCGGGGTTGGCTTTGACCTGGCCGAGCAGTTGAAGTCCGTCCATGTTGGGCATGTTGATGTCGGAAAGGATGAGCCCGACTTTCTGGGCCTTGAGAGCTTCGATGGCCTCGGCGCCGTCGGCCGCTTCTAAGACGTTGCCGAGCGGGATTTCGGCTTGGCGCAAGACGCGCTGGAGGATTTTTCGGATCGCCGCTGAGTCATCCACGATAAGGATGTCGAGAGGCATGAGCAGCTCTACCGCATAAAGATCGAGCGATCGCCTGAGGATCTTTAGCGTCCTGGTGCGCCGGCCCAACGCCCTTGTGTCGCCGGGCGGCTCCCGCCCCCGCCGGCAGCCTTAAAGAGTTCCCGCCCGGCGCCGATAGACGGAGAGGAGAGGCGGGCTAGGGCCTTGAACCGTCAGCTATCACAGCAGGAAATCGACGACGTCTTCAAGGATCTCCAGCAGCAGATGAGGGAGGCCGCGGTCGGCCCGAAAGCGACGCCCTTCGATTTCCGCCGGCTCGACCGCATTCCGAAATCGCAATTGAAGGCGATTCGGGTGCTTCACGACAACTTCGCCCGTACCCTGGCCTCGAGTCTGTCAGCCTACTTGCGGGCGTACGTGACTCTGAGCCTGGTGAGCGTCGAGCAACTCGCCTATGCCGAGTTTCTGGACGGGCTGTCAACGCCCACCTGTCTGGTCTGCCTGGCCTTGCATCCTTATGAAGGCAGCGCTGTGTTGGAGGTGAGCCCGAACCTGGTGTTCTCGATGCTGGAGATCCTGCTCGGCGGCAAAGGGAAGTCCGCCACGAAGATCGCACGAGAGATCACGGACATTGAGGAAAGACTACTCGACGGGTTCCTGCGAATCGCGCTGCACGATCTGGTAGAGGCATGGTCCAGTGTGGCGCCGATCGAGTTCACCGTCCAGTCGCTCGAAACCGAGCCGCAGTTTGCGCAGATTGTCGATCCCGGCGAAGCGTTTGTGGCGGTCGCCATGGAGATGCGCATCGCGGAGACGATGGGCATGATGAACCTGGCGATTCCGTCGCTGACCATCAAGATGATGCGGAGCCGGTTCGAGCATCAGGGCACGCTGCGGCGGGGCGGGGCGAGCGAACCGGACCAGGCGCGGATGCTCCGGCTCGCGGGACCGGCCCAGTTGCGGTTGGACGCCCGTCTGCAAGGGTCGACGCTGCTGCTGGAGGACCTGATCGAGCTCCAGGAAGGAGACGTGCTGCCGTTCGACTATCCAGTGGACCGGCCGGTAGACTGCTTGGTGAACGGGAAGCTCAAATACCACGGGCGTGTGGTTCAAGCTGGGACGAGACTGGGATTCCTCATCGAGGAGTATGTTCCGGCAGCCGGATGAAGACGCCAGGGCTCCTCAGGCGGAGCTGGTGAAGCCGGGCTGGCCGGCGGCCAGATGCTCCAAGAGACGTAGGCAGACATCGTCGCGGCGCTGAGGACGGCGTAGCCGCTCGGCGATTCCCTCAAGCAGGTCCCAGCGCTCGGCCTCGGCGCTTGAGCCGGCGGTCTGCGCCCGCGCAGGCACTTGGCTCAGCTCGACCTCCAGGCGGGAAGACGCGCCCCCACGGAGCAACCACAGGATCCGCGCCGCCTCGGCGGCGCTCCCGCTTTGTTCGGCGGTCAGCATCGGTTTACCTCTCCGGCCTTATCGGCGCCGCCGGGCCGAATTTGAACCCAAACCCGCGCCCGCCGAAAAAGCCCGCGACGAGCGCCGATATGATCCCATGGCGGACTGCTTCATGATCCGGCTGACGCGGCTGAGCCATGTTCCCTTCGTGGTGAACTCGGACCTGATCGAACACATCGAGATCACCCCGGACACGGTGATCTGCCTCACCACAGGCCAGATGATCCGGGTTCTGGAGACGGCCGAGGAGATCGTTGAGCGGATCGTCGCATTCCGGAAAGCGATCCAGAATGGGGGCGCAGCGTCTGAGACCGGACCGGGGCACCCGGAGGAGAGCGGAGAGGAGCGAGAGAATGCAACGGGGGAGCCAGTAGCGGGGGCGATCCGCGCCGCGGACGACGTGGAGGAGCAATAACCGTGCGGGAGCGCTAAACGGATGCGCCGGCGCTGGTCACAGCGGCGCAGCGAACCGCTGCCCCGGTCGCGGTGGCGCGTGAGACGGGCAAAACGGTTCTGGCGGTCGCGCGACGGCGGTTCAGTTCCTGGCAGCGTTTCGTGGAGAGTTCATGGCCGCGGAAAAGGGAAAACCGAAGAAAGGACGAGCGGGACTGAAAGTCGATCTGGCCAGTTGCGCCGGGCTGGCCCTGGCACTGGGAGGGATTCTGGGCGGGCTGATTCTGGAGGGGGGCAAGGTCGCCGACGTCAGCCAGGTGACGGCGGCGATGATCGTGCTTGGGGGCACGCTCGGAGCGGTCATGGTGACGACGCCGCGGTCGGCGTTGATGGGGGCCGCGCGCAAGCTGTCGCTGGTCTTTCTGGAAAGGAGCGAAGAACCAGCGGCGGTAATCGAGGAGGTCATCGGCTATGCCACCAAGGCGCGGAAGGGCGGGATCGTCTCCCTCGAGCAGGATCTGGAGGGCATTCAGGATCCCTTCCTCAAGAAGGCGCTCACGCTGGCGGTCGATGGGACGGACTTGAAGGACCTGTGCCGGATGATGGAACTGGAGATCGCGCTCGAAGAGCAGCGGGGAGAGGCCGAGGCGAAAGTTTACGAAGCGGCGGGGGGCTATGCGCCGACCATCGGCATCATCGGCGCGGTGTTGGGCTTGATCCAGGTCATGAAGCACATCCAGAACGTGGATGAGGTGGGCAAGGGGATCGCGGTGGCCTTCGTGGCGACGGTATACGGCGTCGGATCGGCCAACATCTTTTTTCTGCCGGCCGGAAACAAGCTGAAAGCACGGCTCCACCAGAGCGTGCGCATGCGGGACCTGATGCTGGAAGGGGTGGTCGGGATCGTGGAAGGGCTGAACCCGAAGCTGATCCGGACCAAGCTGGAGGCGTTCACACGCGCCGAAGGCTGCAAGAAGCCAGCCAAGCCGCAGACGAAGAAGGTAGCCGGGACGGCGAAGCCGGCCGCGGCGGGCGGGTGAGGAAACGGAGCAGGCGGTGGGGCGTCAGAAGAAGCACGCAGCGCATGAGAACCACGAGCGGTGGCTGGTGTCCTACGCCGACTTCATCACGCTGCTGTTCGCTTTCTTCGTGGTCATGTACGCCTCCTCGCAGGCCGACAAAACGCGGGCGGCGCGGGTGGCCGAGTCAGTGCGGAAAGCGCTTGAGGACGGGCACGCGGTCGCCAAGGTGGCGGCCCTTCTGGGCGGTACGGTGGACGACGCGGGCCAGGGCAACGCCATGATGAAAGGCCCCGGCGGTACCAAGAAGGGAAGTGAACAGGAGATCAGCAAGCCGTACCAGGAGGGAGGCGCCGGGCAGCCGGCCGAACTGCTGCCGTCCCTCGAATACCTCAACGAGCAGTTGAAGGAGGAAATCCGCAGCGGCAAGGTGCAGATTAGCCTCGAGCAGCGCGGCCTGGTGGTGAGCCTTCAGCAGGCGGCCTTCTTTCCCTCTGGAGAAGACACGATTGCTCCGTCTACCTACCCGAGCATAGAGAAGCTGGCGGCCGTGATCCGCCGGATACCGAAACCGGTGCGGCTGGAAGGTCACACTGATAACGTGCCAATTCACAACTCGCGCTTCCGGAGCAACAGGGAACTGTCCGCCGCGCGGAGCATCGCCATGCTGGAGTTGCTGTCGGCGCGTTTCGAAATCCCCAGGGACAGGCTGGCGGTCGCCGGGTACGCCGAGAATGTTCCGGTGGAGTCCAACGAGTCCGAAAAGGGCCGCGCCCGCAATCGGAGGGTCGACATCGTGATCCTGAACAAGACCGGCCTGTTGCAGGAACCGGCGCCGACCCCCGGCGCCGAACCGGCGCGCGTCGGGGAGGCCGGCACGCACGCGACGGCGCATTAGGCGAGTGACATCCGAGGCGTCACGTTCGGCACAAGAACTGCTCACAAGGCTCAACGGAGCCGGGCCGCCGGGGAATGCGGGGCGGCCGGTCAACCTTATGCCACAGTGCAATACCCGATGTTTTGGCCCGATTTCCTATCAAGAGGAATCGGTGATTTACTTCCCCGCGGCGCTCCCGGGTTTCCCTGAGGAGAAGCGCTTTCTGCTCCTCGAGCAGGCGGTGAATCATCCGCTGGTCTTTCTTCAGAGCGTGTCATCGCCGGAGCTGTGTTTCGTCACGGCGCCGGCACGCGGGATTGACCCGGACTACGAGCTGGCGATGGGCGTCGAGGATCTGGCGCTCGTGGACCTTCCCCCTGACCGCCCGCCCCGGATCGGCGAGGACGTGGTGTGCCTGGCGATCCTGGCGTTTTCCGAGGATGGCCCGCCGACGGCGAACCTGCTCTCGCCCGTGGTCGTCAACCTGAAGCGCAGCCTGGCGGTGCAGGCGATCCAGCCCGATAGCGGCCACTCGCACCGGCAACCACTGGTCGAGCGGACCCCCGAGGAGGTGGCGTGCTCGTAGTCAGTCGCCGGTCCGGACAGTCGATATACATCGGCGAGGAGATTGAAATCTCGGTGATCGAGGCCGGGCCAAACCGGGTCAAGCTGGGCGTTCGCGCTCCGAAGGAGATCCCAGTGCTGCGGGGAGAAATTCGGCTCACCCAGGAGGAGAACTTGAAGGCGGCCCGGGGAGCCTCCGGCGAACGGATCCGGAGAGTGGTCGAGCGGGTGCGCGGCCCGCGCGCCGCGGGGGAGTGAGGAGGACACAGCATGCCTCAAAGAGCTGGCGCGACGAAGCGGGAGTCCGGATGGGTCGTGAGACGCCTGAAGGCCGGGCTGGAGTTGCAGACGGCCAGCCGGCTGAAGGAAGCCGAAGCGCTCTACCGGGAAGTGATAGCGCATGATCCGGGGAACGCCGATGCTTGGCACCTGCTGGGCACGGTATTCCACGCCGGGGGCCAGCCCGGTCTGGCGGTGGCCCACATCGCGCGGGCGATCCAGGTCCGGCCCGATATTGCGACGTTCCACAACAATCTCGGCAATGCGCTTCTGGATAGCGGCAAGCCGGAGCACGCCCGGATGTGCTTCGAGCACGCCCTCTGGCTTGACCCGAGATATGCTGAGGCGCACGTCAACTTGGGCAACGCCTTGCAGGCGCTGGGCAAGCCGGAAGAGGCGGTGTTCTGCTACGTCAAAGCCATTGAGCTCATCCCAGGCCTGGCCGAGGCTCACAACAATCTCGGCAATGCGCTGGCCTCGCTGGGGCGGGACGAGGAGGGGATTCTCTGCCTTCGCGAAGCACTGCGGCTGAAGCCGGATTACGCCGCAGCCTACGTCAACCTGGCGCGATTGCTGCGGGCGGCCAAACGGCATGAGGAGGCGGCGGCATGCTGCCAGGAAGCGATCCGGAGGAAGCCGGACCTGGCCGAAGCGTATGGCTGCCTTGGAGTAGTCCTCCTGGATCTGGAGCGCCATGGCGAGGGGGAGGCATGTCTACGGGAAGCGTTGCGGCGCAAACCCGGTTCGCCCGAGATGCTGGTAACGCTGGCCGTGACGCTGGTGGGGCGCAAGCGCGCGCGCGAGGGGGCCGAATGTTGCCGGCAAGCGCTGGCAGTGAGGCCAGGTTTTGCGGAGGCGCACAACAACCTTGCCACGGCGCTCGAGGAACTGGGGCAGTTGGAGGAGGCGGCGTCCTGCTATCGGAGAGCGATTGAACTGAAGCCGGCGATGGCCGATGCGCATTACAACCTCGCGAACACGTTGCGCCGCGAGTTGAAGATGAGCGAGGCCTGTTGCGAATACGACGAGGCGGTGCGCCTCCAACCGGGACATGAGAAGGCTCATTGGAACCGGGCGCTGACGTGGCTCCTGATGGCGGATTTCGAGCGCGGCTGGGAGGAGTTCGAGTGGCGGTGGAAGACGAAGGTGAGCCGGCCGCGCGAATTGGGACGTCCGCTGTGGGATGGCGGGCCGCTGGAAGGAAGGACGATTCTGCTTTACGCCGAACAGGGACTGGGGGACACCATCCAGTTCGCGCGTTACGCGACTTCGATGAAGGAGAGTGGCGCCAAGGTGGTCATCGAGTGCCAGCGGCCGCTCGTGGCGCTGCTGGAAGGTGCCTTTGGCCGTGGTTCTGTTGTGGCGGCGGGCGATCCCTTGCCGGATTTCGACGTTCAGGCGCCGCTCATGAGCCTGCCGCGGATATTCCGCACGCGCCTGGAGACGATCCCGGCGGAAGTGCCGTATCTGGCCGTGGCGGCCGAATACAAGGAGAAGTGGAAACGGCGGCTCAGAACAGGACCTTCGCTGCGGGTGGGTCTGGCGTGGGCCGGCAACCAAGAGCACGCGGGCGACCGGCAGCGATCAATGACGCTCGACGAGTTTGCGCCGCTGGCCGGGCTGGCGGGCGTGGAATTTTACAGCCTGCAATACGGCCGGGCGGCCTGCCAGGCGGCCTCGCCGCCCGAAGGCCTTCGGCTGGTGGACATCTCCGGTATCGCCGGCGAGTTTCGTGACGCGGCAGCCGCGGTCGACAACCTCGACCTGGTGATCACGGTGGACACGGCAATGGCGCACTTGGCCGGGGCGCTCGGCCGGCCGGTGTGGACACTGCTGGGGTACGTGCCGGACTGGCGGTGGATGCTCGACCGGGAGGACTCGCCGTGGTATCCGACGATGCGCCTGTTCCGGCAGAGGTGGCCGGGCGGCTGGCGCGAGGTGATGGAGCGGGTGCGCGAGGCGCTCCGCGGAGAAGTGGAAGGCGCAGCCCGGCGGGAACGCTCAAATTCCCATAGCTCGGGACGATATGGCGAGTGACGGCTGAGAACATCGGCCGCGCCCGGCAGGAGGCCGGGAACCTCTCGAGCAAGGACGTGAAGCTATGGCAATTTCAATTCAAACCAATGTGAACTCCCTCGTGGCGCAGGAGAACCTTCGGGTCACCGGCGAGTTCCAGAGCCGGACGATTCAGAGACTGACCTCCGGCTATCGCATCAACGCCTCCGGTGACGACGCAGCCGGGCTGGCCGTGGCCAACAAG
>CAYZJD010000047.1:0-579 GCA_964478455.1 uncultured Solibacteraceae bacterium | reverse complement strand
TGGTGCAGGGCGTGCGCAACGCCAACGACGGCATCAGCGTGCTGCAACTGGTGGACGGGGGCTTGAATAACGTTTCCAAGCTGCTGGACCGGCTGAAGACGCTGGCCAGCCAATCGGCCTCGGCGACCTTCACCGGCGACCGGAGCACGCTCAACAACGAGTACCAGGCGCTGCTGGCGGAAATCAACCGGCAGGCCGCCAACATCGGGCTGGTGTCGGGCGGGACCAACAACAAGGTTCTCGGCGTGTATATCGGCGGCGGTTCGAGCCAGGCGAACGCTCAGGTGAGCATCGACCTGAGCGGGAGCACCAACCAGGTGGACACAACCGGCCTGGGCATTGCCAGCACCGCCGTTTCCGGCGGCGGCACGGCGCTGACGGGCAACTCGATCCGGCTGGACAACCCGGCGCTGGCGTTCTTGAACGGCAGCGACACGCAGGCGTTCACGTTCCGGATCTACAACGGGACCGGGACACAGAACGTGACCGTGACGGTGACCGGCTCGGCTAGCGGCATCACCGGCCAGGAGGTGCTGAACCAGCTCAACACGGGGCTGGCCAGCTACGGCATTTCGGCCT
>CAYZJD010000046.1:0-18322 GCA_964478455.1 uncultured Solibacteraceae bacterium | reverse complement strand
AGATCTAGTACGGTCTCGTGGGCTCGGAGATGTGTATAAGAGACAGGGCCAGAATCTCGTGATCGGCTAGGCCCAGGGCGCTGAAGCCGTGCGCGATCCATCGCAAGCCCTCGCCGGCAGGATGAGGGTTGGAGGGCTTGGAATCGGCGGCCCGCACGATCGCCGCCAGCAGCTTGAGCGCGGGATCTTCGAGCCGGTACTTTTTCAGGATCGAGTCGAACGAGACGTCCTCACCGTGATGACCCAATTCGCAGTTCGGCACGTCGTAGACGATGCCATCGGCAATTGTGGACCAGTCTGTTTCGTGTGGAAGAAAGATGAATTCAGCGTCGGGATCGATAAAGTTCCGGATCAGCCACGGGCAAGCGACCCGGTCGACTTTCACCCTCTCTCTCGTGATCCATTTCATCGGCTCTATCGTCCTGAGAACTCAAAGTCGTCGAAGTATGTGATGGAGTCCGCCTTGGTCCAAAGTCCGATTCTGCCTGGATCGGAGAACGTGTTGTCCTCGACTTCGAACAGCTTTTCGCCGTTGAACGAAACGGTGAACAGGTTCCCGCGGAACGAGACGCTGAGCCGGCTCCAGGTCTGGGCGGGCACCGTATGTTTCACACCATAGGTGTTCGCTGGCGTGCCTCTTGGCGCGAGCGGAACCCGCTTTCCGTTCTCGACCTTGTACAGCACCACGTTGTTTTCCAGCGCGTTGGCCCGGACGATGTAGTAGTTCCCGGCATCGCGAAACCGCCAGACGATGCCGGCGGCCTGGTCCACCGTGCCGGAAACGGGCTTGAAGCGCACGCTCACCTCGCCGTCACGAATCGTGGCCTTCTCATAGACCGCGAGCGGGAACCGGCGCGAGGTCTTATCGTTGGATGTTTGGGCGAGCACGTTCGGCTTGCTCGGCGCCGAGGAATCGGCCATGACCTGCCACGACGGAGGCCCGCCCTCGCCGGTGAGAGCTGTGGTCCATCCGGCCGGCAGGGAACCGGGCTGGGCCGCATCGAAGTTCTCGGTGCCCGCAACGCCTGCGGTCGCGAAGAATGCGCAAAGTGTTATCAGCCTGAGCATAGGACTACTCCCGCTGGGTTTCGAGCGCGGCCTTAACTGCTTTTGCCAGGTCCACGGCCCGGCCTCTGCCCCAATAATGGAGGAAGAAGTACCGCGGCTCCTCGTGCGCCATATGATTGTGCAGCGCGACGATGTTGACTCCGGCGCCGCGCAGGGCCTTCAACACGCTCTGGACTTCCGATTCGAGCATCGCGAAGTCGCCGTCAACCACGGCGTTGTCATCCGTTCCGCCGAAGGCGGCCCAAGCATTCACGCCCATTTCTTTGCCGATCGGGTGACCGTGCGCGGCCGCCTTGCGCCCGATCACGACCTTGTACATGCCGCCGCTCGACTGCCCCTTCACCCCGAGAACCTGCTCAATTGGACCCGGCGTAGTCGAGCTCTTATCCGGCATGGCAGGACCGCCGAAGGTGGACGCGGGGACCGGAGATGCCCGGCGGATCTCGCGCACTTGATCGAATGCTTTCCGGACTGCGCCTGCCAGCGCTTCCACAGGTCCGGAGCCGTCGATGTGCATAAACATGACCCGTGGCTCGTCGTAAAAGAAATGGTTGTGGAGCGCGGTTACGGCTAGGCCGCTATCGAGAACGGTCGACATCACCGGATTCACCTCGTCGGGAAAGAGCGCCAAGTCGCCCATTACCATCAACCGTTCGCCGCCAGCGGGAGTAAACGCCGCCCAGGACGTGATGCCCATGAACGGGTGCATGCTCCATCCGTCCACCCGAACTTTCACCTCCGCGCGTGGAAACGTCACTTTGTACACGTCCTCGTCCGCAGCGTAAGTCCCTTTAGTGCCCGTGATGCGGTCGATGGCGCTCTTCTGAGCGTCGGTTAGGGCCGCGGGGCATACCGTAGCCGCAGCTAGCGCTCCCATCATGCCAATCGTCTTCACCTCTTCCCCCAAGCCACATTGTGGCCTGCCAACCTGAAATTCCCCTGAAAAAGCCGCCGGCCAGCCTTTCAGCCGATCTTCAGGATGCGCCCATAGAATGAAAGGCGGGGAACCCATGAGGGTACTGATCGTCGAAGATGAGCCGCGTATGGCCGGCCTGCTGAGGCGAGGCCTCGAAGAGGAGGGGTACTCGATCGTGATCGCGCCCGACGGCCAGCAAGCAGTGGACTTGGCGCTGAGCACCGAATTGGACGCGATCATCTTGGATGTCATGCTGCCGAGATTGAGTGGGTTCGAGGTGGCCAGGCGGCTTCGCCAGACCCGCAGCAGCGTGCCGATCCTGATGCTGACCGCGCGAGACGCCGCAAAGGACGTAGTCACTGGACTTGATTTGGGCGCCGATGACTATCTCACCAAGCCGTTCTCCTTCGAGGTCCTGCTGGCCCGATTGCGGGCGCTTACCAGGCGCGTTCAGCCCGGCCGCAGAGCACAAATTCAAGTGGGCGATCTTGTGCTCGATCCGGCGGCGCACGATGTCTGGAGAGGCGGTGAACGTGTCCCGCTCACGCGCACGGAGTACAACCTCTTGGAGTTCCTCATACGGCGAGCTGGCAGGGTGATCCCGCGGCAGACGCTGATCGATGCCGTGTGGGGGCTGGAGAGCGACATTGAGAACAACACGTTGGACGCTTTCATCCGGCTGTTGCGGGCCAAACTCGAAGGGCGAGAACGCCGCCGGCTGATCCACACCGTCCGGGGCGTGGGCTACTGTTTGCGCGACGAGGAGGCTCCCTGAGAAAACTTTCCATCCGCGTCCGCCTTACGCTCTGGTATTTCGCCTTCCTGGCGTTTGCGTTGTGTTTGTTCGGTGCCGGGGTCTGGCTGGCGATGCGCCAGAGCCTGTTCGCCGCAGTGGACGCCAGCTTGCGCGACCGAATCGAGGGAGTGAGGCGCTTCATCGAGCAGGAGAGTCCTTCCCTTTCGCTCGAGGAGATCCGCTACGAGTTCCGCGAGCACTCCGTCCTCGGCCCGGGCGGGGACCTGTTCCAGGTCGCCGACAGCGACGGCCGCTGGATCTACCGCTCGGACCCTCTGTACGACTCAAAGGTACCCGTATATCAAGCCAACCAGCTCCGAAATGGGCCACGGTTCGAAGACATCGAGATCCGTGGTACGCCGTTGCGCTTCCTGTCGAGCAACGCGGATGCCCACGGAAAAACGTACACGGTTCAGGTCGCTGCACCGGTCCAGGAAATCCGGGAAGGTTTGGCAGCGTTCGGCTGGATTCTGCTTGGCGGAGTGCCGCTTCTGCTGTTCTTGGCATCGGCCGGCGGGTACTGGATGAGCCGGCGTGCGCTCGCGCCCGTGGATCGGATCACAAACACCGCTCGATCCATCACCGCGCAGAACCTCTCGGAGCGCCTGGACGTGCCCCCGACGGGCGATGAACTCCAGCGGTTGTCGCAAACGCTGAACACAATGCTCGAGCGTCTGGACACGGCGTTTTCCCGGATCACGCGCTTTACCGCTGACGCCTCCCACGAACTCCGGACTCCGGTGTCGCTGATGCGAACCACAGCGGAACTCGCTTTGCGGCGCGATCGACGACCCGAAGAGTATCGCGAAGCCCTGGCACAAGTCCTGACCGAACTGGAGCGAACCTCCACGCTCATTGAGGATCTGCTGGTCCTGGCCAGGGCGGACTCCGGCGGCGAGTCCGTCACTCTCGAACGCGTGGACCTCGCCTCCAGCGTAGCCGAGGCCTGCGAGCAGGGCCGTGTGATGGCCGCTGCGAAACAGATACAGTTCGAGGCCCGACTGCCCCACGAGCCGGTTTGGATGCTTGGTGATGTTTCGGCGCTTCGGCGGCTCTTCCTGATTCTCATCGACAACGCGGTGAAGTACACGCCGGAAGGGGGCTTGGTTGGAGTCAATCTAGACCGGATCGATGGGACAGCGGTCGTGGAGGTCACGGATACCGGCATCGGCATTGCCGAAGAGGATCTCCCGCACATTTTCGACCGCTTCTATCGAGCGGACAAAGCGCGGTCGCGGGAGGCCGGAGGCGCTGGGCTGGGCCTGTCGATCGCGCAGTGGATCGCCAGCGTGCACAACGGGAGGATCGAAGTCGAAAGCGCTCAAGGCTGCGGCACGACTTTGAGGGTTTCCATCCCAGTCGTAGCCGCAATGCCCCACCCCGGGGCGCGGTAGAGAAGCACTTCCCGGGCCATGTGCGTCAGAATGGACTTGAAGCAAGCAGGTTCACGATAGGCGTGCACACGAGAATCCCATTCGTATCGCTTCTTCTTGTCCTCGCGGGGGCTGCTCGGCTGTCCGCGGGAGTCGCGCTCCTGGTGAGCGAGCCGTTTGGCAGGTTCGGCTTTTTCACCCCGACCGGGCATGTGTCCATTTACCTGTCGGGCGTGTGCGCTGAAACGCCCACCAAGCTGCGGCTCTGCCAACCTGGTGAATCCGGAGTCGTGATCAGCCGGTATAACCGGATCGCGGGACGCGACTGGATCGCGGTGCCCTTGCTGCCCCACCTCTATGCCGTGGACCGGCCGGAGGACGTGCCCGATTCCGCCAATGCAGCGGTCGCCGTGCGGCTTAGGGACGGGTATCGCCGGGCACACCTCCGCGAGCTTGTGCCCGATGGCCCGGAGGAGGAGACTCCCAAGGGAGAGTGGGTTCAACTGCTCGGCGTGGCGTACGATCGCAGCATCTACGGCTTCGCGCTTGAAACCACGCCAGAGGACGATCAACGCCTCATCCGGCATCTCAACGCGCAACGCAACCAGAAGCGGTTCAATCTTCTCTACCGGAATTGCGCCGACTTTGCGCGCGGCATCATCAATTTCTACTACCCGGGTGCGCTCCGGCGGAGCCTCATCGCGGACGCTGGCATTTCGACGCCCAAGCACTCGGCCAAAGCGCTGGTGAACTATTGCCGCCGCCGGCCTGGCCTGAACCTTCGGCGGTTCCTTATACCGCAGATCCCAGGGACGCGTCGAAGCACCAAGGTCCGGGGTGTGAGCGAATCCCTCATCCGATCGAAGAAATACATGGTACCTCTGGTTCTGCTCCAGCCCTGGGCGGCGGCTACGGCGGGCGCCGCCTACCTGATTTCAGGCCGCTTCAATCCGGCCGCACAACCCCACGAGGTTTGCCGGCCGGACACTCTGCCAGCCTGCGCGGCCAACACAGATTTCGCAGTCCGCTTGCCCGCGCAGCCCGCAGCGGGCCTGCCAGACCCGACCGACGTGCCCGGCAATCGAGCCGAGTTCCGTGCCATCCGGACGACCCGGTGAGGCCGCGAAACGCTCCTCGGATCCACTTCTGCCGACCGGAGCACGGCTCGTCCCTGTTTCACCACGCGATCGGACGACCCCCCGGAAGTCGGTTGCGCCTTCCAGTGTGACAAACTGAAGGCATATGAGTCCGCGCAACCGCCCCCGGCATGTGGTCGGCGGGCCGGGTGCCCTCGCCCCGAAAAGAGGTGATCTTCCCTGATCGCTGGGCTTGTTGTCCTTCTGCTCATCGCCGTGAACGCCGTTTATGTTGCGGCCGAGTTTGCGACGGTCAGCGTGCGCCGTAGCCGGATTGCACAGATGGCCGAAGACGGCAACCGCCTGGCGCGTGCGCTGCTCCCCACGCTCACCCAACCAGCCAGGCTCGACAGCTACATCGCCGCGTGCCAGATCGGCATCACCTGGTCGAGCCTGGTGCTCGGCGCCTACACGCAAGCCACCCTGGCGCCCGGCCTGGGCCTGCTCCTCGAACGGTGGGCCGCCTTGGACCCGCTCACCGCTTTCTCGGCGGCTTCGTTGGCCGTCCTGGTAACAATGACGACTTTGCAGGTCGTGATCGGCGAGCTGGTGCCGAAGTCTGCGGCGCTTCAATATCCGACTCAGATCGCGCTGGCGCTGGTTGTCCCGATGCGGGCTTCCCTGAAGCTGTACGCGTGGTTCCTCGCGATTCTGAACGGCAGCGGACTTGCGATTCTCAAGCTGTTTGGAGTCGCGCCGTCAGCGCACCACCGAATCCATTCGCCGGAAGAGATCGAGTTCGTTCTCGGCGAAAGCCGCAGGGGCGGCCTGATTGAGGTAAAGGAACACGAGCGCCTGCGCCGGGCGATGCGGCTTGCATCCCGGCCAGTGAGCCACCTTATGATACCGAGGAGGTTCATTGTCGGCCTCAGCGTGGATGCCCGGCCAGCCACAGTCCTTGAGGTGCTCGCCGAAAACAACTTCACGCGGATCCCCGTGTATGACGAATCTCCGGACAACATCGTCGGCGCTCTGCATACGAAGGACCTGGTGGCTGCAGTGGCCCGGGGCGGAGCGGTCCCCCCAGTCCGGTCAATTGTGCGTCCAATCCCCTCCGTGACCGAGTGGGCCACTGCGGGCGAATTGCTGGACGTGCTCCGGCACCACAAGAGTCACCTGGCCCTGGTTGCCGGGGGGTACGGAACTGTTGGCCTCATCACCTTCGGTGACCTGCTGACGGAACTGCTTGGCGGGATTACCGGAAAGGCACGATTCGGGCAGCCCGCCCCGGCACGGCTTGCGGATGGTCGCGTTCGCCTGCCAGGACTGATGCGACTGGACGAGGCGGCTGATTGGATCCAGATCAAGAGGACCGGCCGGGCCTCCACGATTGGAGGGCTGGTTCTGCAAGCTGCCGGCCGGATACCTCAAGCAGGAGATCGCATCCGGATCGACGGTCTCGAGTTCGAGATCGAGCGCGTCGGACACCAGTCCGTCACGTCGGTCCTGGTCAGCGGAGCTCCCGAACCGGAAGGAGCCGTCCGTTGATGTACCTTACTCCGGCCTTGATCATCCTGGGCCTGATCGTGCTGAACGGCGTCTTCGTCGCCGCCGAGTTTGCGCTGATTGGTGTGCCACGGCATGCAATTGAGAGCCGGGCCAACCGTGGTCACCGCGTCGCGAAGATGGTATCTGCGATTCTGAACGATCCGAGGCGCCAGGACCAGTACATTGCGACCGCTCAACTGGGGATCACGTTTGCCAGCCTTGGTCTTGGTATGTACGGCGAGCATGTCGTGGCCGGCTGGATTAAGGGCTGGCTCAGCGCTCTCGGCCCGGCGGCGCGTTTCGCCGAGCATACCGTGGCCAGCATCATCGCGGTGGCATTCCTGACGTACCTACACATTGTTTTCGGCGAAATGATCCCCAAGACGCTCGCCCTCCAGCACGCCGAAGGCACCAGTCTCTGGATCGCGCCCATGGTGAGCTGGGTTCGGCGCGCCTTGTACCCGCTGGTCCTCGGCCTCAACGGGCTGGGGAATGCCCTGCTTCGGATGGTCGGGATCGAGAGAACACCGTCGCACGTCTATCACACGCCGGAAGAACTCGAGGTCATTGTCGAGGAGAGCGAATCGGCGGGCGCCCTCGACCCCAGGTCGGCCAGGTTCATGCGCGAACTCCTCCGGCTTCGTGAACTGACGGCCGACGAGATCATGATCCCGCGTGTCCGCACAATCGGTCTGGAACTGGGTACCTCTTCAGACCAACTGAAGGCGGTTCTTCAGCGCGGGGGGTACACGCGGTATCCGGTGTTTGACACGAGCCTGGACGACATCGTCGGGTTCGTGCATGTCAAGGACCTCCTGCCGGTACTACTGGCGGGCCGGACGCTGCCGCGAGACCAGGTGCGGCCAGTGCCGTTCGTGCCACAGAGCATGCCGGCGGACGATGTCGTGGATGTAATGCGGACGTCCGAAGCCCAGATGGTCGTGGTCATGGACGAGCACGGCGGGACCGCCGGTGTAGTTACCGAGAAAGACCTGGTCGACCGGATCATCGGGGAGATTCACGAAGACGGGGGCCAGCCGGACATCTGGCGCGACGTGCAGGGATGCCTCCACGTCGCCGGGACGGCTCTGCTTTCCGAGGTGGGAGAGGAGATCGGCATCGAGCTGGAGCACGAAGAGGTGGATACCGTGAGCGGTCTCGTGCTGACCGTGCTGGAGCGCCCGCCGAAGGTAGGTGACGCCATCGACTATGCCGGTGTTCGCTTTGCGGTCGCGTCGGTATCCGGCCACGGCGTGGCGAGCGCAATTGTGGACGTGCTTCCCGAAGAACAGATCCAGTCTGAAGCACAGACAGACTAGCCGACAGCAGCCCCGCCACTGCGTCCGCTCAGGCGATCGGGTGATCCCGTTGATTGGCAGGCCCAAACGGGATCGCATCGCCAGCGACGCTAGGGTTTTCGATACGCTAGCATTGGGAATTGCCCCCGACTCACGGATGAAGGGCCGATCGCTTAAGGCTAAGCTTGTCCTTGCCACCTCGCTGGCTCTCATAGCACCGTGCCTCTGGGCGCAAGACGGCCTTGAAGGCGCCTTGGCGCGGGCGAATCTCGCGGCGCCATTCGGAGGGACCCTCGCCGTTGCCGACTTGGACAGCGATAACAAGGCAGACGGAGCGGTCCTTCTGGATTCTGGCCGACTGCACTGTCAGGTCACACGCTTCCGCATCGAACTTCATCTCTCCGCTCGCAGGGATACTCATCTCACCTTCGAATCCACTGAAGTTGCGCAGGCAGTAGCGGCTCGGGATATCGACGAAGACGGCGACACCGACGTCATTGTCGGGCAGCCCTTCACGCAGCAGCTTCTTCGGGTCTGGCTGAATGACGGGCGAGGTGGTTTTCGCAAGGGGCGGTTTGAAGAGTTCCCGCCGGCTTCCGCGCCGACCCGCGAACGGCTGAAGTCGCATCTTGTCCCGCGAGATCGTCCGGCGCTACGCTTGCCGCCGCAGCGTGGTTTTCAAATCGTCATGGTCACGGCGGGCCATCTGCCAGGCCGTCGTCCCTCAACTGGTCAGTTCGAAGTTCTACCGATAGCCTCCGCTCTGGCGTCGGGTGCATTTGCGCAGGACGCTTCTCGATCTCCTCCTCTCGCTCAGTCTCCCTGGGAACCTGGTCCCGCGCAGCGCTCTCGGCCCCGCGGGACTGTGCTTTGGGCTTTCGTGCCGGCCGTGTCCGTCGTGACAAACCTCACCACCGCGGGCGCCAACGGCCTTGGAAATTCGTCAAGGAGGATGTAGCGATGACGCATTTTGTTTCTGCCGTGCGAGTGGCAACACTCTTATTGGCTCTGTTTGTCTTGTTATTCCCCCTTCGGGTAACCGCGCAAACGGCGGACCCCGAGGTGAGCGTGCAAGATATTGTGGTTACCCTTTCCGGAAAGGGAGATGTACAACCGAAGAGTCTCCCTCCCGGATCTCTTTGCACGTTGCGTGTCAAGTTGCGCAACGCGGGCACACAGAAAGCCTCCAGTTTTGCCTTCACCGTCAAGATCAACGGAAATCAGGTGGATGCGTACGACAGGATGCTGTACTTCCAGGCGATCGACCCTGGCACCACGGGCGAGATTGCACTGAGTAATTTCTATAGTCCCGAATCCGAGGCCAAGGACGCCAAGGTGACCGTGGAGGTTATCCTCCGGGAAGCACGTTGGGTGGACATAAAGAAGGAGGGTCAGTCACAGACGTGGCTTCCGGCAGGGGAGGTCAAGGGGCTGCCTGCCTCTAAGAGCATCAGCATCCCCCTCACGGCTACACCCAAGTAGGATTTGGCCGCAGCGTGCGGAACCGCGGGACATATGGCGCGGAATCCACGGCGTCTCCACGCCGCCGGAACGGCGCTGGTTTCCGTATTGAGTGCCGCAGAGCGTCGGCCGAAGCTGAGCGCCGCCATCGAGCACGCCGGTGTTCGATTTGAGGTCACGTCGTTATCGGCCACGGCGTCGCGAAATTACTACCGGAAGGAAACCAACCTGGGTTCGAACTCGCCCCAGCCAGTACGGTAGAATAGCGGGTTCATGTCCCGATCGCTCGCACTGTCGGTTTGCCTCGCTGTGCTGGTCGCGTTCTGCGACGCGCCTTTCGTGCATTTTCACGAGCAAGCGAGCGGCGAGCACGCGCGATCGGCACACGGCGGCAGCGGTCTCGCCGGGCACACTCATCCGGCGGCGACACCCACGAGTTCGGGTCCGGAGCTCCAGGCTAATTCAGGCGGTGGCGACGACGCGGTATTCCTCACCTGGCTCCAGAGCACGCCTCAGGTGAAGCCGGTGGCGGTCGGTGCGCTCCAGCCGGTCGCACCGGTTCTGACGGCTGCATTCGTTGTAGTCGGTTCCGTGATGCTTCCCTCGCCGCGGTCACACGATCCACCGCATCTCTCTTCCACCAGCGCGCGCTCTCCTCCAGATAGTCTTCCTTCCCTCGGCGCATAGCCTTGCGCCTGTCCCAGCAGTAGTTCAAATCGTTGACAAGGAGAGTGCATCCCATGTGGACGCGACTGGCTCACGGCCTCACGGCAGCGGCAATGCTGATGACGGGCGCCGCGCGCGCCGCCGAGCTGACGGAGAAAGAAGCGGTCCGGAAGTTTCTTGCTGAAAGCCCCTATAACCGCGAGTCCGCGGCCGGCGTAGCCGCTATCGAAGCCGAGACTCGAGGGTGGAGCCTATGGCCGAACCCCGCCGCGGCGTACAGCCGTGAAGGCGCCGGATTGACCGAGATTCTCCAGTACGAGCAGCCGCTCCCGGTCAGCGGACGGCTCAGCCTGTTGCGCCAAGCCGGGGTAGCGGCGGTGGGAGCTGCGCGGTCCCAGGCTGGCCGCACCCGGTGGGAACTGATCAGCGACTTGCGATCCGCATTCTACCTGCTGCTGGCGGCGCAGGAAAGAGAGGCTGCGGTGCGTGCGGCTATCGACGAATTGGATGAGATCGTCCGTATCCTGCGCCGGCGCGAGCGGGAGGGCGAAGGCTCCAACTACGACCGGCTGCGCGCCGAGCGCGAACGCTCCGAGATAGAAACCGAGATCGCCGCGGCGCGCATATCAGCCACGCAAGCGCGATCTCAACTCGCTGCGTTCTTCGCTCCGGAAACCGAGCCGGCAGGCATTGGCGCACAAGGCCGGATTGAAAGCGAGACGCCGCTACTCTCCACGGCCGATCTGTACGCGCGCGCCGTCGCGGTACGGGGCGATCTCGATGCGGAGCGCCGGCAGACGGCCGGTCTCGATCTGCGGCGGCGCGCTGCCGAGCGGCTGCGGATTCCGGAGCCGGCGGTCGCGGCCGGTATGAAGCGGGGCGAGGTCGGACAACGCACTCCCCTGGGAAGCTACGTAGCCATCACCGTGCCGTTGCCGCTGTTCAATCGTGGAGCAACCGAAGCTGCCCGTTTGCGGGCCGAAGGCGATCGCTCCGAGGCGCGACGAGCAATTCTCGAACAGCGCATCCGGGCGGAGATCGCCGCCGCCCGCGCGGCGGTCGAGCTGAGAAGGCGGACGCTGACCGAGTACCGTGCGGGGGTCCAGGCCCAGGGCCGGCAGCTTGAGCAAATCGCACGAACTGCGTATCAGGAAGGCGAGACCGGCATTCTCGAACTGCTAGATGCGTACCGGACAAGCCTTCAATCCCGCCTGCGTTCTCTCGATCTCGCGAGCGCCGCAAGACAGGCGGAGATCGAGCTTGAGCGCGTTGTCGGAGAACCCGTGCTGAATCCCGAGGTGTTGCCGTGAAGAAAGCGATTTTTGTTCTTGGAAGCGTGCTGCTCATTGCGGGCTGTCGAAGGGAGCAGCCGCCGGCGCATTCCGAGCAGGAACTCGAGACGATCTCCGTCACGAACTGGACGGACAAAACGGAGCTGTTCATGGAGTACCAACCGCTGGCGCCGTCGGCCAAACGGCGCTTCGCGATTCACTTCACGGACCTCGCCACCTTCAAGCCGCTGACCAAGGGCACGGTGACGGTCGCTCTGAAGCAGGAGGGCGCCGCGCCACAGACCTTTGCCACTGAGGCGCCGTTGAGGCCGGGGATTTTCGGTGTGGACGTGCAACCTGCAAGGCCCGGCGCGTATTCCATGAGCGTCTCGCTCGCGGCGCCCGGGCTCAGCGACACGCACGAGGTGGGCGAGGTCAGGGTCTACGCCTCCGAACGCGAAATCCCACCTGCCGCCGGAGAGCCGGCCGAAGAACAAATCACCTTCCTGAAAGAGCAGCAGTGGACCCTCGAGTTCGCGACCGCCGTAGCGGCAACGCGATCGATGCGCGAGAGCGTTGTTGTGACCGGAGATGTGCGCCCCAGGAGCGGCGGCGAGGTGGAGGTCACGGCGCCAGTCACCGGGCGTCTCGCGGCCTCCGGCCAATTACCGGTGATTGGGACGGCGGTCTCGCAGGGAGACACGCTGGCCACCGTCGCTCCGCTGACGCCGGCGCCCGCGGACCGGCCGTCGCTCGAATTCGGAGTCTCGCAGGCGAAGACTGCCCTCGATTTGTCCCGGCGCGATCTCGCCCGAGCCGAGCGCCTGCTGGCGGCTGGAGCGATTGCGGCTAGACGCGTCGAAGAAGCGCGCGCCGTGGAAGCCACCGCCGCGGCGCAGTTGAAAGCCGCCGAACAACGGCTGGAACAGTACGAGACTTCGCGCCGTGCCGACGGTCCCGCCGCGGGCGCGTCAGCATTCAATGTTCGCGCGCCCATCTCGGGCGTCGTCGCCGAGGTCGCCGCCATTCCCGGAGCGAACGTCAACCAGGGCGACCGGCTCTTCCGCATCGTCGCGGTCGATCGCGTCTATGTCGCCGCGAATGTGCCCGAGGCCGAAATGCCACGGCTCAGCCGGCTGACGGGCGCCGAGGTCGAGATCGCGGGGATTGCGCGCCCGATTCCCGCGGGTCGGATGATTTCCCGCGCCAGCCTGGTCGACCCGCGGTCGCGCACGTTGAGCGTGCTTTTCGAGGTGGCGAATCCGGGCCGCACGCTCGCCATCGGCCAATCCGTCTCAGCGAGGCTGTTCCTCTCCGGCACGGTCGGGGCGATCGCCGTGCCCGAGTCGGCCATCGTGGACGATGGCGGCCGGCCGGTCGTCTTCATTCAGAGGGAAGGCGAGGCGTTTGTCCGCAGACCCGTGAAGCTCGGCATTCGCGAGGGCAATCTCGTTCAGATCGCCGAGGGCCTTCAGGGGGGCGAGCGCATCGTGACCAAGGGCGCCTACCTCATCCGGCTGGCGGCGCTGTCGAGCCAGATCCCGGCTCACGGACACGTTCACTAGGGAGGAACAGCGATGGTTGATGCTGTCATCCGATGGTCGATCAACAACCGCGTTCTGGTTGTTGTTTTGGCGGCTGCTTTGCTTGCCTGGGGCGGGTATTTGGTTTCGACCATGCCCGTTGACGTGCTGCCGGACCTGACGGCCCCAACGGTCACGATTCTCGCTGAAGCCGGCGGGATGGCGCCCACCGAACTCGAGTCGCTCGTCACGTTCCCGATCGAAGCCGCGCTCAATGGCGCGAGCGGCGTACGGCGGGTGAGATCGGCGACAGCGGTCGGCGTCGCCATCATCTGGACCGAGTTCGACTGGGGAGAGGACATCTACCGAGCCCGGCAAACGGTCACCGAGAAGTTGAACCTCGCACGCGGGGCGCTGCCGCCGGAAGTCGACGTAGTGCTCGCCCCGATCTCGTCGATCATGGGCGAAATCCTGTTCATCACGCTGGAATCGGACCGGCACTCGTTGTTGGACTTGCGAACGACAGCCGACACGGTGATCCGCCGGCGGCTGCTCGCCGTGCCGGGCGTCTCGCAAGTGACCCCGACGGGCGGCGCACAGAAACAGTACCAGGTGCTGGTGGCGCCTGAAAGACTGAAGGCCTATGACCTGACTGTCAGCCAGGTGGAGGCTGCGGTTCGAAGGACCAACCAGAACACCTCGGCCGGCTTCCGGATCGCGGGCGGCCAGGAGTACCTGATCCAGGGCATCGGCCGAGTTTCGCGGACCGAGGACATCGCCGAGACGGTGATTGCGACGCGCGCCACAAGCCCGGTGCTCGTCCGCGACGTCGCCGAGGTTCGCATCGGCGAGGCCTTGAAACGCGGGGAAGGATCGCACAACGGCGAGCCCGCGATTGTGATCGGTCTTCAGAAGCAGCCGGGCGCGAACACGCTGGAACTGACCCGCGAGCTGGACCGGATCCTGGATGAGATCCAGGCCACGCTGCCGGCCGGCATGAAGATCGACAAGAACGTCTTCCGCCAGGCCAACTTCATCGAAATCGGCGTCCGCAACCTGCTTGAGGCCCTCCGCGACGGCGGAATCCTGGTCATCGTCGTGGTGGTCCTCTTCCTGGCAAACCTCAGGGCGAGCGTCATCACGCTGCTCGCGATCCCGCTCTCCCTGGTCGTGGCGATGTGGAGCATGAACTGGGCCGGCTTCACCATCAACACGATGAGTCTCGGCGGGCTCGCCATCGCGATCGGCGCACTCGTCGACGACGCCATCATCGACGTTGAGAACGTTTTCCGCCGGCTCCGATTGAACAGCAAGAAACCGGAGGCCGAGAGGCTGCCGGCCAAGGAGGTCGTGTATCGCGCAAGCACGGAGATCCGGGGTTCGATCGTCTTCGCCACCCTAATCGTGATCCTCGTGTTCCTGCCGCTGTTCTTCCTTCAGAGCGTGGAAGGCAGGCTGTTGAAGCCACTCGGCTTCGCGTACGTGGTTTCCCTTGCCGCATCCTTGGTGGTGGCGCTCACGGTGACTCCGGCCCTTTGCTCCCTGTTGCTGCCGCGCGCCAGAGCGGTCTTGCGGGGCCATGAGCCGCGGCTGGTCGGCTGGCTCAAGCGCCTTTACAGGCCGACTCTGAACTGGGCGCTGGGCCACACCTGGGTGGTGCTCGCGGGCGCTGCTTTGTTGCTTGGCGCGGCGAGCGCGGGCGTCCTCAGGATGGGCCACTCGTTTCTACCCGAGTTCAACGAGGGCACGCTGACGATCAGCGCTGTCACGCTGCCCGGAACCAGTCTCCAGGAATCCGATCAGCTCGGAGCGAGCCTCGAGCGAATTCTGCTGAGTGTGCCGGAGGTGGTATCGACGTCGCGCAGAACCGGTCGCACGGAGCTGGACGAGCACGTCCAGGGAGTCGAGTCCGCGGAACTGGATGTCAACCTGAAGATGGGCAATCGTGCGAAGGGTGAGGTGCTGGAAGAGATCCGCCGAAAGGTGACGCTACTCCCCGGGATGAACGTCACGGTCGGCCAGCCTATCTCGCACCGGATCGACCACATGCTCTCCGGCTCCCGCGCCAATATCGCCGTGAAGGTCTTTGGCGACGATCTGACTACCCTTCGTGCGCTTGCGAAGCAAGTGCATGCGGCCATGCGCGAGGTCCGTGGTGTTGTGGACCTCTCGATCGAGCAGCAGACCGAGATCCCAACCGTCCGCGTGAAGTTCGACCGCGCCGCCCTGGCGCGCTACGGCCTCGGCGCGGGGGATGCCGCCGAGGCCTTGCGGACCGCGAGTCTCGGCCAAGAGGTCAGTCAGGTTCTGGAAGGGCAGGTCTCATTTCCGCTCGTTATCCGCTACGCGCCCAAAAACAGCTCGGATCTCAACTCGATCCGCGAGACCATCATCGACACGCCCTCCGGGGCGCGGGTCCCGCTCTCGGCAGTCGCCGACATCCGGGAGGATCGCGGACCGAACTTCATCAGCCGCGAAAACGTTCAGAGAAAGATCGTGGTGCAGTGTAATATTGCCGGCCGGGACTTACGGAGCGTGGTGAACGACATCCAGAGACGCGTCGGAGCAGTGGTGAAACTCCCGCGCGGATACCGCGTCGATTACGGCGGCCAGTTTGAGAGCGAAGCACGGGCATCGGAACGTCTCCTGTGGCTTGGAATGGCGGTGATTGCCGGCATCTTTGTGATTCTGCTTACGGCATTCCATTCAGGCCGCGATGCGCTGATCATCATGCTGAATCTGCCACTCGCCTTGATCGGCGGCGTCGCCGGTGTGTTTGTGGCGGGCGGCGTGCTCTCCGTCGCGTCGCTGATCGGCTTCATTACTCTGTTCGGCATCGCCACTCGGAATGGCATCATGCTGATCTCGCACGTGAAGCACCTCGTCGAAGAGGAGGGCGTCACGAATCTTCGCGAGGCCGTGATGCTGGGAGCGTCCGAGCGCCTCGCTCCAATCTTCATGACGGCTATGGCAACGGGACTTGCGCTGGTTCCGATCGCTCTCGGTCTCGGGAAGCCTGGCAGCGAGATTCAGGCGCCGATGGCGATCGTCATCTTCTTCGGACTGTTCACGTCGACACTCTTGAACATGATCGTCGTACCCTCGGCGTACTACAGATTTGGACGCGCCAGGCACAGCGCAGCGGACGCAGTCTGAACTTCCTCGGTCCTGTGTTGCATGAACTCGTTGGATCTACCGTACTACCGACACGATGTACGGGCGTTGGCGTCGATCGCTGGCGACACCGGAGAAGGTTCGAGCAGGGTTGAGAGAGGGGGTCGAGGGCAACGCTCCTCCTGGCCCGATAGCGTTCGCAGCTTGGGCATCAGGCGAGGGCGTCCAGTTCCATTGTCGCCAGGATTGTGGGGTCGTCTACGAGTCCCAGTTCCGCGAGATCCTCACCCTCCAAATGCAGAGCGATGGCCTCCCGGATGTTGGCTGCCAGTTCGTCCAGCGTCGGCGCTTCCGTCACCACAGGGAGGTCGAGGCACTCGGCCACGTACTGCTTCTCGCCGCGGAGGATTCGCACTTGAATCGTTCGCTTCACGGTCGTTCGAACCTGCCATCGGTATGGTACCGCACCACCCACGGTCTGACGTTCCGAGCCGTGGCCGGTTTGCTCACGGCCGGATCGGGTACCGGCCGTGCTCATCGATGGCATCCATCAGCGCGAGCGTGCCCGACTTGAAAGTGCATTCGGTCTCGTCGTCCGTTGCGCCCCACACGCCCATCTCGGTGAAGCCGAGCACGAGGCTGTCTCCGGGCGCCGCGCTTCTGAGCAGCTCGATCGTGTATTCCTTCGTCGCTTCCGCGCCCGACCAGAAGATCGTCTCCGGGAAGTTGATCCAGAGCACGGTGCCTTTCCACGCCTTCCGCGCGTCGATCAGCGGCAGGTCCGAGACGGGCGGAGGCGTGTACGCTTCCACGACGGCGACGCCGGTTTCGCAGATCGCCTCGGCGTAGCTTCGCAGGTTGTTGCATGCGTCGCAGTGCAGGGCCAGGAGCTTGCCCCTGCCTTGCAGATACGGCACCCATTTCTTGTAGAACGGCAACTCGTACTTCCGAAACTGATCCGGCCGCCAGAGACCTTCGATCCAGCCGAAGCCCAGGAACTCGGCTGGGGATCCGGCGATCGCTTCCAGCCGCCGCTCGTCGCGCCGCGTCTGGGCATCCACGAGTTTCTCGAAGCGATCGCGATGATCGCGCTGGTGATAGACCCATTCATCCAAACCGTAGATCTCGCCGAAGTAGCGCTTGGTCGCGCCGTACGGGGACGCGTCGAAATCGAGCGCCTGGTCGCGGAAGATTCCGTCGCCGCCGATGTCGCGGACGGTGTTGTGGTAGATGCTGTCATCGCGGTGGAAGACCGTGTCTTCGATCATGAACAGGAGGGGATCGTAGTCTTTCGCCGTCTTGATGAGGCCCTGCAGTTCGACGGTTTCGCCATCGGCGATCCGGCCGACGTGCGACCTCGTGGAGGTGAACACATCGCCCTCGGGGGTATGGTAGATCGTCAGCTTCGCGCCCTTCTCCATCCGGGTCTCGACGCTCACGTGCGGCATTTCGGCGAATACGGTCGAGCGGCGGTAACACAGCCCCATGCCCCTATTTTCGAGGGCCTGGCGAACTCGCCACGCGGCATCAGGTTGTCATAGGGCGCGAACGGCACCCGGTCCGGGGGCTCGCCGTGAAGGACCGCGTTGATTCTGGCGCGGAAGTCGGTCATGGCCGGCATACAAGTTCCTTCCCCCGTGTCGTCGCCTCCATCCGGCTTGCCTCGGCGACGGCCATCATGGCGATCGCGGCGAGCGCAAGCGCCATGCCGGCTGCGGTGAGCAGACCGGGGAGGCGCCGGTAGACGAGCAGCGAGAGGACGATGGTCACCAGCGGGTAAAGCCCGATCACGGGGGCGACGATGATCGCTCTTCCCGCGCGGTATGCATAGATGGAGAGGAGCGCGCCGACCGCGTTCGGCAACTGGATGATGGCCGTGAGCCACGGCCCGGCGATGCCCCAGTTCACCGGCTGCGAGAAGTCCGTCATCCCCACCGCCACGGGCGCGAGCGCAACGGCGGTCGCGGCCATGTAAAAGAAGACGCTTTCCTCGGCCAGCGCGCCGTCCGAGGCCTTGATGAGCCAGCCCTGGACGCCGAACATCAGCATCGCGAGGATGCTCCAGATCAGCCGCATCCAGCCGCGGATCGGCGTGTTGTCCGGGTCCTGAATGGAGAGCAGGAGGATCGCGCCGAGCGCGCACACGACGCCGGCGGCCGCGAGCCGGCTCGCGCGTTCCCCCAGCGACACGACCGCGAGCAGCACCGTCACG
>CAYZJD010000045.1:14307-18350 GCA_964478455.1 uncultured Solibacteraceae bacterium | reverse complement strand
AGATGCGGAAGGAGTTGGTAACGCGATGTTGATGCCGAAGAAAGTCAAGTACCGGAAGCAGCAGCGCGGGCGAATGGCCGGCAAAGCCTGGAGGGGCTCGGAGCTGTCCTTCGGCGACTATGGCCTGAAAGCGATGCGCTGTGGCTGGGTGACGGACCGGCAGATCGAAGCGGCGCGCGTGGCCATGACGCGCTTCATCAAGCGCGGCGGCAAAGTGTGGATCCGGCTGTTCCCGGACAAGCCGATCACCAAGAAGCCCGCCGAGACGCGCATGGGAAAAGGCAAGGGCGCTCCGGAGCAGTGGGTGGCGGTGATCCGGCCCGGCAAGATCTTGTTTGAGATGGAAGGCGTGACGCGCGACATCGCCGAGGAGGCGATGCGGCTGGCGGCGCACAAGCTGCCGGTTCCGTGCAGACTCGTTACCCGCCTCCAGGCGGGGTGAGGCGACGGCGATGAAAGCAGACAAACTGCGACAGATCGACAGCAATGAGCTGACGGTACAGCTCAGGGACATGCAGGAGCAGATCGGCCGGCTGCGGTTCCAGCTCGGCATGGGTCAGGCGGAAGGCTTGAAGAAGTACCGTGCGCTGAAGAAGGACCGGGCGCGCCTGCTGACGGTGCTGCGGGAACGGGAACGGGCCGCGGGGGCGCCGGCCAACGAGGGCTAACGCAAGATGGCCGAGCAAACGAATCAGGGTCGGAAGAACGAGAAGGTGGGGCAGGTGGTGTCGACCAAGATGCAGAAGACGATCGTCGTCGAGGTCGCGCGGCGCGTCTCGCATCCGCTGTACAAACGCGTCGTTACCAGGCGCAAGAAGTTCTACGCCCACGACGAGAAGGGCGAGGCCAGGCTCGGCGACACCGTTCGGATCATCGAATGCCGGCCGCTGAGCCGCTTGAAGCGATGGCGGCTAGGCGAAATCGTGCGGCGTGCGGTGCAGGTGGGCGTCGAGCCGGAGAGCCTGGACGATTTGTCGTCGGGGCTGGCGGGCAAGCCCAAGTGACGAGGAGAACGCCATGATCGGAATGCGGACCATTCTGGAGGTCGCCGACAACAGCGGCGCGCGGAAGCTGCAGTGCATCCTGCCGCTCGGCGGGGACCTCGGCCTTCGCGCCGGGCTCGGCGACGTGGTGACGGCGAGCGTCAAGGAGGCGGCGCCTGATTCGCAGATCAAGAAGGGCAAGGTGGTGCGTTGCGTCATCGTGCGCATGCGCAAGGAAACGCGGCGCCGCGACGGAACCTATATCCGTTTCGACTCGAATGCGGCCGTCCTGATCAATGAAGCGGGCGAGCCGGTGGGGACGCGCGTGTTCGGGCCAGTGGCGCGCGAGTTGCGCGACAAGAAATTCATGAAGATCGTGTCGCTCGCCCCGGAGGTGATTTGATGGCGCGGACAGCGGGGCAGACCCGGGTGGCGGTAAGGATCGACCTGCGAAAGAACGACATCGTCAAGGTGATCGCCGGACGCGACAAGGGCAAGACCGGGCGCGTGTTGGCGGTGGACCGCGGCAAGGGGAAGGTGCTGGTCGAGCACGTCATGATGATCAAGCGCCACACGCGGCGCAACCCGGCACGGCAGATCAAGGGCGGCATCGCCGAGCGCGAGAGCCCGATTGCGGTGTCCAATCTGATGATCGTCTGCCCGGCCTGCGGACCCGTGCGGATCGCTCACAAGGTGGAAACCAGCGGCGGCAAGTCCCGCCGGACGCGGGTATGCCGCAAGTGCGGCTCGCCCCTGGAGGCGAGAAAATGAGCGCCAGGCTCAGAGAACACTACAAGAAGAACGTTGTGCCGGCCCTGGTCAAGGAGTTCGGCTACCGCAACCTGATGGCGGTTCCCAAGCTCGAAAAGATCTCGGTGAACATCGGCTTGGGCGAGGCGACGCAAACCCCGAAGCTGATGGACGGGGCGGTGCAGGAACTCGCGCTGATCACTGGCCAGCGGCCGATTGTGACCAAGGCCAAGAAGTCGATCGCCGCCTTCAAGCTGCGCGCCGGCATGTCGATCGGCTGCGCGGTCACGCTGCGCGGGGAGCGGATGTACGAGTTCCTCGACCGGCTGGTGAACGTGACCCTGCCGCGCGTGCGGGACTTCCGGGGCGTATCCACCAAGTCCTTCGACGGCCGCGGCAATTATACGCTCGGCCTGCGCGACCAGTTGATCTTCCCGGAGATCGACTACAACAAGGTCGAGAAGCTCAAGGGCATGAACGTCTCGATCACCACCACGGCGAAGACGGACGCTGAAGGGCTGGCGCTGTTGCGGCATCTGGGGATGCCGTTCCGCCAATGAGGGAATTGGAAGGATAAGGAATGGCTACAACCGCCAAAATCGCAAAGGACCAGAAGCTGGTGAAGGCCACTCAGGCCAAGACGCCGAAGCTGCGGATCCGGCACAGAAACCGCTGCTTCCGGTGCGGCCGGCCGCGCGGGTATATGCGGAAGTTCAATCTTTGCCGTATCTGTTTCCGGCAACTCGCCCTCGCTGGGGAGATCCCCGGGGTGATCAAGGCCAGTTGGTAGCTGTCAAGGGAGGACAGGGATGATAACGGATCCGATCTCCGATATGCTCACTCGCATCCGGAATGCCTTGGGGGCCGGCCACCCGAAGGTGGACGTGCCGGCTTCCCGCCTGAAGACGGACATTGCCCGGATCCTGAAGGAAGAGGGTTACATCACGAACTTCAAGCTGGCGGAAGAAGGCCCGAAGAAGACCATCAAGATTTATCTGAAGTACTCGTCCGACAACACGCCGGTCATCTCGAAGTTGGAGCGCGTGTCGCGGCCTGGCTGCCGGGTTTATGTAGGGCGCAGCGAGATCCCCCGGGTGCTGGGCGGGTTGGGGATTAACATCCTGACGACGCCGCGCGGCGTCATGACGGGGAGGAAGGCCCACAGGGAGGGCGTCGGAGGCGAGATCCTTTGCCAGGTCTGGTAACGAGCGGCCGGCCGGCGCCGGCGATCGAGGGAATGCGCCATGTCTAGAGTAGGTTTAAAGCCGATCGAGCTCCCCAAAGGGGTGAAGGTGCACATCGGCGACACGTTGATGGTGGAAGGCCCCAAGGGGAAGCTGGCTGTCCCGGTGCCGGCGGGCGTGCGCGTGCGGCAAGCGGACGGCCGGCTCGAAGTTGCCCGGGACGGAGACCAGTTTGCCGCCTTGCACGGGCTGACGCGGGCGCTGGCGGCCAACGCCATCCAGGGCGTTGCCGGCGGCTTCACCCGGGAGCTGGACATTGTCGGAATCGGCTACCGGGCCGACCTTAAGGGCCGCATCATCAACTTCACGCTCGGCTACTCACATCCAATCGAGTTCCTGCTGCCGCCGGGCATCGAGGCCAGGATCGACAAGCAGACTCATATCGTTCTCACGGGCGCCGACAAACAGCTCGTCGGGCAGGTGGCGGCCAACATTCGCGCGCTGCGCCCGCCCGATCCTTACAAGAACAAGGGCGTCCGCTACACGGGCGAGGTGCTGCGCAAGAAGGTCGGCAAGACGGGAGCGGGCGCAAAATGATCAGCAAGAGTTCACGCAACCAGGGCCGGACGCGCATTCACGAGCGCATCCGCAAGCGCGTTCGCGGCACCGGCGAGCGGCCGCGTCTGTGTGTGTTCCGCAGCCTGAACCACATTTACGCGCAACTCATCGACGACGTTCGCGGTCACACTCTGATTTCCGCCTCTTCGCTGGAGAAGAGCTCGCGGGTGGCCGGCGGCGGCAGCGTCGTCGGCGCCAGGAGTGTCGGCAAGCTGGTGGCCGAGCGGGCCAGGGAGAAGGGCATCCGCCAGGTGGTGTTCGACCGCGGCGGATACCTGTACCACGGCCGGGTGAAAGCGCTGGCGGAAGCCGCGCGCGAGGCAGGATTGGAGTTCTAGGCATGGCAGCCACAGCGATGAAGCGGGTCAGTCCGCAGAGTCTGAATTTGAAAGAGCAGGTGGTCTCGATCAACCGCGTGACCAAGGTGGTCAAAGGCGGCAAGAATCTCAGCTTCTCGGCGCTGGTCGTCGTGGGCGATCCGGAGGCCAAAGTGGTGGGCTTCGGAACC
>CAYZJD010000045.1:4101-14297 GCA_964478455.1 uncultured Solibacteraceae bacterium | reverse complement strand
CCGGTAAGGCCCGGGAAGTGCCGGCAGCGATCAAGAAGGGCATCGAGGCGGCCAAGAAGAACTTGCGCAGGGTCCACGTGCTGTCGACAACCATCGCCCATCCGGTGCTGGGAAGGTTCGGCAGCGGCCAGGTGCTGCTGAAGCCCGCCCCGGAGGGCACGGGCGTGATTGCCGGCGGTCCGGTGCGCGCGGTGATTCAGGCGGTGGGGATTCCAAATGTGCTGACGAAGTCGATCGGCTCGCGCAACCCGCACAACGTCGTGCGGGCCACCATCACCGCACTCGAGCAGTTGCGCGATCGCGGCGCGGTCGCCGACCTCCGCGGGCTCGCCGCCGACAAGATCTAAGGGGCGCAGACTTTGGCTGAGAGACAGATTTTTATGGCGGAAGCAAAGATCAGGATCAAGCTGGTGCGCAGCCCGATCTGCACGCCGGAGAAGCACAAAAGAATCGTCCGGGCGCTTGGCCTCCGGAAGTTGAACCAGGTGGTGGAAAAGCCCGACACACCCGCCTTTCGCGGGATGGTGGCCAAGGTGCCGCACCTGCTGTCGGTTATCGACTAAGGAAGCGACTGTTATGAATCTGAGTGGATTGAAACCCCCGGCCGGGCAACAGCACCGCAAGCGCCGTCTCGGCCGTGGCATGGGAACGGGGCGCGGCAAGACCTCCGGGCGCGGCCAGAAGGGGCAGCTTTCCGTCAGCGGCTACCGGAGGATGCGCGGTTTTGAGGGCGGCCAGATGCCGCTGCACCGCCGCCTGCCCAAGCGCGGTTTCACCAACATCTTCAAGAAGGAGTACGCCGTGGTCAACGTCGGCGTCCTCGACAAGCTGGACGGCGACTCCTTCGATCCCAACCGGCTGCTGGAGCTGGGCGCGATCAAGAAGTTGCGCGCCGGGCTGAAGATCCTCGGCGGCGGCGAGTTGAAGCGCAAGGTGGCCGTCAAGGCGCACCAGTTCTCCAAGTCGGCGGTCGAGAAGATCCAGGCCGCCGGCGGAAGGGCGGAAACGATCGGCGGCGCCGGCGCCTAGGCGCGAAAGCGAGAACTGTATGAGGAAGTTCTTCGAAGCCGTTGCGAACATCTTCCGCGTGCCGGACCTGCGCAAGCGGGTGCTGTTCACGTTAGCGCTGCTGGCCGTCTATCGCATCGGCGGGCACATCCCCACTCCGGGCATCGACACCCTCAAGCTCGAAGATTTCTTCGAGCAGAACCAGGGGACGCTCTTCGGCTTCATCGATCTGTTTTCCGGCCGCATGTTCCGCCGGCTGACGATCTTCGCGCTGGGGATCATGCCGTACATCACGGCCTCCATCATCCTTCAGTTGCTCACGGTCGTGATCCCGACTCTCGAGAAACTCCAGAAGGAGGGAGAACTCGGGCGGCGCAAAATCACCCAGTGGACACGGTATCTGACCGTCGGCCTGTCGATGATGCAGTCGTTCGGCATCGCCACGGCGCTCCAGTCGAGCCAGGGCGGCTTCGTTCTCAATCCCGGATGGGGCTTCATGATGATGACCATGCTGACGCTGACCACCGGTACCGCATTCATCATGTGGCTGGGCGAGCAGATCAGCGAGCGCGGTGTCGGCAATGGGATGTCTTTGCTCATCTTTGCCGGCATCGTCGTCGGCCTTCCCCAGGCGATCGCCGAGATTCACACGAACCTCTTCGTCACCCGGCAGTGGAACGCGCTCCAGACGATCATCATCGTGCTGGTGATGATCGCCGTGGTGGCTTTCATCGTGCTGGTGGAGCGGGGCGAGCGCCGCATTCCAGTGCAATATGCCAAGCGTGTCGTCGGCAGGAGGCTGATGGGCGGCCAGCAGACGCACCTGCCGTTGAAGGTCAACGCCGGCGGAGTGATCCCAGTGATTTTCGCCTCCTCGGTGCTGGCTTTTCCCCAGACGCTGGCGCTGGTTCCTTTGGTGAAAAACAACCCCTGGCTGAGCGGCATGCTGAACGCGCTCGGCACGCGGGAGCCGCTCTATGCCGTGCTCTTTGTCGTCGGCATTATCTTCTTTTGTTTCTTTTACGTCTCGATCATCTTCAACCCCAACGAGGCGGCTGACAACATGCGGAAGTACGGCGGCTTTATCCCGGGCATCCGGCCCGGCAGGAACACCGCTGAGTACATGAACAAGATCCTGACGAAGATCACGGTGGTGGGCGGACTCTATCTATCGGTTTTATCGTTGATTCCGCAGATCATGATCTCCGGGATTGCGCTCCAGCACCTGCCGCTTGTGGGCAACTGGATCGACACATACTTTCCCCGGTGGCTGCTGGACGGCCTTGGGGTGACGTTTTATTTCGGCGGCACCTCGCTGCTGATCGTGGTCGGTGTCGCCATGGACACGGTGAATCAAATCGAGGCGCAGTTGATCATGCGCCATTACGAGGGATTTACTCCCCGGGCGGGACGGATTCGCGGGCGCCGCAGCGTGTTCTAAAGGCGGAGGTCCCGCGACGGACGGTGTGGGCATGCAGGCCGGTAACGGACGCCGGGTGGCGGTCATCCTCCTGGGACCGCCGGGCTCGGGTAAAGGAACGCAGGCGAAAGCGCTCGAAGCGCGGACCGGCTTTGCGCACATATCGACGGGTGACATCCTCCGCGAGCACATTCAGGCGGGGGACGCCGTGGGCGGACAAGTGCAGGAATTGATGCAGGCAGGCAAGCTCGTTCCGGACGCCATCGTCAACCGGCTCGTCGCTGAGCGGTTGGAGAGGCCGGACTGCGCGCGTGGCTTCATTCTGGACGGTTATCCGAGGACGCTTGCGCAAGCGGAGTCGGTTCACAAGCTGCTGGAGGAGCAAGGGATTGCCGAAGTCCTTGTTCACCTGAACATCGACCACGAGCTGATCGTGACCCGGCTGGCGTCCCGCCGCCAGTGCCCGCACTGCGGCGCGGTCTACAACCTGGTTTCGCGCCCGCCACGGGTGGCGGGCGTGTGCGACATCGACGGCGTGGCGTTGATTGCCCGCCAGGACGACCAGGAGGCGGTCATCCGGCGCCGTCTGGAAGCGTACGAGCAGGAAACGCGACCCCTGCTCGACTACCTGTCACGGACTTGTCGCGACTACTTCGAGGTCAACGGCGACAACGATGCTCCGGAGGCGGTGTCGGCCGGCGTCTGCCGGCTGATCGGATGCGCATGATCATTCGGAAGACGGCGGCGGAGCTGGAGAAGATGCGCCGGAGCGGGCTGCTGGTCTCGCGCATCCTGGGCGAGCTGGCCCGGATGGTCGGCGAAGGCGTCAGCACGTACGATCTCGAGCGGGTGGCGGAGAAAATGATCCAGGACGCGGGCGCGCGCCCGGCGTTCAAAGGGTATTACGTGCCGGCGGTCGGCGCGCGGTATCCGTACGTGCTTTGCACTTCCGTGAACGACGAAGTCGTCCACGGGATGCCGTCGCCGAAGCGGCTGTTGAAGAAAGGCGACGTGGTGTCGATCGACACCGGGGTGGAGCTGGATGGCTACTACGGCGATTCGGCCGTAACCGTCCCGGTCGGTGAGGTCGGTGAGCGGAACAGGCAACTGCTGGCGGTGACCCAGGAGGCGCTGCAACTGGCGATCCAGAAGGTGCGGCCTGGGAACCGGTTATTTGACGTGTGCGGTGCAGTCGAGCGGCACGTCGTGACCAACGGTTTTTCGGTGGTTCGCGAGTACGTCGGCCACGGCATCGGGACGTCGCTCCACGAGGAGCCGCAGATTCCGAATTACGTGGACCGCAAGAACGAGAACCCGCGGCTCAAGGAAGGGATGGTGCTGGCGATCGAGCCGATGGTGAACGCCGGGCGGGGTGAAACCAGGGTCCTGGCCGATGGATGGACCGCGGCTACCAAGGATGGGTCCTACTCGGCGCACTTCGAGCACTGCGTGGCGGTGACCAGTAATGGCCCATGGGTGCTGACGAGCCCTTAGGGGCGCGACCGGGCAATGGCTGACGTGGCATCGGAGCAGGCGAAGGAACGAAGGGTGGCCGCTGTGGTGTTGGAGTTGCTCCCGAACGCGGCGTACCGGCTCGAGCTGGAGGGCCGCCAACAGGTGATTGCCCACGCAGCCGGGGTGAAGCAGGCGAATTTCGTCCGGCTCCGCCCGAAGGACAGGGTTTTGGTGGAGTTGTCCCCGCACGACAGAACGCGGGGACGCATCATCCGGTTGTTGAGGAAAGGCTAGAAAGCGGCCATCGGCTGCGACGGAAGCGACATGAAAGTACGCGCTAGCGTGAAGAAGATCTGCGACAAGTGCAAGGTGATCCACCGCAAGGGCGTGGTCCGGGTCATCTGCACGAACCCGAAACACAAACAGCGTCAAGGATAGGGCGGAGAGGAGGAACTATGGCGCGCATTGCCGGCGTGGATCTGCCCTCCAAGAAGAGGGCCGAGATCGGGCTGACATACATCTTTGGGATCGGGCGGACACGCTCCAACTCGATCCTGTATCGGGCCGGAGTGGATCCGGACAAGCGGGTGTCGGATCTCACCGAAGAAGAGGTGAGCCGGATCCGGCAGATTATCGAGGAAGAAGGCGCCGTCGAAGGCGACCTGCGGAAAGAGGTCTCGATGAACGTCAAGCGTCTCATCGAGATGGGCGCTTACCGGGGCTTGCGGCATCGCCGCGGCCTCCCCGTCCGGGGGCAGCGGACGCACACCAACGCGCGCACGCGCAAGGGTCCGCGCCGCGGCACCATCGCGAACAAGAAGAGATCGACGGCGAAGACATAAAGGGGGTTTCGGGTTGTAGGCGCCGGTCTCCGTTTTCCACCGGCCGCAACCCGCAGGTGACATGGCGAAAGCACCAGCGAAAGCAGGCAAGAAGAAAGTCTTCAAGAAGAAGGAGAAGAAGGTTGTGCCCGCGGGTATCGTGCACATCCAGGCGACCTTCAACAACACCATCGTCAGCGTGGCCGACCCGACCGGGAACATCGTGGCCTGGTCGAGCGCGGGTTCCCTCGGCTTCCGTGGCTCGCGCAAAGGGACCCCGTTTGCCGCCCAGCAGGCATCCCTCACTGCCGCCAACAAAGCGCGGGAGGCGGGCATGCGGAGCGTGGATGTGCGCGTCAGCGGGCCGGGAGCGGGCCGGGAGTCGGCTATCCGCGCGCTGGCGACCGCGGGCCTCGAGGTGAAAGGAATCAAGGATGTCACCCCGATCCCGCACAACGGCTGCCGCCCGCCCAAACGGCGAAGAGTTTAGGAATCGGGCCATCGGGGGATCGGATGATCGGACGCCTGCCAGACGTCGTCAATGGCTCGATGGAACGATCGCACAATGGCTCGATGGCGCAAGCAGGAAGAAGGCCCGTGCCGGGCTGTAAACTGCACCTGAATTAAGGTTAGGAGGAAGACTTGGCACGTTACATTGGTCCCGTTTGCCGGCTCTGCCGGCGAGAGGGCATGAAGCTGTTTCTGAAAGGTGAGCGCTGTCATAGCGAGAAGTGCGCCATCGAAAAGCGCAACTTCGCGCCGGGGCAGCACGGCAAGGACCGCAAGCCCAAGATCGTCGGCTACGGGCTCCAGTTGCGCGAAAAGCAGAAGGCGCGCCGGGTCTACGGGCTGCTTGAAGGCCAGTTCCGCAACCTGTTCGAGAAGGCAGCGCAGATGAAGGGTATTACCGGCGAGAACCTGCTCGGCATGCTCGAGCGCCGCCTGGACAACGTGGTCTATCGCATGGGATTCGGCACCAGCCGGGCGCAGAGCCGGCAGGTCGTCCGCCATGGCCACATCCAGGTGAACGGCAGGAAGGTGAACATTCCGTCGTTCCTGGTGAAGCCGAACGATGTCGTGGAGGTTCGCGAGAAGAGCAGGAAGAATACGACGATCCTGGCGGCCCGTGACGCCACCGCCCACGCGCCTGTTCCGAACTGGCTGGAGGTGGACCGCGATGCGTTGCGGGGCCGCGTCACCGGCATGCCGAGGCGCGACGAGCTGGTGCAGATCCAGTTGAACGAGCAGTTGATCGTCGAGTTGTATTCGAAGTAAGTGTTGCGCGCCGCGGGCGCGCGAACCGGTCATTCGGATGTCGACAGAGGGAAAAGGAATTATGTTCAAAGGCTTCCAGAAACCAAAGCGGCTGGTGGCGAACACCGAGACGCTGAACGAGCGCTACGGCATGTTCATGGCGCAGCCGTTCGAGCGGGGCTTCGGCACCACCATCGGCAACGGCCTGCGCCGCGTGTTGTTGAGTTCCATCGAGGGGGCGGCCATCACCGCCGTGCGGATCGAGGGCGTCGCCCACGAATTCAGCCCGATTCCGGGCGTGGTCGAGGATGCCACCGACATCATCCTCAACCTCAAGCAGGTCCCGTTCAAGATGACGGGCGATGGCGTGCGCACCGCTCGCCTCCGCATTGACGAGGCAGGCGAGGTGCTCAGCGGCCAGATCGAGACCGACGCCGACGTCGAGGTGCTCGACCGCAATATGCACATCGCCACCGTCTCCGAAAACGGCCGCCTCCACATCGAGATGCGGCTGAAGAAAAGCCGGGGCTATGTCGCCGCCGAGCGCAACTTCGACGAGGACCTGCCGCTGGGCTACATCCCGATCGACTCGGTCCACTCGCCCGTGCGGAAGGTTAACTTCACGGTCGAGGCGGCCCGGTTCGGGCAGATGACCGACTACGACAAGCTGTCGCTCGAGGTCTGGACCAACGGCTCGATCTCCCCTCAGGATGCCATCGGGCAGGCGGCCAAGCTGATCAAGGATCACATGGCCATCTTCATCAACTTCGAGGAGTTGCCCGAAGCCTTCGAGGAACCGGCCGAACGCGCCCTCAGCCAGATGAATGAAGTGCTCGACCGTTCGGTCGAGGAACTCGAGCTGAGCGTCCGCTCTTACAACTGTCTCAAGAACGCCAACATCACCACTATCCGCGACCTGGTGCAGAAGACGGAAGCGGAGATGCTGCGGACGAAGAACTTCGGCCGGAAATCGCTGAGCGAGATCAAGGAAATCCTCACCGGACTCGGCCTGTCCTTCGGCATGAAGTTCGACAGCCAGGGCCGGCTGATCATGGTCCCGACCGCCATCGCCGCGCCGAAGGAGGCTCTGCCCGCCGGCGAGCCGGAGGAAGAGTTGCCCGCCGGAGAGTAGGGGAGAAGAACGATGAGACACAAGCGAAGCGGATACAAGCTGCGGCGCGATCCCAGCGCCCGCAAGGCGCTGTTGCGCGGCTTGGTGACGAGCGTGATCGAGCAGGAGCGCGTGATCACCACCGTGCCGAAGGCCAAGGCAGCCAAGCCGCTGGTGGACAGGATGATCACCCTCGCCAAGCGGGATACCTTGCACACGCGCCGGCAGGCGGCGGCGTTTCTGGAAACGCCGGCGGCGGTCAAGAAGTTGTTCGACAAGCTGGGCGCCCGCTTCGGTCCCCGCAACGGCGGCTACACCCGGATTGTCAAGCTCGGCTGGCGCAAGGGAGACGGCGCGGAGCAGGCCATGCTCGAACTGGTGGGCTCCGAGCTGGTCAAGCGGGCGGCCGAGCGCGCCAAGCGCAAGGAAGAACGGCTCAAAGCCATGCAGGAAGGTCGTGAGCCTGGGGAGGAACCCGGGAAGGCCTGACCTTTTCTCATCCTGTTTGCTGAGGGGCCGGGCCCGCCCGGCCCTTTGCTTTTCTTGGGCTTGCGGCACGACGGAGGTCACGTTGTAGGACAGCCACGAGGGTTTCCGCGGGAATGGTCCGCGTCCCAATCCAAACCTATTGATGAGAAAGGAAATATGTTCCTCCGACAGGAGTTGACAAGGAAAGGCTAATATTTTATGCTCGTAGATGGGTGAGATCTGCAAAAGGAGGACACCACATGGCAATCACCAAATATGACCCCTTCCAGGATTGGCCCGACTTTCGCCATCCCTTCCGGATGTTCGAGGACACGGTCGCCCGGCTGCTCAGCGAGCCCCGCTCCCAGCGGCCCTGGACCCCTGCCGTCGACATCTTCGAGACCGAGAACGAACTGGTGCTCAAGGCCGACCTGCCCGAGGTGGACATGAAGGACATCGACATCTCGATCGAGAACGGCACGCTGACCCTCAAGGGCGAGCGCAAGTTCGAGCAGGAAGAAAAGGGCAAGGGCCACCACCGCATCGAGCGCAGCTACGGCTCCTTCGCCCGCTACTTCAGCCTGCCCGACACCGTGGAAGCCGACAAGGTCTCCGCCGACTACAAGGCGGGTGTGCTGACGGTCACCCTGCCCAAGAAGGAAATCGCCAAGCCGCGCACCGTCAAGGTCCAGGTTCACTGAGACTGACGCTCGCTGAGAACGTGTACGCGGGGTGCGGCCTGGTCGCGCCCCGCGAGCTGTTTCTTGGCCCCGGCCGGGCGGCGCCGCTGTGCAAGAATAAAGAAGCAAGCGAGGTGTCAACCAAAATGAACGGAGTCAAAACGGTCCTGCTACTCGGCGCGCTCAGCGCGCTGCTGCTCGTCGGAGGCGAGGCCATCGCCGGCAGGCAGGGCCTCTACCTGGGCCTGATGATGGCGATCCTGATGAACTTCATCAGCTACTTCTTCTCCGACAAGATCGCCCTCAGCATGTACTCCGCCCAGCGCGTCAGCGAGACGGAGAACCGCGAGATCTGGTGGCGCGTCGGCCCGATGGTCCAGAATCTCACCAGCCGCATGGGCATCCCGATGCCGCGGCTCTGGGCGATCCCCGAGGAATCCCCCAACGCCTTCGCCACCGGGCGCAACCCGTCGCACGCCTCGGTCGCGGTCACCGTCGGGCTGCTCAGGCTGATGGACGACCGCGAACTGGAAGGCGTCATCGCCCACGAGCTCGGGCACGTCAAAAACCGGGACATCTTGGTCAGTTCCATTGCCGCCACCATCGCCGCCGCCATCACCATGCTCGCCCGCATGACGTTCTTCTTCGGCGGCTCCCGCGACGACGAGGAACACGGAAGCAACCCGCTGGCCATGGTCTTCATGCTGTTCCTGGCGCCCATCGCGGCGCTGCTCATCCAGATGGCGATCTCCCGCACCCGCGAGTACGGCGCCGATGCCGCTGGCGCCCGCTACACCGGCTCGCCCCATGGGCTGATCAGCGCCCTGCGCAAGCTCGAGGCCTGGTCCAAACGCATCCCGATGGACGCCTCCCCAGCCACCGCCCACATGTTCATCATCAAGCCGTTCTCCGGTCAGGCGCTGATGCGGCTGTTCTCCACCCATCCCTCCACCGACCAGCGCATCGCCCGACTGGAGCGCTTCGCCCACTGACTCGTTGCGCGATCGGCAAGTTGCCGGGTCGCCCAATCGCCCGATGACCCGATGTCTCAATCGCCCGATTCCCTTGGTCCTCGTCTCCCGCAAAGGGGCCGCCCGCATCGCTTCCGGTCACCCGTGGATCTTCTCGAGCGACATCCTGGACCGGGGCATTGCCGCTCCCGGTGACGCCGTAACGGTCCGGGATCCGCAGGGCCGCCTTCTGGGCACCGCGCACTACTCGGCCTCATCCCAGATCACATTGCGCCTGTTGAGCAGCCGCGCCGAGCCGGTCGACCGGGATTTTCTGGCCCGCCGCATCGAGGCGGCTGCGGCTTTTCGGCAAAGGGTCGTCTCCGGCACCGATGCCTATCGCCTGGTTTACAGCGAGGCCGACGGCCTGCCGGGCCTGATCGTCGACCGTTACGGCGATTATCTCGTCGTGCAGGCCCTCGACCAGGGCATGGACCGGCTGCTTCCCGAGATCGTCTCGTGTCTCCAGGCACTGTTCTCCCCGGCAGGCATTGCGGCGCGGAACGACGTGCCAGTAAGGCGAAAGGAAGGGCTCCCCCTGGAAACGAAGACCCTGGCGGGCGACATTCCGGACCGGGTGACTGTTCACCTCAACGGGCTGACCTTCCACGCCGATCTCCTGCGCGGCCAGAAGACCGGCATCTTTCTCGATCAGCGCGAGAACTACCTCGCTGCCGCCCGTTATGCCCGCGGGCGCGCCCTGGACTGCTTCACTTTCACCGGCGGCTTCGCCCTGCATATGGCCGCCCGCTGCGAGTCGGTGGAAGCGGTGGACAGCTCAGCCGCCGCGCTCGCCCTCGCCGAGGAGAACCGCAAGGCCAACGGCATTGCCAACGTCGAGTTCCGTGAAGCTGACGTTTTCGAGTTGCTCGCCGGCCACGCAGCTTCCGGGCGCCGTTTCTCAACCGTTGTCCTCGACCCGCCCGCGTTCGCCAAGTCCCGCAGCAGCCTCGAGGCGGCCGCGCGCGC
>CAYZJD010000045.1:0-4001 GCA_964478455.1 uncultured Solibacteraceae bacterium | reverse complement strand
GCGACGCTATGCCTTCAAACCGGACCCCCGCTGAGGATCCGTTCAACGCAACCAACGCCCTCATGGCGGCGCGCTTTTTCCTTCGCCTGCCGTTTCATCTCTGGACGCCGGTCAACCCGCGTGAGGCCGCCGTCTCGCTTCAATCGCGCCTTGTCAGACGTGAGGCGCTGTTTCTGGACAAGGTTCGGGCCGAGGTGTTCCGACAGCCGGATGAACGCCGCCCCGCCAGCCCTTATCGCGCCCTGCTCCGGCGGGCAGGCTTCGAGTATCCAGACCTTGAGCGTCTCGTCAAAGACGGCGGTGTTGAAGGCGCCCTGGGTGTGCTTCTGCGCCACGGTGTTTACCTGACGGTCGACGAGTTTAAGGGACGAAAACCCATCGAGCGTGGCCCCTTCTCGCTGCCCGTCGCTCCGCGGGAACTCCAGAACCCGCGGATGGCGCCGCACATCCTGGTGGCCAGCGGCGGCAGCCGGAGCCAAGGCACGCCGGTCATGATCGATCTCCGTTTCGTGCGCGCGTGCGCTTCGGAATGCGCGTTGTACCTGGAGTCCTGGGGCGGGCTGAATTGGGCGAAAGCCGTTTGGGAGGTTCCGGGCGCAGGAGCCCGTTTCCGCCTGGCCAAGTACGGAGCGCTCGTCCCGCGGCCTTGCGCCTGGTTCAGTCAGGTCGACCCGAACTCGAGCGACCTTCATCCCGTGTTTCGCTGGAACACCACCGCGATGCGCTGGTCCAGCACGATTGCCGGGTGCCCGCTGCCCCTGCCCGTCCACGCCCCGCTGACCGATCCCCGCCCGGTGCTGGACTGGATCACCGGTACGCTCGAAGCCGGAGGCGTGCCCCACGTCTTTACGTTTCCCAGTTCGGCCGTCGCCCTGTGCCGCGCGTCGCGCGCGGCCGGCCGGCATATCGCCGGCGCACGCTTCACGATCGGTGGGGAGCCGATCACCGAGGCGCGCCTCGCGACGATTCGCGCTGCGGGCGCGCAGGCCCTGCCCCGTTACGGTTCGATCGAATGCGGGCCCATCGGATACGGCTGCCTGGCCTCGCGGCATGCCGACGAGGTTCATCTGCTTCACGACCAGCACGCTTTGATTCTCGCCGGAGACCAGGCCGGCTCCCTGGCCGGCCTCCGCCCGGACTCGATCCTGATCACGGCCTTACATCCGTTCTCGCCCTTCACCCTGATCAATGTCTCCATGGGCGACTCGGCCACTGTCGTCCATGACACGCGGGAGACGTGCGGCTGCCCGCTCGAAAGGCTGGGCTGGAGGACACGGCTGTACAACATCCGGAGTTACGAGAAGCTCACCGGGGGTGGAGTGACGTTTTTGACCGACGACGTCGTGCGTGTCCTCGACGAGGTTCTTCTCGGAAAGTTCGGCGGCGCTCCGACCGATTACCAGATCTGCGAAGACGAGACGCCGGATGGCAGGGCAAACGTGCTTCTGGTCGTGAATCCAGATCTGGGGCCTCTTGAGGACCAGCGCCTGATCGACGCCTTTCTCGGCGCGCTCGGCGAGGGATCGATCGTCAACCGGATGATGGGCCGCATGTGGAGGGAATCTCAGGTTCTGCGCGTCGAGCGAAGAGCCCCCTCCGCCACGCGGTCCGGGAAGGTGCTCCACTTCCACGTCTCACGCTGCTCTCCAGCAGAAGGGCCGAACGGCTCTCCCCCATGAAAGCAAGGGACCGGTGGGGCCAGCGCTTCGGGCTACGCAACGCTTCAAAGCGAAAGCCGCCACGGCCGCTCAGCCGCCCGGGCGAGTTGATTCCGATGCTCCCGTCCGATATAGTCGGTATTGGGCCGTCAAGCAAACGGAATCGTCTATACTCAAGTCTTTCGATCCCCGGCGAGCGGGCCCATCTCGCAGGGGAGTTCCATACACGATAAACCAGGAGGCTCTTCCTAATGTTACCTGCTAAAGCCCTGCCCGTTACCCCGCGGCAGGCAAGCTTCGGTGGATCGGGGCAATTGGGCAAGCTTGCCTTCCCCGGCCTGCTGCGGGCGATGCTTCTGCTGCTGGCCATCACCATCCTTGCGGCCCCGGTGGCTGCCCAGCCCCCACACCAGGGCGGTGGCGAGGCAAGCCTGGTTCTGCCCGACCTCAACCAGGCCACCTTTCTCTTCGGCCTCGGCGGGCGCACGCTGCTGATGGTCGGCCTGCTCGTCAGCGCCCTCGGCTTCGTCTTCGGTCTGGTCATCTTCATGCGCCTGCGCGACATGCCCGTGCACAAGGCGATGCGCGAAGTCTCGGAACTGATCTATGAGACCTGCAAGACCTACCTGGCGACGCAGGGCAAGTTCCTGCTCCTGCTCGAGTGCTTCATCGGCGTCATCATCATCTTCTACTTCGGGTTGCTGCAAGGCTTCCCCGCCTTCAAGGTGACCATCATCCTGCTGTTCAGCCTGGTCGGCATCTCAGGCAGCTTCCTGGTAGCGGCATTCGGGATGCGCGTCAACACGTTCGCGAACTCCCGGACCGCCTTTGCCAGCCTCCGCGGCAAGCCGTTTCCCTGTTATGACATCCCGTTGCAGGCCGGCATGAGCATCGGCATGCTGCTGATTTCGGTCGAGCTGCTGATCATGCTCTTCATCCTGCTGTTCGTGCCCGGCGAACTGGCCGGCCCGTGCTTCATCGGCTTCGCCATCGGCGAATCCCTCGGCGCGGCCGCGCTGCGCGTCGCCGGCGGCATCTTCACCAAGATCGCCGACATCGGCTCGGACCTGATGAAGATCGTCTTCAAGATCAAGGAAGACGACGCGCGCAACCCAGGCGTCATCGCGGACTGCACGGGCGACAACGCGGGCGATTCGGTCGGACCCTCGGCCGACGGCTTCGAGACGTACGGCGTCACCGGCGTCGCGCTGATCACCTTCATTATTCTTGCGGTGGCCGACCCGATCGTCCAGGTGCAGTTGCTCGTCTGGATCTTCTCGATGCGCGTCATGATGGTGATCGCTTCCGGCGTCGGCTACTTCGTCAACGGCGTGCTCGCCAGGGCGAAGTACGGCCACGCCGACAAAATGAACTTCGAGCAGCCGCTCACCACCCTCGTCTGGCTGACGTCGATCCTGTCGATCACCCTGACGTACCTCATCAGCTCGCTGATGATCCCCGACCTCAAAGGCGACACCTCCCTGTGGTGGAAGCTCTCCACCGTGATCAGTTGCGGCACCCTGGCGGGCGCCCTCATCCCGGAGTTCGTCAAGATCTTCACCTCGACCAAGTCGCGCCACGTGCGGGAGATTGTCACCTCCTCCCGCGAGGGCGGCGCTTCGCTCAACATCCTCTCGGGCTTCGTGGCCGGTAATTTCAGCTCCTACTGGCTGGGCATTGCGGTGCTGCTGCTGATGAGCATCGCCTTCGCCGTCAGCACGACGGGCCTTGGCAGCCTCATGGTCGCGCCGGCGGTGTTTGCCTTCGGCCTGGTCGCGTTCGGCTTCCTGGGCATGGGGCCGGTGACGATCGCCGTGGACAGTTACGGTCCGGTGACGGACAACGCGCAGTCCATCTACGAGCTCTCCACCATCGAGCAGTTGCCGAACATCAAGGCGGAGATCCACCAGGAGTTCGGCTTCACGCCTAACTTCGAAAGATCGAAGGACAACCTGGAGGAGAACGACGGCGCCGGCAATACCTTTAAGGCGACCTCGAAGCCGGTGCTGATCGGGACCGCCGTGGTCGGCGCCACGACGATGATCTTCGCCACCATCGTCGCGCTGACGCATGGCCTCACCCAAAACCTCGAGAAGCTTTCGATGCTGCACGCGCCGTTTCTGCTCGGCTTGATCACGGGCGGCGCCATGATCTACTGGTTCACCGGCGCCAGCACGCAGGCCGTCTCGACCGGCGCTTATCGCGCGGTCGAGTTCATCAAGGCGAACATCAAGCTCGAAGGAACGACGAAAGCGTCGGTGAAGGACTCCAAGCGCGTGGTAGCCATTTGCACGCAGTACGCGCAGAAGGGCATGTTCAACATCTTCCTGACGGTGTTCTTCG
>CAYZJD010000044.1:15495-18404 GCA_964478455.1 uncultured Solibacteraceae bacterium | reverse complement strand
CACGCCGAAGGCGTGGGTGGAACAGCGCAGGAAATCGCCGACGACGGGCGCCTCGCGCGCGTCCCACACGCGGACCGTTCCCGGCCTCGCGCCGGTGACGACGGCGTCGATGAGGATCACCTCGCAGTCGAGGCCGGCGTCGCGCCAGCTCTCCATTAGCTCCACCGCCTCGCCGGTTTGCTCGCACACGTCGATGCCCAACTCACGCAGCCGGCGGCCGACGAGGAGGCCAGCGGCGTCGTCGCCGCGGTCAGCATTGCCGCAGGCGATGATGAGAAGGTCCTTCAACCTGCTTGCATCTCTAGACATCAGAACTCCAGTTCCGCCTTCAAGACGGGGTCGTCCACGGAGCCGCTTAGCTGGAAGCCCAGCTTCCGGCATACGCGGATCATGTTGACGTTGTCCGGAAGCACGTCACCGACGATGCGGCCGAGCTTCTCCGCGCGCCCTACTTCGATCAGCCGCTTCCCCAGTTCCATGCCGAGCCCGCGGCCCTGGTATTCGTCGGAAACCAGCACCGCGAACTCCGCTTCGTTTGTGCCATGCAGCTTCCGCAAGCGGCCGACCGCGACGATCCGCGGCTCGCCGCTCCGCGGATCTTTGTGCTCGGCCACCAGCGCCGTCTCGCGGTCGTAGTCGATGAAGCAGATCCTCACCAGCCGGTCGTGCGCCACCCGCTGGCTGAGCTTCATCATGTGCAGGTAGCGAAGATAGACCGTGCGCTCGGACAGCGTTTCGTGGAACTTCACGATCAGCGGCTCGTCCTCCGGCCGGATCGGACGGATCAGCACGTCCGTGCCGTCTTTCATCGCGAAGCGGCTCATATATTGGGTGGGATACGGCCGGATCGGCAGCTTCGGCAGATCCTTCTCCTCGACCGCGGCCGGCTGGACCACCACGCGCGCGTCCAGCGCAATCAACCGGTCCGGGGACGCCAGCATCGGATTGATATCGATTTCCTGCACCCAGCGCTGCTCCACCACCAAACGGCTGAAAGCCACCAGGATTTGCTCGAGCGCCGCCAGGTCCACCGGCTTGCGGCCACGAACCCCCTGAAGCGCCGTGTAGATTTTCGTCCGCTCCATCATACGCCGGGCCAGTGTCGTGTTCAACGGCGGCAAGGCCAGCGCCCGGTCCTTGAAGACTTCGACAAGCTGCCCGCCAAGCCCGAACAACACCACCGGACCGAATTGCGGGTCGAGACTGCTGCCCAGGATGATCTCATAGCCGTCCAGCTTGATCATCGGCTGCACCGTGACGCCGAGAAAATGCTCGGCTCCAGCTTTGGCCGCGACCGAGGACTGAATGCTGCGCCAGGCGGCCCGCACCGCGCTCGAGTCCTTCAGGTTCAACTGCACGCCGCCGACGTCGGTCTTGTGCGTGATCGTCTCCGAGAACAGCTTGACGACCACCGGGTAGCCGATCCCGTCCGCCGCCTCGGCCGCCTCGTCCTCCGTACGCGCGATTTGTGTTTCCACCGTCGGGATGCCGTACGCTTGCAGTACTTCCTTTGATTCGAATTCGGTGAGGATAGTGCGCCCCGCCTGGCGAGCGGCCTGGATGATCTTCTCGGCCTTTGGGGCCGCGTCGGCCGCCGGCGCCCCTGCGCCGAACTCTGGCGTCTCATATAAGCCGCGCAGGTTGTCACTGTACGACCACATGTATTGGAACATGCGGGCGGCGGTGTCGGGATAGGGAAAAGTCGGGATACCGGCTGCGTTCAGAATGCGCTCGCCGGCGGCCACCTCCGGGCCGCCCATCCAGCTCGCCAGCACCGGTTTGTCGCCGAGATTGGCGTAAGGCTTCAGTTGCTCGGCGGTCTGGGTGGGATCAGTCATATCCTGCGGTGTCAACACCACCAGCAGACCGTCGCTTTTCGGGTCCTTCGCCGCGATCTCGAGCGCCTTGGCGTAGCGGTCCGGTCCCGCGTCTCCGAGGATGTCGATGGGATTGTTCCGGCTCCAGTGGATCGGCAGGATCCTGCTCAGCTCCTCGAAGGTCTCCGGCGAGATTTCCGCCAGTTCGCCGCCGCTGGTGATCAGCGCGTCGGTGGCCAGCACCGCCGGACCGCCGGCGTTGGTCAGAATGGTCAGCCGCGGACCCTTTGGACGGGGCTGCTTGGCCAGCACCTCGGCCATGTAGAACAGGTCCGAAATGTTGCTCACGCGGAGGACGCCGCTGCGCCGGAAGGCCGCGTCCAGCACGTCGTCGCTGCCCGTCAGCGAGCCGGTATGCGAAGCGGCCGCTTTGCCGCCGGCCACCGTGCGTCCCGCTTTGATCACGATGATCGGCTTCGCCAGCGCCACCTCGCGCGCCGCCGACAGGAACGATCGCGCGTCGCCGATCGACTCCATGTAAATCAGGATGCTGCGTGTCCGCGGGTCGTCGCCAAGGTAGTTGATCAGGTCTCCCCAGCCCACGTCCACCATGGATCCGATCGACACGAACGCGCTGAAGCCGACCATTTCGCGGAAGCTCCAGTCGAGCACCGCCGTGCACAAGGCGCCGCTCTGGCTGATGAAACCCACGCTGCCGGGGCGCGCCATCCCGCGGGCGAAGGTCGCGTTCAGCCCGGTGGGAGGACTCATCAAGCCGAGGCAGTTCGGGCCGATGATCCGCATTTGGCCCTTGCGGGCTTCCTCCAGAAGCTGCCGCTCGTACTCGGCCCCTTGGGGTCCGAGCTCCTTGAAGCCTGCGGAGATAACGATGGCCGCCGGCACGCCTGCCTCGACGCACTCCCGGATCACCCCGGGCACCGCCGCCGCCGGCACCACCACCACCGCGAGGTCCGGCTGCTCCGGCACCGCCGAGATCCTTGGATACGCCTTGATCCCCAGCACGCTCGACCGCTTCGGGTTCACCGGGAACACGGCTCCGCCGAACGGCGTGCTGATGAGGTTCCACAACAC
>CAYZJD010000044.1:0-15485 GCA_964478455.1 uncultured Solibacteraceae bacterium | reverse complement strand
CGCTGTTCGGCGTCTCGGTGGCGCCGATCACCGCGACGCTGGAAGGAGCGAAGAAGACATCCAGCGGCTGCCTCCTGCTCTCGTGCAGAATGCCGGACTCCGCCTCGGCCCCGGGTTTCTTCAGTTTCTTCATTTCGATGAATCCTTCTTCATTTCACCGCCGAGGCGCCGAGGCCGTGCCGCGCTGGCAACATCTCTCGCGTCCTCCGCGCCTCCGCGGTTCATCTTAGTCCCTCTCGAGTTTCACCCGCAGGAAGTGCGTCGCACAGGAGATGCACGGGTCGTAGTTGCGTACCGCTTGCTCGCACTTCCATGTCAGTTCCTCTTCCGGGAGATCCAGCACCTGTGGCACGAACCGCCACAGGTCCTCCTCGATCCGCTTCTGGTTCTGCGACGTCGGCGGCACGATCTTCGCCGCCGTCACCGTGCCGTGATCATCCAAGCTGTACCGGTGGTAAAGCGTTCCCCGAGGCGCTTCCGTCGCCGCCTGTCCGGTGGCGGCCTGCGGCTCCACCTCCACCTTCGGCGCCTCCGGCGGCTCGTAGATCTCGATCAGGCGCAGCGCTTCGTCGCAGGCGAAGACCAACTCGACGGCCCGCGCCACGATGCTCTTGAACTGGTTGCGGCACGGCACGCTCAGCCTGCAATCGGAAGCGGCCTGCCGGGCCACGTCCGGCAGCTTGTCGTAGTTCAGGTTGAAGCGCGCCAGCGGGCCCACGAGGTAGGACCCGCGCGCCCGCAGCACCGAGTGGAGCGAGTTGGAGTGCTTCACGTGCTGCTCGACGAAGTGATCCTCGTAGTCAGCAACATCAATGTCGAGACCCTTGCTGGAGATCAGCCGCCCCTCGTTGAGCGGGTACTCGTCCGGATGCGACAGCGACACGAACTCGTAGTCCTGCTCGAAGTCTGGAAACTCGAAGCCCGCCACCAGCCTCGCCGTCGCGATCGAGGCGTCGCGCGCCCACTTCAAATCCTCGACCAGCGCCTTGAGCTCCCGCCTGGCGGGGGCGCGGTGGAAGCCGCCTACCGCCGCCGAGACCGGATGGATCTCGCGCCCGCCCATGGCCGAGACAAGGTGGTTGCCGATCTTCTTGAGCCGCAGCGCCTGCTCCACGGCCGGCTTGTGGTCCCGGGCCATTTCGATGACGTCCTGATAGCCGAGGAAGTCCGGGGCGTGAAGCATGTAGACGTGCAACGCATGGCTCTCGATCCACTCGCCGCAATAGAACAGCCGCCGCAGCAGCCGCGCCTGCGGATCGACAGTGATCCCCAGCGCACGCTCGATGGCGTGCACCGCGCTCATCTGGTAGGCGATCGGGCAGATGCCGCAGATCCGCGCGGTGATGTCCGGCACCTCGGTGTAATGGCGGCCCCGAAGGAATGCCTCGAACATGCGCGGCGGCTCGAAGATCTTGAGCTTCACGTCCGCGACGCGGCCGCCCTTGATCTTGATGTGCAGCCCTCCCTCGCCCTCGACGCGGGCGAGCATGTCCACCTTGATGTTGGTGACTCCCTTGAGAGTGCCCACGGTTCTCATGGCTGCTCCCTTCGCTCGCTGGCCTGGCGGAACTGCCACGCCCACGCGTTGAAGCCGCGATAGGCGCGCTCGATCTGCTGGTCGGACTGGCCCAGCAGGCGAAATTGCTCGCTCAGCGAGGCCGTGTTCGGGCTTTCCATCGGGCCGAAGCAGCCGTAGCAGCCCCGTCCAAAGGCCGGACAAAGCGCGCCGCAGCCGGCCTGCGTTACCGGGCCCAGGCACGGCGTTCCGCCGGCCACCGCCACGCACACGTTCGCCTTGCGCTTGCACTCCAGGCACACGCTGTAGGTCGGGATCGCCGGTTTACGGCCCGCCAGCGCAGCCGATAACAGTTCGAGCAACTGCCGCTTGTTGATCGGACAGCCGCGCAGCTCGAATTCCACCGGCACGTGCTCGGCAATCGGCGTGGACATCTTCAGCGTGCTGATGTAGTCCGGCGACGCGTAGACGTATCGCACGAACTCGTTGACGTCCCTCCAGTTCCGCAGGGCCTGGATGCCGCCGGCGGTGGCGCACGCGCCAATGGTCGCCAGCGTGTGGCACTGCCGCCTCACTTGCTGGATGCGCTCGGCGTCATGGTGCGTGGTGATCGACCCTTCCACCAGCCCGATGTCGTACGGCCCCTTCAGCATCGTGCGCGTCGCCTCGGGGAAATAGACGATGTCCACCGCGCCCGCGACGCTCAGCAGTTCGTCCTCGGCGTCGAGCAGGCTCAACTGGCAGCCGTCGCACGAGGCGAACTTGAAGACTGCGATCTTCGGCCGGCGTTTCCCGTTAGAGCTCATACTTGCCCATCCATCCTTGCATCCGTTTCCACGGGAACACAGGCCCGTCCTTGCAGATGAAGTACGGTCCGAGCTGGCAATGGCCGCAGAAGCCCACACCGCACTTCATGTTCCGCTCCATCGACAGGTAGATGTCCCGGGCGGTAAGCCCGCGGCTTTCGAGCTCCCGCACCACGTAGCGCATCATGATTTCCGGCCCACAGATCATAGCGATGGTGCGATCCGGCTGGAGCCGCGTGTAGCGGAACAGCGTGGTCACCACGCCGACGTAGCCGCGCCAGCTCAAGCCGCCGTAGTCCACCGTCGTCAGGATCTGAGTGTCCGGCAGGTAAGTCCAGGCTGCGAGCTGCTTCCGGTAGAGCATGTCGCGCGGGCTGCGCGCACCGTAGAGCACCGTCAGGCGGCGGTAGTCTCCCCGGTGCCGCAGGATGTGGTAGATGGCCGGCCGCAGCGGCGCCAACCCGATGCCGCCCGCCACGATCAGCACGTCCTTGCCGCGGCCTTCGGTCATCGGCCAGCTCGTGCCGAACGGGCCGCGCACGCCGACCGTGTCTCCTACGCTTTTTGTGACCAGTGCGTGGGTCGCCTTGCCCACGCTGCGAATCGTGTAGACGAGCCGGCCCGGCTCCCCCGGGTCGCCGCTGATTGAAATCGGCAGTTCGCCCACGCCCGGCGCGTACAGCATGCTGAACTGCCCTGGCGCGAACAGCGGCGAGCCGTCCCCGCCTTTCGCCTCCAGGCACAGCGTGAAGGTGTCGTGCGTTTCCTTGTCGACCTGAGCCACCTTGCAGGGCGCCGGCAGCATCACGTCCGCCGAGGGTCCTGGCGGCAACGCTGCTCCCGCGTCCGCTTCAGTGAGGATGGCGCCACCGTTCATGGCTTTGCCCCTGCCGGGGAGTACATGTCGAGCAACTGAATCCGCGTCGCCTGAAGCCGCTCCGCCACTACCCCGAGCAGCCGCTTCATCATCTCGTAGCCGAACGTGTGGTCCTCCTCGCAGGCCTCCCTCAGCCGCGCGCCGTCAAAGACAATCGCCCTCACGGCGCCAAGCGCCCGCGCCTGGAAATGTTTCCCCTCGCTCGCCAGCACGCTCGACCAGCCCAGTTCTTCGCCATCGCCCAGCGTCTGCACCCGCAGCGTCCGGCCGAGCGCGGTCACCTCGAGGGCCACCTTCCCGGTCACAATCAGGTAGAAGAAACTGGACTCGTCGCCTTCCCGGAAAATGATCCGGTCCCGCTCGAGCTTCAGTTCGTGGCCGAGCGCGGCGAGCTTCTCGATGTGCTTGGGCTGGAACCCTTGCACGAAAGGATGCTTCTGAAGAATCTCCAGCAAATTCACGTTCTCCATCGACCTACTCCCTTGCGGCGGCCGCCTGCGCGCCGTCGCGAATTGCCGCTACCTCTTCTGTAATATCGATCCCCGCGGGACACCAGGTGATGCAGCGCCCGCAACCGACGCAACCCGGGCTGCCGAACTGGTCCTGCCAGGCCGCCAGCTTGTGCGTCAGCCACTGCCGGTACCGCGATTTCGGGGACAGCCGTACGCTGCCGCCATGGATGTAACTGAAGCTCTGCGTGAAGCACGAATCCCAACGCCGCCAGCGCTCCGCGCTCTGGCCGCTGAAATCGCTCGCGTCGTCTACCGTCACACAGAAACAGGTCGGGCAGACCATGGTGCAGTTGCCGCAGGTGAGGCACCGCCGCGCCACGTCGTCCCAACGTGCGCTCTCGAACTGCTCGTAGAGCAGCTCGCGCACGCCGCTCACCTCCAGGCGCTTCGTGATCATCGCCGCGGCGCCTTCCACCGCCCTGTCCGCCTGCTTCACCGCCTCGGCCGGTGCCTTCTTCGCTCCGATATCCGCCAGCACCCCGGCGCCGGCCCGCGTGCCCGCGGCTGCCACGAGGAAGCGGCGGCCGTCGCCGGCGATCTCCGTCAGCAGGATGTCGCATCCCGTCTTGACCTGGGGTCCCGTGCCCATCGACGTGCAGAAACAGTTCGCCGAAGCTCGTGTGCATTGGACCGCCACGATGAACAGATTGCGCCGGCGGCCGGCGTAGACGGGATCCGCGTACCAGTCCGCCGTGAGGACCCGGTCCTGGAGCGCGATCGCCGCCAGCTCGCACGCCCGCACGCCCAGGAACGCGTACTTCGGCGGAGGCTGCGCCGACGCGCTCTCCACGATCCGGAAACCGTCACTGTCGTTCTCGACCCGGAACAGCTTGACTTCCGGCGGATGGAGGAACCGCTTCCAACCTTGCGCTCCGAGCGTGTAGCCGAACAACGCGCCGTCTTCGTTGTTCTTCAGCCGGTACTTCCCCGGCGCTTGCTCGTCCGTCCACCCGGCGGGCAGGTCCTCGACTTTCTGCACGCTGTCGTAAACAATGGCGCCGTCGCGGCGCGTGGGGCCGATCACCTCGTAGCCTTGCCCGCGGAGACGGGAAATCAACTCGGTGATCGCCTCAACTTCGATGACAAGTTTCGTGCCTGGTTCAGCTTGGGTTGTGGCCATGGCCGTGACCAGCAGAGGACTGGTTTGCCCATGAACAAGCGCATCTTCTTTGCCAAAGGCAAGTTGTTGAAGCATCTTGAGATAGGAGCCGATCATGCGCCCGCGTGGGTGAAAACGCGCTTCATTTCGGACTTTCGATTCTGATTCTCTGCGTGAATTTACCCACGCACTCCCGAGCTTCCCGCGCAGCGCTTGTGCGAGAATCGTCCGTGCAATGTCCAACTGCCTCCGTACTGCTCTTGTAACGGGCGGCTCCCGTGGTATTGGCGCCGCGATCTGCCGGCGACTAGCGCGCGACGGCATCGCGATCGCCGTGAACTACCGCGAGAGGCGTGCGGAGGCTGAAGCGGTGGCTGCCGCGATTCGCGCCGCCGGCGGCAAGGCGCTCGCCGTGGAGGCCGACATTACCGACGGCTGGCAAGTGGCGTCCATGATTAAGATGCTCTCCGGCGAGCTCGGGCCCATCGACATCCTCGTGAACAACGCCGGCGTGTACGAGCGTGGAGACTTGAGCGAGTACCAGCACGCGGCGCTCGAGCGCATGCGCCGCACAAACGTGGACGCTCTCATCACCGTCACGCAGGAGGCAGTCGAGGGAATGAAGGCGCGCCGCTGGGGCCGCATCCTCAACCTCACTTCCGTCGCGGCTCACGGCACTGCCCTGCCGGGAACAACCTTCTATGCCGCCACTAAGGCGGAGGTCGCCATTCTCACGCGCCGCTGGGCGATGGATCTTGGTCCTTACGGCATCACGGTGAACGCCGTAGCTCCCGGCTACATCGTCACCGAGATGGCCACTAAGGGCCGGGATCCGGAGGAACTCGACAAGCACCTCGCCCACATGGCTGCCCGCGCCATGGTGCGCCGCACCGGGACGCCGGAGGACGTCGCCGCCGCCGTTGCCTTCCTCGTTTCCGAAGAAGCCGGCTTCATTACGGCCCAAACCATCACCGTGGACGGCGGCCGGATGGACTACATCAGCCACGCCTGAAGCCGGTGACAACCGGTGACAGGCTACGTAATCCCCGATTTCGCCCGCGCGCGGTCCAGCCGATTGTCCGATTCGTGGAACCTGCCGGCGCGCGCTGCGTTCTATTCTCAAGAGGGAGGCAAGTGTGCTCGTGAAGTTCCTGCTGTTCTGTATCCTGCTGGTGCTGTGCTGGCCGGTGGCGATTCTGGCGCTCGTTCTCTATCCGCTCGTCTGGCTTCTACTGCTGCCATTCCGGCTCATCGGCGTGGTGGTAACGGGGGTGCTGGAGTTCATCAAGGCTCTGTTCCTGCTCCCGGCCCGTGTCCTGCGCTAGAACCGCGCTGCCGCCCTCCGCTTCTTCTCGTACGCTGCGAACTTCTCCCGGTAGGCCTCGTAGCCCTTGCGGCCCATCAGGCCGAAGGTGAAGCGCTTGCCGAGTTCAACGCCCTCCTGGTCGAAGGCGTTGATGTTCAGCAACTCGCCCATGAACGCGGTCTCGAATTCCATCAACTGGAAGAAGGCACCGAGGTGCTCCTCGTCCACCCGGTCCAGCGTGAACGTGCAGTTCGGCCGGCCGTTCTCGGTGAGCGCAGCGGCGGTCGAGACGCGCTCGGCCTCGATCAATTCCTCGAGCGACCGGCCGCCGAGCGCGTCGAAGGCTTCCAGGCCGAGCTTTGCCTTTGGGATCTTGCCCGCGACGCCGAGGTTGCGCACCGCCCAGAAGGTGAACACCTTGTCGTTCGGCCCTTCCATGTAAAGCTGCACCTGCGAGTGCTGGTCCGTGGTGCCGAGCGCCGCCACCGGCGTCTGGCCGACGTGAATCAGATCGCCGCCGCGGCTGCGTGCCTTGCCGAGCGACTCGGCCCAAAGCTGCCGGAACCAGAACGCCAGCCCCCACAAACGATTGGAATACGGGAACGCCACCTGGATCGGTTTCTTCCGCAGCGTCCAGATCAGGTAATGGAACAGGGCGGCGCGCAGCCCCGGGTTCTTTTCGAGGTCCGCCTCCCAGCAGTATCTCGTCATCGCCGCCGCGCCCTTCAGCAGCTTGCGGATGTCCACGCCCACCAGCGCCGCTGGCAGCAGCCCCACCGCCGACAGAACGCTGAAGCGCCCGCCGACGTTGAGTGGGATCGGGAACGTCCGGTATTCTTCCCGCGCGGCCAACTCTGACAACTCTCCCCTGTTCTCCGAGGTCACGGCGACGATGCGCCCACCGGCCCTGCGCCCCAGCTTTCGCTGCAACCAGTCGCGAATAATCAGGAACGTCGCCACTGTTTCCGCCGTCCCGCCGGATTTGGCGATCACCAATGCCAGTGTTTTCTTCGGATTCATCGAATCGAGGGCGGCTTGGACGAGCGTAGGATCGACGTTGTCCAGGATGACCAGCCGCGGGTGCGCAGTCGAGTGCGCGCCCTGCACTGGATGTGGCCCTCGGATGGCGCAGTCCACCGCCCAGGCGCCGAGAGCGCTTCCGCCGATGCCTACCAGGCAGACGGAATCATAGGAACCCTTCACTTCGTCCGCGAAGTCAAGGATCTCCCTGGCGAGCACTGTGTCGAACGGCAATCCCGGGAAGCCGTACGTGCCGGCGTCGAATGCTCTGCGGAACGAGCGCAGCGCGTCGAGCGCGCGCCCTGCGTATTGCCGGATCTCGACCGGCCTCAGGCCATTCGACTCTCCCACCATGCCGGCGAGCAGATTCGTGTCATCAAAATGAATGCGCATGTTTTCATCGTGGGACAAGACTCGCGCCTTGTCCAGCAAGGCGCCGCCGGGTCTACCTGCGCTCCCTGGCCGGCGTCGAGAACGTCGAAGACATGTGGTCGTAAATGGTCAGGTGTTCTTCGTCGGCCAGCGCCCACCACAGGCCGATGCCCACGGGCATCGCGCTCAGCACGCTCGAGGCGATGCGCAGCAATCTCCGCCCCTTGCCCGGCGGCCGGCCGTCGAAGTGCAAGAGCCGCAATCCGGCTGACTGCATGCCCGGTGTTTCGACTTCGCGGATGCAGGCCGCCACCTTGTAGAACAGGAAGATCAGCGCGAAGCTGAGCGGCCAGATCGCCATCGCCGCCCGGCTCCATACCACCGTGCCGCCGCACAGAAAGAACACCGTAAGGAACACGGTCCACGCGGCCAGCGCCAAAGCGACGTCTGTCGCCGCTGCCTGCATTCGCGCGCGGATGGGGGCTACAGAGAAGTTGCACCTGACTGCGGCTCGCACCTCAACCGGAGCTGCCTCGGCGGGCGACGGCGTAGGCTCCAGGAATCCCAGAAGCTGCTGTCCGGGTGGAGGGCCCCTTCGCGCTGTCCGCCGCGGCCTGGAGGCCGGCGTGGGACGCGGGCGCAGCGCCACTGGCCTCGCGCCGGGCGAAATCGACTCGATCGGAATCACCCGCGAAGCGGGGTGCTCCGCGAACAGGGAGGCCTGGTGCGGTCCTCTCCGCACCTCGCTCCGCTTCAGCGCGTTCGGATCTGAGGGCTGGAGCTGGGGCGCAGGTATCGGCGCCACGGCGGCTCCAGCGCGACCTGGCACGGCCCGAAGCGCCGATGGCTGTGCCGCAAGCGGACTGCCGTAAAGCCGCCGCCCGCAACGGCGGCATCGGTGCTCGCCCTCTGGATTCGAAGCCCCACAGTACCAGCAGTTCATCACGTCGCTGTCCAAGCCAGCGCGCCTTGCAGGGGCCGGCGGCCCCATGCTAGCGTTTTCGATTGATCCCTCGACGCCAGTCGCGCCTCGGACTCTCTCTTTTTGTAGGTAGCATAATCGGTCGAATTTGTCACGATATTTCTGCAATTTCCAGCCGAATTCTCATGTTGTTCTTGGCGGCCGGCGGGCTGGCTGCACTTCCTTGTCCCGCCCAGCAGGCGCCGCCGGACGTTCCGGCCCCCGGCGAGATTCTTATCCGCGCCTTCCGGCAGTCTGCCGACGGTCCCTGGCGACGCCTCCGTGGCAGCGTCGAACTTGAAACCACGGAGATGCTGCTGGCCGCCGACGAAATCGACTACAACGAGGAGACCGAAGATGTCGAGGCCCGCGGCAACCTGCGTTTTCGCCACAAGCTTCGCGGCGAGGAGGTTCGCGCCGAGCGGGCCGAGTACAACCTCCGCACCGAGGCGGGCAAGTTCTACGAGGTCCGCGGCGAAGTGCCTCCCAAAGTGGAGCCACGCCCGCGCCTGCTGCTAACCGAGAATCCCTTCTATTTTGAGGGCCGTTGGGTGGAGAAGACCAAGGAGAAATATATCCTCCACGACGGCCTCATTACAAACTGCAAGCTGCCGGGCCCGTGGTGGACGCTCCGCGGTCCGAAGTTCGACATCATCCCCGGCGACCGTGCCCTCGTCTACCGCAGCGTGTTCCGCATCCGCCGCGTGCCTCTGTTCTACACGCCGTTCTTCTACAAGTCGCTCGAAACCGCCCCGCGAAAGAGCGGCCTGCTGACGCCCAACATCGGCAACAGCTCTCGCCGCGGCAAGATGGTCGGCGCCGGCTATTACTGGGCCATCAACCGCAGCTTCGACGCCGCTTACCGCACCCAGTACTTCACCCAGCGCGGCTTCGCCCACCACGCTGACGTTCGCGGCAAGCCGCGCCACGGGAGTGAGTTCAATTTCATCTTGTACGGGGTAAACGACCGCGGCCTCCGGCTGCCGAATGGCGATCGCCGCAAGGAGGGCGGCTTTATTCTCTCCTTCGACGGCGAGTCCCGCATCGGCCGCGGTTGGAACGCGCGCGGCGAGGTCAACTACCTGACTTCTCTTCGCTTTCGCCAGGCATTCACCGAATCGTTCAACGAGGCCATCTTCTCCGAGGTCCACTCTATCGGCTTCGTTGAGAAACACTGGTCGAGCTACGGCCTCAACTTCGTGCTCGCCCGCGGCGAGAACTTCCAGAGCATCGACCCCGAAAGGAAGATCTCCATTCGCAAGCTGCCGCAAGTGGAATTCATTGCACGGGATCGCGAGATCTGGAGCCGCGGCCTGCCGGTGTGGGTGTCCCTGGAGTCCAGCGCGGGACTCGTTCGCCGCAACCAGCCGCTGTTCCAGACGCGCCAGTTCCTTGACCGGATGGATGTTTACCCCCGCCTCATGACGGCCTTGCGATGGAAGGGGTTCAGCCTGCTGCCGAGCTTCGCCGTTCGCGGTACGCATTACGGAGAACGTCTGGAGAACGGGCAAGTGAGCGGGAAGAACATCCGGAGGACTGCACGCGAAGCATCACTTGAGCTCCTCATGCCGTCGCTCGAGCGCACCTTCGATGGACCCCGCTGGCTTGGCGACAAAGTGAAGCACGTCATCGAGCCGAGGGCCTCGTTCCGCCATGCGGCCGGCGTCAGCGACTTCGACAAGTTCATCCACTTTGACGAGACGGAGCTCTACTCGAACACGACCGAGGCCGAGATTTCTCTGATCAACAGGCTCTACGTCAAGCGGGGCGGGGAAGTGAGTGAGGTGGCGAGCTGGCAGTTATGGCAGCGCCGCTACTTCGATCCCGATTTCGGCGGCGCCGTGGTCGCCGGCCGCCGCAACGTCCTCCTCAGCTCGGCCGGCCTTAGTCCGTTCGCCTTTCTCGACGGCCCGCGCCGCTACTCGCCGGTTGTCTCCGTGATTCGCCTGAACCCGGTGCCGCGCTTCGGGATGGAGTGGCGGGCCGACTACGATCCGCTGCGGAGCAAGCTGGTCAACGGCAGTCTGTCGGCCGACGCACATGTCTCAAACCTTTTCGTCTCGCTCGGCCACAATCACGTTCGCAGCGCCCCCGTGGTTCAGATCGCTCCGGGCCAGTTCACCGGCTTGAGTCCCAGCGCCAACCAGGTGCGCGGCATCGTCGGCTTCGGCAACGAGAACCGCCGCGGGTTGAGCGCCGCTTTCAGCGCCATCTACGACTACCGCATCGGCATCATGCAGTTCGCCACCACGCAGGTCACCTACAATACCGATTGCTGCGGTTTCAGCGTGCAATACCGGCGGTTTGGTTTCGGAGCGCGCAACGAGAACCAGTTCCGCGTCGCGTTCTCACTGGCGAACATCGGCTCCTTCGGCACGCTCAAGAAGCAGGAACGTCTGTTCTGACGGGGGAGTCTGAGCCTGGCTGGGTGTGGAGCGCGCAGTCTGAGTGGGGCAGACGCCTCCGTCTGCCTCGGAGTTGTTGTGGAGCGCACAGTCTTGTGCGCCACGCCGGCGGTCCTGCCGGGAGACTTGTCGGAAGGCCGCGCCGTCCCCTTACTCTCCCAGCGCCTGGTCCAGCAGCAGAGAAAACTGCTCCGACTTTTGCCCGACCCGCTGCTTGAGAGCCGCCAGGTCGCGCTCCAGCAACCGCAGCCGGTCGGCCAGGTGCAGACTGGCGAGCACAGCCACCCGCGTTGCGTCGCCCTGGCCCGTCTTCCCGGCGATGGTCTCCATCAGGCGGTCCACCTCCCGGGCCAGTTCTTCGACTTCTCGCGGATCTTCGGCAACGCGCAGCGTGTACGGCTGCCCGTAGATGGTCACGCGGACCGATTTCTTCTCCGGATCCATGGGACGGGGCTCCAGCCCATTCTACCCGGCGCTCAGAAGATCCAGTTGCCCCAGCAGTTTCTCGATCCGGCTGCGCACCTGCTGCCGCTCGCCGCGCAGCGACTCCAGTTCGCGCACGAGCTGGTCCGCCTGAGCCCTCGCCTGTCCGGCCTCACGCACCGCGGTGTCCCGCTCGGCCACCGCCGCCTGGCGGGCGCGCTCGGCCGCGTCCTTCTCGCGGCGCAGTTGCGCCACCAATTCCGCCGCCCTTCGGATCCGCTCCTCCAGGTGCGCGAGCGGATCGGCTTCGTCTTCGCGGGTGACGGTCGCCATCAGGCCTTCTCGAGCGCGGCTTTGGCCTTCTCGACGATCGCCTTGAAGGCCCCCTCGTCATGGATGGCGGTCTCGGACAGGATCTTGCGGTTCAGGTCGATGCCTGCCTTCTTCAGACCGCTCATCAGCTTGCTGTAGGAGAGACCGAACTGCCGCGCGGCCGCGCCGATGCGCGCGATCCACAACGACCGGAAGTCGCGTTTCTTCAATCGCCGGCCGATGTAACTGTGACGCAGCGAGCGCTCCACCGCCTCCTGCGCCGCGCGATGCAGCTTGCTCTTGGTGAGAAAGAAACCCTTCGCCTGCGCCAGCACCTTGCGGCGCGCGGCTCTCCGTTTGGTTCCTCGTTTGACTCTCGGCACGTTTTGCTCCTTATAGGGAAGTCACGGCCGCGGCCTGACCGCAGCCCTGCGAGGCAGCTCGGGCACGTGCCACGCGCGCCGGCCGCGCTCGATGAATCTACGGCAGCATCAGCTTGAGCCGGGCCGCGTCCGCCTTGTCGATCAGCGTGCCCTGCGTCAGCCGTCTCTTCCTTGAGCGCGGCTTCGAGGTGAGGATGTGACGCGCAAACGCATGACGGCGCGCGATCTTCCCTGACGCGGTCTTCTTGAACCTCTTGGACGCACCCTTGTGTGTCTTCAGCTTCGGCATCTACCGGTTTTCCTTGGATCTCCCTTGGCGGGAAGTGCTGGACTGCCTGGAATTCCACAGTATAGCACGGCCGTTCCGGCTACAATCGCATTATGCGATTGCTCATTCTGGGTATTCTTCTTGCGGCTGCGGTCTTTGCCCAGCCCAAGCGGCCCGTCGAGGAATTTCCGGCCAAGGACGGCCCCGTCCGCATCACCCCGATCCGCCACGCCAGCCTCATGGTCGAAGCTGGCGGCCAAGTGGTTCATATCGACCCCTGGAGCCAGGGCAACTACGACGGGCTCCCTCGGGCCGACGTGATCCTCATCACCGACACGCACGGCGATCATCTCGATGCCGGCATGGTCGAAAAGCTCAAGAAGCCGGAAACGCTGATCCTGGGCCCCGCCGCCGTGGCCGAGAAGCTGCCCGGCATTACCATCATGCGCAACGGCGAGACCAAGGTTCACGGCAGGTGGCGCTTCGAGGCCGTGCCGATGTACAACCTCAAGCGCGGCCCCTCCGAAGGAAAGCTCTTCCACGACAAGGGCCGCGGCAACGGCTACGTGATCACGTACGGCGGCAAGCGCATCTACATCTCGGGCGATACCGAAGGCATCCCCGAGATGCGCGCGCTGAAGGACATCGACGTCGCGCTTGTTTGCATGAACCTGCCGTACACGATGCCGCCCGAAGAAGCCGCCGACGCGGTCCGCGCCTTTGCACCGAAGGTGGTCTACCCGTACCACTACCGCAACTCGGATCTGTCCGTGTTTCAGAAGGCGCTCGCCAGTACAAACATCGACGTTCGCATCCGCGACTGGTACTACTGAGTGGGGCCTCCGCCGGAGGCGGACTGCGCCGGCCTCACGCGTATTCCCAGCCGTGGCCGCGGGACCACCGTGAACCTCAGGATGCCGCCGCCGTCGGTGGCCTCTTCGCGCATCTCCTCATCATCCACTTCCACCTCGTAGCGCTGCTTGGGAGCGAGGCCGGTGACGAACACGAGCTTGGCCTCCGGGTTGTCGAGAGCGAAACGGCGCGCCGCTGGCCCCTGCAACACCACCGCGTCGTTCAGGAACAACGGCTTTTTGTCCTTCTCCGGGGACAGGATCTTCGCCTCTCCGTTTTCAAAGAGTTGAAGCTCGCCGTCGAAATACCCGATCCAGGTAGCATCTTCCTCCCAGCTTGAGCGGAGGAAGAGACGGCCGAAGCTCGGGTCGTGATGCGCCATCGGCATGTGGTAGTAGCTCACCCCCGGCTGGTACGGATTCGCCCACAAGAACTCGTACGGAATGCCGAACGTCCCGCGCATCAGGAAGCGGTCGTGGATCAGCCATCCTTGCAGGTACTGGTTCTCCTGGAGATTCGGGTCGAAGGCCACCAGCGCCAGCTCGGCCGCGCGCGACATCGCCGCCAGTTCCAGGTCCGGTTCGCCCCCCTTGACCGCCGGGATGCGGTACTCGTTCTCCGCCGCCGGGTATGAGGCCGGATAGTAGCTCACCAGAAGGAACTGGGGCAGCTCGCGGAAGAAGAACGGCGCATCGTCCCGGAGGTCGATGCTGGTGTTGTCGCGGATGGCGTGCAGGATCTCCATTAGCGCATAAGTGTCGCGCCGGGATACCAGGTCCCGCCCCGCCTTCAGCGCCGGCGCCACCTGTTCCCGCCACCACCTCTCGATCACCTGCCACAGTTCCCGCTCGGTCACCCCGGGAACGTGCTCCGCAAGCGCAATGGCGGCCAGCACCCGATCCCGCACCGCGTCGACGCCCGGCTTGCCAGCGGCTTGTCGAATCCCCTCCTGGATCCTCAACGCCAGCGCCCGCGATTCCTCCGCCGCCAGCCCCGCCTGGCACCAGTCGAAGACCAGCGCGAGCTGCCGCAGATCGTTCCCTGCACCCAGGGCCCAGTCCACCGCCCGATCGCAGGCTCTCGCGTCGGAGGCCGTGATCGAGTAAAGGGCCCACGCGAAGCCCGGCTCTGGCATCCGCGCGCCCCCGCGCATGAGGAGCTCGAACTGCTGCCAGCGCAGGCTTTGCCGCTCTCGCTCGCGCTGAAGAAGCCGCAGTCGCCGCTTGCGCAACAGCAGCCGAGGATGCTCGCCATACACCCTGTAGTCAGCCGGCTCCTCCTGTGCCCGGACCGCCTCGGGAGCGGCCAAAACGGTGAAAAGCAGCAGGAGCACGCCAGGGCGGGGCATCTGAAGTCGATTGTGTCACAGCGACACACCCGGTGCAGCCATCGTGCCCTCCTCGAGCCTCGCCCAAAACAGCAACTTGTTGATACCAAAAGAATTTTTGAGAGGCCCAAGCTGGCCTCAGGATTGCCCGAATCAAAGGCGAATTGATGAGTTGCTCTTTGAACCTGCCCTCTGCTGCAACAGGCAAGCGTGGGCGATGGGTGGTGACTCGACGACGTGCTCGCGGGAGGACGGTGTTTCGAATTTGATCTGCTCATCGATAGCGCTTGCAGGTTGCAACAGAGGGTCTTTTTTAGGGCTTTTTAGGACGTCCGGCGTCGGACGCGGCCGGGCGACGATCTTTGATAGCTGATGGCCTCTTCTCGCTCTCGCCGGGGATCCAGATGGTTTCGGTTTCCACTGGCATTCGTGGTGCAGGAACTTTTTATTAGGACGCGGGCCTCACCAGGAATGGAATGGAACGGCAAGCGGGTTGTTCGGTTCTCCAGTTGAGCCGACGCCGGATCCCTGCCCATACGGGCAAAACCGCATCGGAAGGGGGGTTTCCTCAAGCCCCCGATGTACTTCCGATGCGGTTTTCTTTTCTTGCAGGCTGCGCGGCCGGAGTGCCCCCTACCACCGCAGTGTGCCGCTGCGCATCTCCTCCTCGAGATTCGGCAGGTACAGCGTCTTGCAGTTCTCGCAGCGGTAGACTTCAGCCTCCGGCCCGAACTTCTGCTTCACGTCCTCGCCGAAAAAATACCAGCGCTTGAGGTGCCCCGCGCACACCTTGCCTTTCTCGTTCTTTTCATTGCAGGCACGCTGTCGGAGAATGCGCCGCTTCACCTTTGTGCCGTCGCCCAGGGTTGTTACCAGCTCCGACACCGGCGGTGGAGATCCGGGAACCGGATAGTTGGCGTCGCTCATGCCCGATCCAGAGTCACGAGTATAGCATCGCTCTCTTACGGTGTATATACACGTTGGCGAATGTAACCTGAATCCGGCGAATTCTGGCGGTTGAGGAACGGTCCGGAGGCCCGTCTGAC
>CAYZJD010000043.1:0-18646 GCA_964478455.1 uncultured Solibacteraceae bacterium | reverse complement strand
TTCGGAGGCTACCCAAGTCTTCACCCGAGGTGGAGATTCCGGTCCAAAACCACTGTACGGCTGGGGAGTTCTGTGAGATACTGTACCTTCGCACCGAACGACCCGCTTGGCGGGTTATTAACAAGCAGGCAGGTATCCGTGTCCGAGAAGCTGAGAGTGTCTGCACCCCTCCCCCGGCGGCTCGACGTGGCCGCAATCCGGCGCTCAAAAGGCATCTCTCTGGACGCGATCGCTGAGTCAACCAAGATCAGCAAGCGGTTCCTCGAAGCGATCGAACAGGGAGATCTGACTATCCTACCCGGCGGCATCTACAATTCGAGTTACGTTCGTCAATACGCCCGCGCCATCGACATCGACGAGACCGAACTCCTGGAACAATTCAGTCTCCTCGTTGGTAAGGCCGCCGATGAGGACGCTCTGGGCAGGCGACCTCCATCGAAAGAAGTGCGTGTCCTGGGCCTGGCAATCCGTTCGTGACGCGCTCGCCGCGCTAAGCCTCAGCGTCCTCGCCGCTTCTGTGTGCCCTGCGGCAACGGTGGAGGGCATTGTCCTCGAACATGACCAGGGCCGGCCGCTGGCCCGCGCCAAAGTCACCCTGCAAGAGGTTGGCGGTCCCGGCTCTGACGCAACCCACCGCGCCATCTCCGACCAGTTTGGCCGCTTTTCCTTCTCGCGGCTCCCGGCGGGTTACTATCTGCTGGGCGCGGAGAAATCGGGCTACGCGCCGGCGCGTTACGGCCAGTCCCGCTGGAACGGGCCGGGCAGGGCTATCCATGTCGAAGCCGGGGTGCGCTTCACCGCGGAGCTTCGCCTCCCCAAGCTCGGTGTTCTCACCGGCGAAGTGATCGACGAGAACCGTGTTGGTATCCCGAACTATCCGGTGCTCGCCTACCACGACGGCAAGCCGCTGCGCCTCGCAGGCCAGGCCGTCACTGACGACCGCGGCGTATACCGCATCGCCGGTCTCGAACCAGGAGGATATCATGTCCGCACCGGCCCGAAGCAGCTCGAGGACGGCTCGCAGTTCCTGCCGACGTGGTTCGGCCAGTCCGTCGAGGCCGGCGAATCACAAGCCGTGGTTGCGCGGCTGGACGAGGAAACGGCGGAGATCCGCATTACACCGCTGCCGGGCAAGCTGCTGCGCGTGTCCGGAAAGGTGGCCTGGGCCGCTCACTCGATCGCGCTGTACTCGGAACTCGGCAAGTTGACGGCGGCAATCACCGGCGACGGCAGCTTCAGCTTTTCGGCACTCACCCCTGGCCGCTACGAGTTGATTGCCGAGTCCAACGGCGGCCGGGCGCCAATGTCTTACTACCGGGAACTGTACCTTGCGCAAGACATCGAAGGGATCTTTATTGAGGCGTCGCCGGCCCCCGAGATCCACTTCGAATGTCTCTCGAGACGTGACGGCGGCGACTTTGACCCCAGGAAGATACACGCCGTGGTTCGACGGGTGGCGCCCGCCGGCGAGGCCGCACTCCGCCGGATCGACTGCCACCGTGAAACCACGCTCAGCCCGGGAACGTGGGAGTTGCTTGTCTCGGCCCCGCGGAGCGCGATCGTAGAGTCCCTCGACGTTTCGGGCAGACCGGCAGTGATCAATGAGTTCCGCGCGATGCCCGGCGAAACCATCCTGCTCGACGCCGTCATTTCCGCGAAGCCGGCTTATCTGCGAGGTGTCGCCTCGAACTCCGATGGCCGGCCCGCGATCGGGGCTGTCGTCCTGCTTCACACGCCGGACAAGGAACTCCGCTGGCGCATCGCCGGGCGCGACGCGACCTATACCAACGACAAGGGTGAGTTCAGGCTGGACGGATTGCCGGCGGGGACCTTTCGCGTGCTGGCGACCTACGACTACGAGAAACCGGAGCAGGTCGAGTGGTCGGTGGTCGAGAGTACCTCCGTCCGGCTGGCCGAAGGCGAAGAAGCCGTCATTAACCTCTCCCTGTAGGCGCGGCTACACCTTCCATACCACCAGCTTCGTTTCCGTCATCTCCTCGATGGCGTACTTTGGCCCTTCCCGTCCAGTGCCGCTGAGCTTCACGCCGCCGTAGGGCATCTGGTCCACACGGTACTGCGGCACCTCGTTGATCAGGAAACCGCCGACGTGAACGCGCCTGGCGGCCGTGAACGCCTTGCGCAGGTCGCGAGTGTAGATGCCCGCCTGAAGACCGTACTCCGAGGCGTTCACCATGTCGATCGCCTGGTCGAGCGTCTCGTAGGAGTTCACCACCGCCACGGGTCCGAAGGCTTCCTTGCAGGAGAGCCTTACGTGCGCGGGCGCGTCGGTCAAGACGGTCGGCTCGATGGTCGCGCGGCGACGCACTCCTCCGGCGACCAGCTTCGCACCGGAGGAGACCGCCTCGGCGATCCATTCCTGGACCCGCTCGGCCTCCTTCACCGTAATCAACGAGCTGATATCGGTCGCCGGATCGTGCGGGTGGCCGATCTTCAGCTTTCTGGTGCCCTCGACGAACCGCTCGAGGAACTCGTCGCGGATCGCGCGGTGCGCGAAGATGCGCTGCACGGAGATGCACACCTGCCCGGAGTGCGCGAAGCTGCCCGTTACACAACGCGGCACGGCATCGTCCAGGTCCGCGTCCTCATCAATGATCACGGCGCAATTCGAGCCCAGCTCCAGCGTCACGCGCTTCATGCCGGCGAGGTTACGAATGCGCACGCCGACATCCGGGCTGCCGGTGAAGGTGATCATGGCGATGTCGTTGTGTAACGTCAGCAGGTCGCCGATCGCGCCGCCGGGGCCTGTGACCACGTTCAGCGCGCCCTTCGGCAGCCCGCATTCCTCGAAGATGCCGGCCATGATCAGCGCGCTGATCGGCGTCGCCGACGCCGGCTTGTGCACCACCGCATTGCCGGCCGCGATCGCTGGCCCGATCTTGTGCATCGCCAGGTTCAGGGGGAAGTTGAACGGGGTGATCGCGGCGATCACGCCGAGCGGCTCGCGCAGCGTCATCGCCCATCGTCCTTTGCCCGCCGGCGCAGCCTCCATCGGGACAACCTCGCCGCGCAGCCGGTGCGCCTCTTCCGAGGCGAACAGCAGCGTCTGAGATGAGCGGTCCACTTCGGCGCGCGCCTCTTTGAGCGGCTTGCCGCTCTCCGAGCTGATGGCCAGCGCCAGCTCTTCCCGGCGCTCGATCACCTTCTCCTGTGCCTTTCGCAGGATGACGGCGCGCTCATCCAGCGTCAGCTCCCGCATCACTGGAGCGGCCGCCGCCGCGGCTTCCGCCGCTGCATCCACCTGTGCCCGCGCCGCCTCGTAAATGGTGCCCACCACCGAACCGTCATAGGGCAGCTCGACCGCCCGCGGGTTGGGCGTCTTTACGAATTCCCCGCCGATGCGCATCGGGTATTCCGCAACGTTCATCCTGGGCTCACCTCCCGCTCGCCGTCGGGCGGGGCCGCGCACCGAAGGCGAACGACGCCCGCAACACGCGCAGCTCGCCATCCAGCAGCGCCGTCGCCGCGAATCTCTCCTCCGGCGGCGCGCCGAATCGCAGATCGACCGCCTGTACCAGCTTGCCGTTTTCCGGCTCGGCGACCGGCGTGACGCGCCACAGCGGATACTGCGAGAAAGCGAGAAACACGCGGAACGCCTCGGTTTGTCGGGCGGCCTCGAGCGCCGGCCCGGGCTCCGGCTTGTAAAACACGCGCCCCGCTGCCGGATCGAATTCCGCGAGCACGTTCACCCCGTCGTTCACCTGGTAAAAACCGCTTCCTTCAACAAGCCCGACCCAGCGGAACGGATTCACGGGCGTCGGTAGCGCGGCCACGCGCCGTGGCGCCTCGTTCTGGTACATCCTTGCGTCGAGCATGGCGACCGCGCGCTCGTGAAGTAGGTAGCGGGCGCCCGCGTACAGCGCCAGGAAACACAGCGCGACGATTGCCGCTCCCCGGCCGGTCGCGGGGCGGGCCCCGATTTCCACGCTCACCAGCTTCGAGATCGCCGGCGCGGCGAGCGCCAGAACGAACGCCGCCCAGATCCACACATCGACGATGTGGAAGATGTCGGCCCGGAACCACCGCTCGGAGAACGGGCTCAGCAGCTTAACGCCGTAAACGTTCGTCCAGTCGAGCAGCGGATTGCTGGCCGCGCCGATCGCCGCCGCCAGCCACGCCCGCCACCATGGTAGCGGCTTGCGCGCGGCCAGCCGCACCACCGCCACCGCCAGCAGCGCCAGCAGCGGGATGGCAAAAAGCGAGTGCGTGATGCCGCGGTGGTATTGGAGATAGCGCACCGGTCCGTCGAATGCGGCGACCACGTCAATGTCCGCCGCATTCGCCGCCAGCAGCACGACCGCGGTCGCGTGCGGCGTCAGCCGGTTTAGCCCCGCGCGGCTCAGCATCAGTCCGGTCAGCGTGTGAGTGATGTTGTCCATCGGGTTGGAGCCTGCTCGGTGATTCGCCGGCCGGCAGCGCGCCCTTCTCAGCATGATACCCGCGCGGCCGCTTCGTGTTCGCGGGCACTATGATGGGAACTTCGGGGAGCGTCCTTCGCGGCGTTCCCGCGGTGATTCCATGATCGAATCGCTGGCCCGCACGCTTGCCGAGAATCCGATGCTGACGCTGTTCGTGGTCATCGGTCTCGGGTATCTCCTCGGCGAAATCGAATTTCGCGGATTCCGCCTTGGCGTGGCCGGCGTGCTCTTCGTCGGGCTGGCGATCGGCTCGCTCGGGCCGGACATCGCTCCGCCCGAGGCGCTGCCCACGCTCGGGCTGATCATCTTCGTTTACGCGGTCGGCATCCACTCCGGCCGGGCGTTTTTCGATTCCTTCCGGCGGCACGGCTACCGAAACAGCCTGCTGGCCGTTGGCGCTTTGGCCTTCGGCGCGGTGCTCACCGTCGGGGTATCGTTTGCGTTGTCCTTGAATGGTCCCCGCGCCGCTGGCCTCTATTGCGGCGCCTTGACGAACACGCCCGCTCTGGCAGCGGCCCGCGAGCGCCTTCGCGATACCGCCCGATCAGGCAAGCTCTCCGCCGAAGCGGTCCGTGCGCTCACCGACGAGCCGGTCGTTGCTTATAGTGTCGCCTATCCCATCGGCGTGCTGGGCGTTCTGCTTTCCTTCGTGCTGGCGCGGTGCCTGTGGCGCATCCAGATCCCGCCGGCGGAGGAAGGACCCGAGATCCGGGCCGCCGATTTCGTCGTGAAGAACCCGGGCGTCATTGGCCGGACCGTTTCGGAGGTTCTTGGCCTCCACAAGGAGGTGGGATTCGTCGTCAGCCGCATCCGGCATGGCGGGCGGACCGATCTTGCCCGCCCGGCGACACCTCTTGCCGAGGGCGACATCGTCGTTGTCGTCGGCGATGAGGACGCGCTCGCGCGCGCCCGGCAGATCTTCGGCGCGGCGACCGACGAGCGCATCGAACTTGACCGCTCCGAGCTCGACTACCGCCGCGTCTTCGTTTCGAGCAAAGAGGTGGTCGGCAGAACGATCCGCGACCTGGACCTGGAGAACAGGCTCTCAGCCACCATCACCCGGCTACGGCGCGCGGACTTGGACATCGTGCCTGCTCCCGAGACGCGTCTCGAGATCGGCGACCGCGTCCGCGTTCTGACGCGGCGCGACAACTTCCAGGCGATCTCGAAGTTTTTCGGCGATTCGATTCGCGGCGCGGCGGAAACCGACTTCGGCTCGGTGGCCATCGGCATGGTGCTCGGCGTGATGGTTGGTCTGATGCCGCTCCCGCTTCCGGGTGCCAATACCGTGCGGCTCGGGCTTGCCGGCGGGCCCCTGCTCGTGGCGCTCGTGCTCGGCAAGCTCGAACACACGGGTCGTGTCACTTGGGCGATCCCGGCGGCGGCGAACCTGACGCTTCGTCAGATCGGCCTGCTGCTGTTCCTGTCTGGCGTGGGAATCCGGGCGGGTTACTCCTTTGCCGGAACGATGCGGGTCAACGGCCCGCAGATGCTCGTGGCCGGGGCCGCCATTACCTTCGGCGTGACGCTGGCCACCATCGTCGTCGGTCACTTGTGGCTGAAGATGCCTTTCGATTCGTTGATGGGCGTGGTGTCCGGCATCCAGACGCAACCCGCCTGTCTTGCCTACGCCACTGACCAGGCCCGCTCGGACGAGCCGAACCTCGCCTACGCCAGCGTCTATCCCGCCGCCACCATCGCCAAGATCCTCCTCGCCCAACTGCTCCTTTGATGGGGACAGCCCGCATGTTCCCGCACGCGCGCCGGTTGGCTCATCCGCGGAAATCCTCGGGAACGAGAAGCGTCAGCGCATCCGGAACGATCTCCACCGTGGCCGGCAGCCGCCCGGCCGCTTCTCCATCCACCTGAACGTAGACCGGCGGATCGCCGGGCGCCAGAAGCTCCAGGCGGCGCGCCTTGAGGACGGTGATGCCCTTCATGTTCCGCAACGTGCCCGCCGCCGCCCCTGCCAGGTACTTCAGATATCGCAGTGGGTTTGCGCCTTCAAAAAGAACCACCTCGAATTCGTCGCTCGCGAGCGACGCCGTCCGAGCGATTTCCAGCGTGCCGCCGTAGTTTCTCACGCGGCTGGCGAGTGCAAAGCCGCAGCGGCGTGCGACGCCTTCCACGCGTGCCTCAAACTGATCGATACGCCGGGTGAACTCGTGCGCCCCGGCCACCCAGTAAGAGAACTTGCCGCTGCGCCGTTTCAGCTCGTGGCTGACGCTGTTCACGATGTGTGCGTCCAGTCCCGCCCCCGCCATCAGCAAGAAATATCGCGGAGGCACGCCTGCTGCTCGCAGCAAACCCAACGCGACGCGCCGGGGGATCCAGGCGCCCACTCTCGCCGCCGCTGTCTCAAAGCCGCCGAGTTGCAGCTCACAGGCCAGGACGTTGGCGGTACCCGTGGGGAGCAGGCCCACCGGCGTCTCGGAACCGGCGACGCCGTTGATCGCCTCGTTCAGCGTCCCATCGCCGCCGGCCACCAGAATCAGATCGGCTCCGCTCGCCGCCGCCTCCGCCGCGATCCGTGTAGCGTCGCCCGGCTCTTCGGTCGGCTTCGCCTCGATCCGATGACCAGCCCCCCGCAGCGTTTCAACAGCGCGGTCGAGTCGCGCAGCGCCCCTCCCGCGGAGCCCGCCGGCCGAAGGGTTGTAAATCAGAATTGCGTTGCGGTAAGTAGGGATGGCGACGCCTGTCCTTCCGGGAATCGACAATTATAATAGACGCGGGAGACCGTACATTTCTGGCAAGGACAACACGCCGATGAGCAAGGACATCCGGGCCGAGATCGAACAACTGCGCCGGACGCTCCGCCACCACGAGCATTTGTACTATGTCCTCGACCAGCCGGAAATCAGCGACGCCGAATACGACGCGCTGATGAACCGCCTGAAGGAACTGGAAGCGCAACATCCGGAACTGTGTACGCCCGACTCGCCCACCCAGCGCGTCGGCGGCAAGCCGCGCGAGGGATTCGTCACCGTCGCCCACAGCTCGCCGATGCTGAGCCTCGACAACGCTCTGAACGAAGGCGACCTGCGCGACTTCGACCGCCGTGTGCGCACGCTCCTCGGCGCAGCCCCTTACAACTACGTCGCCGAATTGAAACTGGACGGCCTCTCCATGGCCGTCCATTACCGCGACGGGCTGCTGCATCTCGCCGTCACCCGCGGCGACGGACTTCAGGGCGAAGAAGTGACCGAGAACGCGCGCACCATCCGCTCGTTGCCGCTGCGCGTATCGATCGGTCTCTCCAGCTTTGAAGTTCGAGGGGAAGTCATCCTCAACCGCAAGGCGTTCGAGCGCCTCAACCTTGAGCGCGATCAGGCCGGCCTCCCGCGGTTCGCCAACCCGCGGAATGCCGCCGCCGGCTCGATCCGCGTGCTCGAGCCCTCGATCACCGCCTCGCGCCGCCTCGATTACTACGCCTACTTCTTTCTGGTGGATGGCGCTCCCTACCATGCCAGCCACTGGGAATCCCTCGACACCCTCGTGAAACTCGGCTTCAAGGTAAATCCTCACCGCCGGCTCTGCCGGGACGTCGATGCGTTGCTGGAGTTCTTCCGGCAGTGCGAAGCGCGCCGTGACGAGCTGCCCTACGAAACCGACGGTCTCGTAGCGAAGATCGATTCCGTCCGGCAGCAGCGCGAGCTGGGCTGGACGGCCAAGGCTCCGCGCTGGGCGATCGCGATCAAGTACCCCGCGCAGCAGCGGGAGACCGTCGTCGAGGACATCGAGGTGAACGTGGGCCGCACCGGCGTGCTCACGCCCACGGCGGTGCTCCGGCCCGTCAACGTGGGCGGCGTCACCGTTTCCCGCGCCACTCTGCACAACGAGGACGAAATCGAGCGGCTTGGCGTTCAGATCGGCGATTCTGTGCTCATCGAGCGCAGTGGCGATGTCATCCCCAAGGTCGTGCGCGTGACCAAACGGCCCGGCGAGCGCCGCCCGTTCGCAATGCCGGAGAGCTGCCCCATCTGCGGAGGCCGCATCGTGCGGCAGGAAGGCGAGGTCGCCAGCCGCTGCATCAACACCAATTGCCCCGCGCGGCTGAAGGAGTCGATCCTGCATTTCGGCGGCCGGGGCGTGATGGACATCGACGGCCTCGGCGAGGCGATCGTGGACCAGCTTGTTGATCGCGGCCTCGTAAAAAGCCTGGCCGATCTTTACGATCTTCGCCTCGACGACCTTGTTGAGCTCGAGCGGATGGGTAAGAAGTCGGCGGAGAAGCTGCTCGCCAACATCGACCGCACGAGGCAGCATCCGCTGGCGCGCGTGTTGAGTGCTCTCGGCATCCCGTTCGTCGGCGAGCGGACGGCGCAGATCCTTGCGGATACCTTCGGCAGTCTCGACAGGATCGCGGCGGCGGACGAAGAGACGTTACAGCAGGCCGAGGAGGTCGGACCCAAGGTTGCGCGCAGCATTTTCCAGTTCTTCCGGGAGCCGCACAACCAGGAGCTGGTTGAGAGATTCCGCAAGTCGGAGCTCCGCTTCGAACAGGAGGTTCGGAAGAAGGAGGCAGGCGGGGCGCTGTCCGGGCTGACGTTCGTCCTGACAGGGACGCTTCCGCATCTGACGCGGGACGAAGCGCGGACGAAGATCGAGGCTGCCGGCGGCAAAGTCACCGGCTCGGTCAGCAAGAAGACGAATTACGTCGTGGCGGGCGACGAAGCCGGCTCGAAGCTCGACAAGGCCCGCGAGCTGAACGTTCCCGTCATCGACGAAGCACAACTGTTGAGGATGCTTGAGTAATACAGATCTCCGAAGGGGAAAACATGGCCGCAAAACGGATACTGATGTTGGTCGGTGATTTCGGCGAAGACTACGAGATCATGGTGCCGTTCCAGGCGCTTACCATGGTGGGGCACACGGTACATGCCGTTTGCCCGAACAAGAAGGCGGGACAGGCTGTGCGCACCGCCATTCATGACTTCGAGGGCGACCAGACCTACAGCGAGAAGCGCGGGCACAACTTCACCCTGAACGCCACGTTCGACGAAGTTCGCGCCGAGCAGTATGATGCGTTGGTGATCCCGGGCGGCCGGGCGCCGGAGTATCTCCGTCTGAACCAGCGCGTGCTGGAGATCGTGCGCCACTTTGCCGAGGCCCGCAAGCCGGTCGCGGCCATCTGCCACGGCGCGCAGATCCTCACGGCCGCGGGTGTCGTCCAGGGCCGTTCTGTGAGTTGCTACCCGGCGGTCGGCCCCGAAGTCACTCGAGCCGGCGGAACCTTCGTAGACATCGGCATCGACCAGGCCCACGTGGACGGCAACCTTGTCACCGCCCCGGCATGGCCGGCCCACCCTGAGTGGCTGAAGAAGTTCCTCGCCGTGCTCGGCGCCAGGATCGAACCGTGAAACCAGGGACGAAACCGGGGACAGCCCGCATGTTTCCCGCGCGCGGCGGAACCGTAGGCGCCGCGTCAGCCACCCACGTCCTTCCGTCCCTCCACTCGTCGTACGACAAGGTAGGCCACACCGACGCCAACGGGGATGACGCCCACCGTCCCCACCGCCAGCAACTCGTTATCGGTACGGCCCTCCGCCAGCCACATGCCGACAGACAAGAGCACAATGCCGATTCCGACGGCCAGCCAGATCAGCCCTCGCAGGAGCAGCGCCTGAGGGTTCGGAAGCGGCCGCTTCCAAAAGGAATCGGGCAGTTCCAGGTTCTTGTCAATCGCTGCCATGCGTTCCCGGTGCCGCATTTCTTCGTTCCGGTTCCCGTAATGCAGGGCAACCACCACGATGCCGAATGTCAGGAGCACCGCCGCCAGAGGCATTATCCACGCCATCTCGTCCTCCTTCCCAATTCGGTCCTTCGGACTCGTGCGCAGGGTGTTTTGTTTCAGCCGGCGTGCTGAAACTCCGTACCCGCCTTTGTAGTCTAAAGGGAGGTCCGTGGATCAGGCGACAGACCAGGACGTTCAGCGGCTGCTCGACGGCGGGCGGCGACGCGAGGCCTTCGAATGTCTGATCGAGCACTACCAGCACAAGGTGTTCCGCCTGTGCTTCTCCATCCTGGGAGACGAAGCGGCGGCCGAGGACGCGGCCCAGGACACATTCCTGAAGGCCTGGCGCGGCCTTCCCGGATTCCGCGGCGACGCCGCGCTTCCGACGTGGCTCTATTCCATTGCCCGAAACACCTGCCTGACGCGGTCACAACGCGGAGCAGGCAGAGCGGAAGAGCTTTTGACCGAAGGCACCGCGGCCTCGCGCTTAATCCCCATCGACGACAGCCTCGATGTCCGCGCGGCCATCGCGCGCCTGCCCGGGCGCTACAGGCAGGCGCTGCTGCTGTTCTACTTCGAAGGGAAGTCATACGAGGAGGTGTCTGCGATGCTGGACTTGCCCCTCGGAACCGTGAAGACGTATTTGCACCGCGCACGGAAAGAACTCGCCGCATCCTTCCGCCAATCCGCCACGGAGGTGAAACATGGCGTGTGATAAGTTCGAGGCCGAAATCCTGAAGGCTCTTGATGACAGTCTGACCGAGGAAGAGCAGCACGCGCTGGTGGAGCACCTGTCCTCCTGCGATGCCTGCCGCGCCTTTCAAGAGGCACAAACGGCGCTCGATCGAACGCTGGCCGCCGCGCTCGGGCATCCGTCCGTCTCGCCTCGGTTTTCGCGAGAAATCCTGCGCCGCGTTGACCTCCAGGAGCGCGGCGCGCAAACGCCTCGTCTCTCCGATCTCCTCGATCTTGCCGGCGCCAGTGGCGTCGCCGCCGCGCTGGGCCTGTCGCTGTATCTGCTTGTACCCTGGCCGGAACAGAACGATCCCGCCTTCACTCTGGTCCTGGTCTGGATCTCGGCGGCCGCTTGCGCCGCGGCGGGAATCTGGGCTCTCGCCTCCGGTCGCGGCCGGACCGCCCAACTGTAGAATGGAGTCTTCGCCGCCGTTTACAGGAGGCATTGCTGCGCGCGCTCGCTCAGACCTTGATCTCGTGGGGCCCGGCTGGGGTGCTCCTGCTCGCCCTTCTTGACTCCGCCGGCGTTCCCCTGCCGGCGACCGTGGACGCGCTGGTTGTGGCTCTTGCCGCGGCGAATCCGGCGGCTGCGTACCTCGGCGCGGCGCTGGCTGCGGCCGGTTCCACGGTGGGGTGCCTCGTCCTCTTCCATCTCGCCCGCAAGGGCGGCCAGCTCTATCTCGACAAGCGCACGCAGTCGGGACGCACTCGCAAGTTTCGCGAATGGTTCCGGCGGTATGGCCTGGTTACGGTCTTCATCCCCGCGCTGCTGCCCGTACCGCTGCCAACCAAGGTCTTCATCCTCTCAGCCGGTGCGCTCGGGGTTGGCACCTTGCCGTTCCTGCTGGTGATCCTCGCGGCCCGGATCCCGCGTTACTTCGGCCTTGCCTACCTTGGTGCGCAGCTCGGTGAGCACTCGATGGCCTGGCTGCGCGGCCACACGCGCGGACTCGCGCTGGCAGCTCTCTCCTTGACCGTTCTTCTGTTTCTGCTGCTGAAGCTCGCCGGCCGGCTGCACAGATCCGCTGCCCGCATGGGATAGAATCGCGGGCATGGTGCTACGGATTTCGCGCCGCGACTTCCTGTGGGCCGCGGCGGCCCCCGCGCCCCGCGCAGCCTCAAGACCCGCCGGCATCCGGATCAAGGAGGTGCGGCACAGTTACGAGGACTACACCTACCGCGCGCCGATGAAGTTCGGCGGCCTGGTGGTGGATCGCGTCACCATCCTCAACGTGGACTGCGCGGTGGAGTCGGCCGGCGGCCGCGTCGCGCGCGGCTTCGGTTCCATGCCGCTCAGCAACACCTGGGCGTTTCCCTCGCGCAAGATGCCGTACGAGACCACCCTCGGCGCGATGAAGGCCCTGGCCGGGCGCATCGAGAAGATCACGGGGGGCTGGAAGGAGAGCGGCCACCCGATCGACATCAACGTGGCGCTCGAGCCGGAGTATCTCAAGCAGGCGAGCGCCGTCTCCGAAGAACTGAAGCTCGCCGAGCCGGTCCCCAAGCTCTGCACGCTCGTCGTCGCCAGCCCGTTTGATGCGGCCATCCACGATGCCTTCGGCAAGTTGCACGGACGCAATTGCTATCGCACGTACGGCGCGGATCTGATGCGCCACGACCTCGCGCATTACTTGACGCCGGAGTTCCGCGGCGAGTATCTCGATCGGTACGTGCTCAAACGTGCCAAGCCGCGCATGCCGCTGTACCACCTCGTGGGCGCCGTGGATCCCATCGTCGAGGCCGACATTAAGTCCCGCATCAATGACGGCTTGCCGGAGACCTTGCCCGAATGGATCCGCTACAACGGACTCACGCACATCAAGATCAAGCTGAACGGTGACGACCTGGCCTGGGACGTCGAGCGCGTGGTTCGCGTGGACCGCGTCGCCGCCGAAACCCAGCGCGAGCGCGGGGTCGCCCAGTGGTTCTATTCGTGCGATTTCAACGAGCGCTGCCCCAACGTGGAGTACCTCCTTGAGTTTCTCCGCAAAGTGAAAGAGCAGGCGCCCGCGGGATTCGAGCGCATTCAATACGTCGAGCAGCCTACGGCGCGCGATCTGAAGGCAAACAGAAACAACGTCATGCACGAGGCGGCGAAATTGCGCCCGGTCGTGATCGACGAGTCACTCACCGATCTCGAGAGCCTGCTGCTCGCCCGCGAGATGGGGTACACCGGAGCGGCGCTCAAGGCGTGCAAAGGGCAGACCCAGGCCGTGCTGATGGCCGCCGCCGCGCAGAAGTACAAGATGTTCCTTTGCGTGCAGGACCTGACGTGCCCCGGCGCCTCGCTGATCCACTCGGCGGGCCTCGCCGCGCACATTCCCGGAGTCGCCGCCATCGAGGCCAACTCGCGCCAATACGTCCCCGCCGCCAACAAGGGGTGGGAGAAGAAGTTCCCCGGAATCTTCCGCATCAAGGACGGGACGATGCAGACCGGCATTCTGGACAAGCCCGGATTGAGCGGGGTGTTTTGACATCAAGACATCGCCCATGCTATGCTTCGATGTCGTGCGAACCACACTCAGCCTGGACGACGACGTTGCTGCCCTGCTCGCCCGCGTGCGCGAGGCGAACAAGGCGGGCCTCAAGGAGATTGTCAACCAAGCACTCCGTCAGGGTCTGAAGCAGATGTCCGCCCCTCCCAAGCGGCGGAGGCCATACAGGATCAAACCTGTTTCGCTGGGCCGCTGCCTGATTGGCAACGTGGACAACGTGGCCGAAGCGCTCGCGATCGCGGAAGGCGAGGACTTCCGTTGATCCTGGTCGACGCCAACTTGCTCGTCTACGCGCACGCGAAGACAACCCCGCACCATGTGTCCGCTCGCACCTGGTTGGAAGAGAAGCTGAGCGGAACCGCTGCAATGGGCCTGCCGTGGCCCAGCCTGCTCACCTTTGTCCGACTGGTGACTAATCCGCGAATCTTCGAGCGCCCCGATACCTTGGCTACGGCCTGGGGACAGGTGGAGGAATGGCTCGACTGCGAGCCGGTGTGGATTCCGCAGCCCACCGCTGACCATCGTAAGATTCTGGGGGCTCTGCTGGCGCAGGTTTCTGGGGTGGCCAACCTTATCCCTGACACCCACCTCGCGGCGCTTGCCATCGAACACGGCCTCGTTCTCTGTTCGGCAGACGGGGATTTCGCCCGGTTCCCGGGGCTGCGCTGGGAGAATCCGCTGGCGCGGACGTGACGCTGGCCTCGTGCGCCGCCCTACTCCACAATCCGCCCGTCCAGCATATGCACGGTGCGGTGGCCGTAGGCGGCCGCCTCCGGATTGTGGGTAATCATCAGAACGGTCTGGCCGAGGCGTTCGTTCAACTCCCGCAGCAGGCCGAGGACGACCTTCGAGTTCTCCGTGTCGAGGTTCCCCGTCGGCTCGTCGGCGAGCAGGATGGACGGGTGGTTCACAATGGCCCGCGCAATCGCCACCCGCTGCTGCTCGCCGCCGGAGAGCGCCCGTGGTTTGTGGTGCAGCCGGTGAGTGATGCCCAGCAGCTCCAGCACTTCCCGGAACCGGGCGTCTTTCAGCCCGTTCTTGCCCGCGATGTGACAGGCGATAGCGATGTTGTCCTCGGCTGTCAGCGTCGGCAGCAGGTTGTATTTCTGGAAGACAAATCCCACTTCCGACTTGCGAAGCGCCGTCCGCTCGGCATCCGACAGCTTCGTCAGGTCTTTGCCATGGACGCGCACCAGCCCTGAGGTCGGCGGCGTCAGCGCCCCAAGAATGTAGAACAACGTCGATTTTCCCGAGCCCGACGGGCCGACGATGCTGACGAACTCTCCGCGGTCCACCTCGAGGTCCACTCCTCGCAGCGCTGGCACGTCCACATCGCCCGTGTGGTAGACCTTGCGCAGGTCGCGTGTTTCGATCACCGGCTCACTCATAGGCGAGCGCCTCGATCGCATCCTGCCGCGCGGCCCGCAAGGCGGGATACATTGCGCCCAGCATCGCGCCGCCGATGGCGATTGCCCCCGCGATCGGCCACCATCCCGGCACGATTTTTTGCGTCAGCGCGGCGGGCACGAAGGTCGTCACCACCCATCGCGAGCCATACGTGAGCGCGATGCCGGCGATCGTGCCCGCCAGCGCCAGCAGCGCCGTCTCCCGCACGATTACACTTAGGATGTACTTCGGCGAAGCGCCCAGTGCCTTCAGAATGCCGATCTCCCGCGTGCGCTCGACCACCGCCGTATACATCGACAGGAAAACCACCAGAAAACCCACCACAATCGACAGCCCGATGATCACTCCGATGAACGCTCTGAGGCCCGGCACGTTGTTCACTGAGTACATCGAGGTCAGTTCTTCCATCGAATACATCGGGTATTCGGGGAGCTTCTCTTTGAGCGCCTTGATCACCTGCGGCGTCCTCGCCGGATCGTCCAGCTTGAGAAAGACCTGGCTCAGCTTGCCGCTCGCCCCGATCATCTCCTGCAGCGTGCGTCGCGGGATTACGATCCGCGCCAGCTTGCCGGGCTCCACGATGCCGGACACCCTCCAGTCCCGGTTCAGAAGCTTGACGGTCGAGCCCACATGGAGGTCGTTCTGCCGCGCATAGTACTCGTCGACGATCACGTCACCCGCGTTGCGGAACGGTCCGCCCGCTAGATACCGGAAGCCGCCGCTGATACGGTTGAATTCGTCCAGGTCGATCCCCGTGACGGTGCTGACGCCTCCGATCGGCTGCACCACCGTTCCCGCGGCCGCCGCTACGTGCGGCTGCTCGACAAAGAACGTCGCCAGTTTCTCGGGCATCGAGGCGCTGCTGAAACTGATCAGCGAGCTCCCCGGAGGCCGGATCAGAATGTCGGCGCCGACCCCGCGCGCCCGCCGCACCGAATCCTCCAGCATCCCCTCGCTCAGCCCGACCAGCGTCAGCATCATCGTGACTTCCAGGCCGATCGCCAGCACTCCAAGCGCAGTCCGCACCGGCCGGTGCTTCAAATTTTCCACTACCAGCTTGTTAATCAAGGGAAGACTTCCATTGTAGAAAACCGGTGACAGGCTACGCTTTCACCGATTTCCTTCACAGCCACAGGCTGCGCCGCCGGCTCCGCAGCAGCCAGATGAAGAACGGCCCGCCGAGCATCGCCGTGATTACGCCCACCGGCACTTCCGCGGGCGCCAGGACCGTTCGCGCCACCGTGTCGCACAGCGCAAGGAAGACCGCGCCGGTGAAGAATGAGCATGGAATCAGCACGCGATGGTCCGCGCCGAGCCGGAACCGCAGGGCATGCGGAACGATCAGCCCGATGAAGCCGATGGGGCCCGTCAGCGCCGTCACCGAGCCGGTAACGAACGAGCCCGCCAGATATCCGGCCAGCATCAGCCGCGACGAGGAAACGCCCCGCGCCGCCGCCCATTCTTCCCCAACGGTCATCAGGTTCCACTCACGCGCTCTCCGGAACAGATAAGCGACGAGCGGCAGAACTCCCGCCGCCAGCCAGGCGAGGGTCGAGTACTCGACCGCATCGATTCCACCGAGCAGCCACCGCACGATGGCGAACGACTGGCCGAAGTTGGCGATGTATTGCAGGAACAGGATGCACGCCAGGCAGATGCTGTTGATGGTCACGCCCGCCAGCAGCAGCGTGAAGGACGACATCCGCCGCCCCTCGCTGGCGATTCCCAGCACCAGCAGCAGCGTCGCCGATGCGCCGGCGAACGCCGCTACCCACACGCCCGAGAATCCGGCCACCTCGCGCAATCCCAGGCAGATCGCGAGCACCGCTCCGAGCGAGGCGCCGCTCGAAACGCCCAGCGTGTACGGCGTCGCCAGCGCATCGCGGAGCAGCGCCTGGAAAAGCGTCCCGGCCACGGCCAGCGCTCCGCCCGCCAGCAGCGCCAGCAGCACCCGCGGGAGCCGCGCATAGAACAGAATCTCGGCATCCGGCGAGAGCCCGGCCAGCGCCCGCCCATAGTCGATGCGCGCCGGGCCTACCAGCGGCAACATCACCAGCGCAGCCACCGCCACCGCCGCAGCGGCCAGCACGGCCACCCAGAATCGCCGCGGGCTGACTTCGCTAATCGCCATAAAGAATCCACGGCCGGCCGGCCTCTTGCCGGATCTCCGCTTCGACCCCGAACACTCCGCGGATTTTCTCGGCGGTGAGCACCTGCGACGGCGGCGCGTCCGCCGCCACCTCGCCGCGGTCGAGCAGCACTACCCGGTCCGAATACGCCGCCGCCAGGTTCAGATCGTGGGTCGCGGCCACCACCAGGATGCTGCTCGAAAGATCGCGCAACAGCCGGTAGATCGAGACCTGGTGAGACAGGTCGAGAAACGTCGTGGGCTCGTCGAGCAGCATCACCCGCGGCTCTTGCGCCAGAACGGATGCCAGGATCACGCGCTGCTTCTCGCCTCCGCTCAGCGCCCGGAAATCGCGGCCCCGGAAGGCGAGCGTATCGGTAATGCCCATCGCCCGCTCCACCTCCTCGCGGTCCCGCGGGGATTCAAACAGCCCGTCGCAATGCGGCGTCCGCCCCATCATGACCACCTGATCGGCGGTGAAGGGGAACTCCAGGCGCACGCTTTGCGGCACGAACGAGACCTCGCGCGCGAACGCCCGCCGTGGCCACCGCGACACTTCCCGTTCCTTATAGGCGCACCGCCCCTGGTAGTGCGGCCGCAGACCCGCCATGATCCCGAGCAGCGTGGACTTGCCGGCCCCGTTCGGCCCGATCACCGAGACCATTCCCGCGCCGGCGAGATCGAGCCTGACACTGCGCAGCACTTGGCAGCCGTTGTACCGCATCCCGACGTCGCGCAGCGTGAACATGCAGCCCGTCACCTGCCCTCGGGCGCGTGAATCATCCGCGCTAATTCGCGCGCCGCCTCCACCACCCGCGGCCCGGGCACAACATAAATGTCCGATGCCACCGCGAACACCCGGCCGCGCTTCACCGCGCTCAGGCTCGGATAGCGGCCCCACAGACGCACCACCGCTCGCTTCTGCTCCTCGGTGACGCCCAAGGTGTTCGCCATTTCGCCGATGTCGACGATCACTTCGGGATCGCGCGCCAGCACTTCCTCGAGCGACACCTTCGCGTACGGCGCCACCGCGTCCCCGAAAAGATTCATGCCTCCCGCGATCGTCAGAACTTCGTTCAGGTAGGAGGCATTCCCCACCGCGATAAGGTCTTCGATCTTGCCCGGTGTCCTGCCAACAACGAACAGCACCTTGCGCGGGGGCTTGCCGGCCGTCTGGCGCCTCACGTGGTCCAATCCGGAGCGGATGGACGCGCACAGGGCCTCGGCGCGGCCGAACACCCCGCCGAGTCTCCCGATCGTGCGGATCGATTCGTAAATGCCGGGGATCGTTGCGTCATCCACCTCGACCACGTTCAGCCGCAACTTCGGCAGCGAGACGGCCTGCCGGATCATGCTCTTCTCAGCCAGCACGAGATCCGGCTTCAGCGCCAGGATCGTCTCGACGCTCGGCTGGAGATAGGTCCCGATCTTTGGCTTCTTCGCCGCTTCCTGTGGATAGCGGCAAAACGTGGTGACGCCGACGACACGATCCCCCAATCCGAGCGCATACAGCATCTCCGTGATGCTCGGCGCGGTGGAGACGATGCGCTCGCCGGCGAACGCGGCGGCGCCGGCGAGAACAAACAGCGCGGCCCGCTTCACCATTCCACCCGGAGCCCGCCGCGCAATGAGCGCGACAGGCAACTGTAACCGAGCACCTCTTCGTACCTGCTGTTCAGCAGATTGTCGGCTTGCAGGAACGGCGTCACGT
>CAYZJD010000042.1:0-18656 GCA_964478455.1 uncultured Solibacteraceae bacterium | reverse complement strand
GAGCCGACGGGCTCCTCGCCCGAGGTGGCCATGGGGCCGAGGATGAACTTCAAGTCCTCGTCGGTGTAGCCGAAGGCGCGTTGCCGCTCGAGGATAGTGTCAAAGTCGGTGGGGTGCCAGCGCGGCGGCGCGGGCAGCACGTCCAGCGTGATCTGCCGGTCGTTGATCCACTCGCTGTAAGGCTGCCGCGCGGCCAGGCTTTCTTTGATCTCCTCGTCGGGAACGATGCGGCTCTGCTCAAGGTCGGCGAGCAGCATGCGGCCCGGCTGGAGGCGGCCCTTGTAGCGAACCTCCTCGGGCTTGACCGGGAGCACGCCGGTTTCCGACGCCATGATGAGCAGGTCGCCATGCGTGACCAGATAGCGGGCCGGGCGCAGGCCGTTCCGGTCGAGCGTGGCGCCGATCACGCGGCCGTCGGTGAAGGCGATCGCCGCCGGGCCGTCCCAAGGCTCCATCAGCGAAGCGTGGTACTCATAGAAAGCGCGCTTGGAGGCGCTCATCGTCGGGTCGTGGTCCCAGGCCTCGGGGATCAGCATCGCCATCACGTGCGGCAAGCTGCGCCCGGCCAGGTAGAGCAACTCGACGGCGTTGTCCAGCATGGCCGAATCACTGCCGCCCGGCGTGCAAATGGGGAACAGCTTCTTGATGTCGTCCCCAAACAGGTCCGACTGGAGGATCTTGTGGCGGGCGTACATCCAGTTCACGTTGCCCTTGAGCGTATTGATCTCGCCGTTGTGACACAGGTAGCGGAACGGATGCGCCAGTTGCCAGGTGGGGAACGTGTTGGTGGAGAAGCGCTGGTGGACGAGGCACAGCGCGCTAGTCACCTCGGGATCGGAAAGCTCGTTGTAGAAGTCCGCGATTTGAGGCGCCAGCAGCAGGCCCTTGTATACGATGGTCCGCGAGGAGAGCGACGGGACATAAAAGAAGCCTTTCTCGCGGATGTCGGACTCAGCGATCTCGGCTTCGGCGCGCTTGCGAACGACATACAGCTTGCGCTCGAGCTGGTCCTGGCTCATGCCCGGCGCACGCCCGATGAAGATCTGCTGGATATAAGGCTGCGAGGCGCGGGCCAGGCGGCCAATCGCGTCGGCGTGGACCGGCGTGTCGCGCCAGCCGAGAACGGCAAGACCCTCCTCGCGGATGATGCGCTCGAGGATTCCTTCGCAGTGCAGGCGGTCGTGCCGTTCGACGGGCAGGAAGACCAGGCCGGCCCCGTACTCGCCGGGGGAAGGCAGCGTGAAGCCGAGCGATGCGCACTCCCGGGCGAAGAAGGCGTGCGGGATCTGGATGAGCAGGCCGGCGCCATCGCCTGTTTCCGGGTCGCAGCCGCAAGCGCCGCGGTGCGTCAGGTTAATGAGGATCTGGATCCCTTTGAGGATAATGTCGTGCGATTTCTCGCCCCGGATGTTGGCGACGAAACCGATGCCGCAGGCGTCACGCTCGTGCCGCGGGTCATAGAGGCCCTGAGGTACAGGTAGACCGTGAGCGCAGCCGGCGTTCATGGGATTTGGATCAGTATACCAAGCAAGTGACTATTAGTCAACCGAAAAACGAACCGGCTGCAGTATAAGCAATGTTCATGTTATGATCCTCTCGTGACGTTCGATCAGCTCAAACTTTTCAGGGACATCGCTCAGAACAGAAGCGTCAGCCGGGGCGCCGAGCTGAACGGGGTCAGCCAATCCGCCGCCAGCCAGAGCCTGCACGAGCTTGAAAAAGAGCTGAGAGTGAAGCTTCTGGACCGGAGCACAAGGCCGATAAAGGTGACGGAAGCCGGCTGTTCAGCAACTTCTGCCGGGACTCCCTCCGCCGGTGGGAGCAGTTCGAGGCGGCGCTGGAACGGCTCCGAGGGAAAGTGGAAGGCACGGTCCGGGTGGCTTCGATTTACTCCGTGGGCCTGTCGGAGATGTCACGGCTGGAGGAGGAGTTCGCGCGGCGGCTGCCGGAGGCCGAACTGAAGGTGGAATACCTCAGGCCCGAGAAGGTGTACGAGGCAGTACTGGCAGACGCGGCCGATCTCGGGCTGGTCAGCTATCCCGAGTCGAGCAAGGAGATCCGGGTGATCCCGTGGCGTGAAGAAGAGATGGTGGTGGCCACGGCGCCGGCGGATCCTTTAGCCGGGCGCGAGGCGGTGGATGTAGCTGATCTGCGCGGGAGGGACTTCATCGGTTTTGACGAAGATCTCCCGGTCGCCCGCGAGGTGAAGCGATTCCTGCGCGACCACGGGGTGGACGTGAACGTGGTGATGCATTTCGACAACATCCAGACAATGAAAGAGGCGGTGGCGCTGGGCACCGGCGTGAGCATCCTGCCGTTGCGGATTCTCGGGCCGGACCTCGAGCAAGGGCGGCTGGCGGCGGTGCGTATCCAGGCCCCCGGGCTCTCCCGGCCGCTGGGGATCATCCACCGCCGCACGAAGAAACTGAACCGCGCGACTCAGGCGTTTCTCGAGCTGCTGCGTGAGGAACCGGCTCCGATGCCTGAGCCCGCGGGCCGGTGAGGGGACGGATCGAACTCGGAAGCGGCGCACGTCCGAGTACTTCCGAGTATGCAGAGTAATGGCCGAGCGCGGCTGAGCACGCCAAGCGAGAATCCTGCCGAGCACCTCCGAGCGTTCGCGGAATACCGGGGATTGCGTAGCCTGTCACTGATTCTTCGGCTTGGGCTTGGGGAGGGGCTTGCGGGGTAGCATTTCCTCGCGGGTGGCGGCGTGGTAAACGAAAGAGGCGATGATCGTCGCGCCCTGCATGAGCTCGCCGGCCTCAACGTGGTCGTAGACGTCCATGTTCGAGTGATGGGTGCGCGTCGAGTAATCGAGTGGATCCTGGATGAACTGGAATGCGGGGAGGCCGACTTCATCGAACGCGACGTGATCAGTGCCGCGGGTGTTGCGGATCGTGAGGGTCGTTGCGCCGAGGTCGCGGAACGGTTCGAGCCAGGCGGCGAAGATGGGGCGGACCATGTCGTTGTCCTGGAGGTAGACGCCGCGGATCCTGCCGCTGCCGTTGTCATGGTTGAAGTAAGCGGCAAGCCTGGCATGGTCGGGCTTGAGCCGCATGGTTTCCGGGTCGGCGAAGTGGTCTTTGACATAGCCCTTTGAGCCGAACAGGCCGCCTTCCTCGGCGCTCCAGAGGGCTAGGCGGACGGTGCGATCCATTTTGAAGTCGAGCGTCTTGAGGATTCGTATTGCCTCGAGGACGACCGCGCAGCCGGTGGCGTTGTCGGTGGCGCCGGTGCCGCCAATCCAGGAGTCGAGGTGGCCTCCAAGCATGACGACTTCATCCTTCTTACGCCCGCCGGGGATCTCGGCCAGGACGTTGTACCCGTCGGGCTCCTCCTCGTGGATTTTCGTGTCGATGTCGAATTCGAGCTTGACGGGGATCTTGTGGTGGAGCAAGCGGGCGATGCGGTTGTAATGCTCGGCGACGATGGCGGCGGTCGGCGGGGGTAAAGGCTCCGAGGTCTCGCGCGAGCCGGCCTGGGTGGCGGCGATGCTCCCGCCATCGCCGCGGTAGCCGGGCGTCAGCGCCAGCAGCGCGCCCTCCTGGTTCAGAAATTGGTTGCGCCGCAGACGGCGCTTCTCCACCTGCACCCACGGGCGGTCCGGCTTCGGCTCGGCGAAGGGCCACTCGCCCTCGGGATCCGGAGCGAGAGCCTCCGCCGCCAGGTCGGCGTCCGTGTAGCGGCGGGCCAGCGGCGCGGTGGGGAGTCCGATCTGGCGCGGCGTTTCGATCATGACGATCTTCCCGCGCAGCTTGCCCTTGAACTTCTCCATAGCCTTGTCGAGCGCTTCATCGGACTGATCGATCGGCATGGGCGCGAGCACCGGTTCCCCGGAGATGAGCCCGCCGGTGCCGGGGCTCCAGGCAAGGGGGAAGCCGATGATCGAAGCCCGCTGCGGCTCGATCATATGGGCGGCAAAGCGAACGAAAGACCAGCTCCGGCCGAAGCGGCCCCACTTCTCGGTGCGAACATTCTCGCAGCCCCAGCCCTTGAGTTGTCGCATCGCCCAATCGGCGGCGGCCCGGAAATTGGGCGAGCCGGTGAGGCGTGGGCCATGGACATCGGTGAGATAGAACAGGTGCTCCATTACCTTGGAGTTCTTGAGGGCCTCGGCCCGGATTCGATGGACGGCGGAGAGATCGATCTTTTCCTGTGCGAGCCCAGGCGCGGCGAGGAGGATTACAGTCAGGCAGATCCGTTTCATGGCCAAATCGTGAGCTTACCAGCAGCGCTTGTCGAGCTACAATCTTCATTGGCGTGAAGAGCAGGACTTCGCGGATCACCATCTCGAAGGAAAACTACCTGAAGGCGATCGCCGAGGCCGAGAGCGAAGGCGAGACGGTGATCGCCGCGACGCTGGTCCGCTGGCTCGGCGTCTCGGCCCCGGCCGTCACCATGGCCATCCGGCGATTACAGCGGGACGGGCTGATTCGCGTGAATGGGAAGACGGGCCACCTGAAGCTGACCGTCAAGGGGCGTGAGATCGCCGACCGCGTCCTGAACCGCCATCACCTGATTGAACGGATGCTGGCGGAAATCTTCGGGATGGAGTGGTACAAGGTGCACGACGAAGCCGAGCAGATGGAGCACGCCGTGTCCACCGACTTCGAGAGAAAGCTGATCGAGAAGCTGGGCGCGGGCGGGCCGTGCCCGCACGGAAACGAGGCCGGGATGGACACCCCGCAGGACCGCCGGCGGCGCGGGCTCGAGCCCCTGGGCGAGGCGCAGCCAACGGCGGAGGTGGAAGTGGCCTGCGTGTTCGAGCGTGACCGCTCGCTGCTGGAATTTCTGGATGGGCTGGGGCTGAAGCCGGGCACACGGCTGGAGGTGGTTTCGCACAACTATGACGCGACGCTGACGCTGCGGGTGGACGGCCGGCAGGTGCAGCTTGGGTTGCCGGCCGCCAGCAAGCTGTGGGTGCGGCGGGCGGCGGTGAGAGGTTGACAGGGAGAAGTAAAAATAGCATAATTCTTAGTCGAGAATGATTCTCACAAAGGAGCCAACAGACATGCCTACCCTGAAAGGAACGAAGACGCACGAGAGCCTCAAGTACGCTTTCGCCGGGGAGTCGCAGGCGAACCGGCGGTACCTGTACTTCGCCAAGCAAGCGGACGTGGAGGGCTACCCGGAGATCGCGGGGCTGTTCCGCGACACTGCCGAAGGGGAGACCGGCCACGCGCACGGCCACCTTGACTATCTGAAACAGGTGGGCGATCCGGCGACGGACCTGCCGATCGGCGAGACCACGGAGAACCTCAAGGCCGCGATTGCCGGCGAGACGCACGAGTACACGGACATGTATCCGGGGATGGCGAAAGTCGCGCGGGAGGAAGGATTCGCGGAGATTGCGGACTGGTTCGAAACGCTCGCCAAAGCCGAGAAGTCCCACGCGGGCCGGTTCCAGAAAGGTCTGGACAGCATTAGCTGATTGAATCATCGGGTCATCGGGTCATCGAGCCATTGAGCCATTGAATCAATGGCCCGATGACTCAATCACCCGATGACTCAATCTCCTCGGCTTCCATGGACATCCTCAAGGGAGCACCCACTCCGGGTCTGACGTACAACCCGAACGACGCAGTGTATTGGGACAGCCAGGCGCTAGAGCAGGAAATCGACCGCATATTCGAGATCTGTCACCTTTGCCGCCTCTGCTTCAACCTCTGTCCGTCGTTCCCCGCGCTATTCGAGGCGGTGGACCGCCACGAGGGGGAAGTCCGTGAGCTGACGCCGGCGGAAGTGGACCGGGTCATCGACACCTGCTTCCAGTGCAAGATCTGTTACGTGAAGTGTCCATACACGCCGGATGACAAGCACGAGTTTCAGCTCGATTTCCCGCGGTTGCTGCTGCGCGCGAACGCGGTGCGGAAGAAAGAACGCGGCATCGGCCTTCGGGAAAAGCTGCTGGCGCGGCCGGAACTGCTGGGCAAGATGGCCGGCCTGACTCCGCGGCTGGCGAACTGGGCGAACCGGCAGCCGCTGGTGCGTGTGGGGCTCGAAGAGGTGCTGGGCATCCATCGCGAGAAACGGCTGCCGGAGTTTCACGGCGAGACGTTCGAAGACTGGCTGCGGAAGCAGCCGGCCCCGGCGGGCGACGCGTCCAAGGCGGTGCTGTTTGCGACCTGCTTCGTCAACCACAACAACCCGCAGTTGGGGAAGGATGTGGTGGAGGTCTTCTCGAAGAACGGCATCGCGCTCCCGTGCCCGAAGCAGAACTGCTGCGGAATGCCTGCGATGGAGGCGGGGGACATCGAACTGGCCAAAAGGATGGCCGCCGCGAACGTGGCATCGCTGTATCCGCACGTGGAAGCCGGCAAGAAGGTGCTGGCGATCAATCCGACCTGCTCGTACATGATGCGGAAGGAGTATGGAGAACTGCTGGGCACCCCGGAGTCGAAGGCGGTGGCCGGAGCGACGATGGACCTGTGCGAATTCCTGTTCCAGCTCAAGCAGCAGGGGCAGTTCAACCGCCAGTTCCGCTCGACGCCGGGGAAGATCGCGTATCATCTGCCCTGCCACTTGAAAGCGCAGAACATCGGTTTCCGAAGCCGCGACGTGATGCGGCTGATCCCTGGCGCAACGGTGAAGCTGGTGGAGCAATGCTGCGGCCACGACGGGACCTGGGCGATGAAGAAGGAGTTCTTCCCGCTGTCGATGCTGGCCGGGAAGAAGGCTTTCGATGAGATCAAGGTGGCGGAGCCGGAAGTGACAGCCACCGACTGCCCGCTCGCTGCCATTCATTTCGAGCAGGCGCTGGGGAGCCGGCCGATCCATCCGGTCCAGGTGCTGGTGCGGGCTTACCGGGAGGACGGGTTCCCGAAGCGAATCGAGGAGCCGAAAGGGGATGTGTAGTGGTTGAACCTGTACCGATTTCCGAGATCAAGAGCTTGACCGAGTACGAAGAGGAGCGCAAGCGCTGGCGTGCGGCTGTGCTCGAACTAAAGGAGCGGCGGCGCGTCCGCGTGGGCGATCGGCTGACGTTCCTGTTCGAGAACCACGATACGGTGCGCTACCAGATCCAGGAGATGATGCGCATCGAGCGGATCACAGGGAGCGCGGAGATCGCGCACGAGGTGGAGACGTACAACGAGCTGATCCCGGGCAAGAACGAGCTGAGCGCGAGCCTGCTGATCGAGTACGAGACGCCGGAATTGCGCGCGGTGTGGTTGCGAGCGTTGCTGGGGCTGGAAGACCACGTGTGGATGGTTGTGGGCGACCTCCCGCCGGCCAAGGCGCGGTTCGACACCCGCCAGATGTCCACGGAGCGGCTCAGCTCGGTGCAGTACGTGAAGTTCCCCCTGACGGCGGAGCAGGCGTCCCGGTTCGCGAAGGGCGCGAAGATCGTAGTGGATCACCCGCGGTTGGCAGCGGAGCAGGCGCTGACGGCCGAGCAGTTGGAGGAACTGGCGAAAGACCTGGCGTGATGGGTCTGCAGCTAGACGGCGCCTTCGGGAGTGGTCGTGCGCCCGATCTTGTGCCGGCATCTGCAGCCAATTATCAACACTCACGACATTACTGGTGCATCCTCCAGCCTCCGCCTACATAGAGGAGTTGTCCGGTGAGCCAGCGGGCCTGGTCAGAGGCCAGGAAGACCATGACGTCGGCTACGTCCTGGGGCGTGCCACATCGCCGAAGCGGCGTGCCGGTGGAAATGGCGGTCTCCTGGTCAGGCGTCAGCCAGCCGGTCTGGATCGGACCCGGCGCCACAATGTTGACGGTGATGCCGTACTTGCCGACCTCGGCGGCCGCCGAGCGGCTGTAAGACTCAATCGCGTGCTTGCTCGCGGCGTAGCTGATCGCGCTTGCGTGGGCGTGCGCCGCGTCGGTGCTGACGTTGATGATCCTTCCTCGCCGTCCCTGGCGGCCCAGGTAGCGCCGGATGTATTCGGACATCATGAGGACGTAGGCGCGCACGTTCACGGCGAAGTGGCCATCAATGCTGGCGGCTGAAACCAGGCCGACGCCGTAGCCTTCCACCGTGACTGCTGCCGGATCGAAGGTGTCGAGCACGGAGTGCGTGTGATTGTTGATGAGAACGTCGACGGGGCCGAGCACCGCCTCGCACTCATCAAAAACCAGGCGAACGTTCGCCGGATCGCCGAGATCCGCTTCCCGTCCTGCGGCGATACCGCCCCGGGCGACGATGTCCTCGATAACCTGATCGGCCGTTTGGCGATGCATCGCCCAGTACAAGAAGACACCCCCAACACCGGCCTCCCGCGCTTTGGCCAGTTCCTCGCCGCTATGACAGGAGGTTTCACGGTAGTAAGTAACGAACACACCGGCGCCCTGGATCGCAAACGCCCGCGCTGCCGCCGCGCCGATGCCATGGTTTGCGCCGGTAATCAGAACAACTTTCCCTTCGAGTCCCGGATCGATCATATGTGCGATCTTGCTTTCTTGCCAGTCCTGACTCCGCAGCCCGTAGGACCATGGGGGATTTATCCGCGTTCATCCCCGGCCTGCAATCCCCGGAAGTAGTCGATCGTTTTCTTCAGACCGTCTTCCAGCGATACGCGCGGTTCCCAGCCAAGGATCTCCTTGGCCCTGGTAATGTCCGGACGCCGGCGCCGGGGGTCGTCCTCCGGCAGCGGCATGCAGACGATTTCGGAGCGAGCACCCGTCAGGCGGCAGATGTACTCGGCGAATTCGCGGATGGTCACTTCGTCCGGGTTGCCGAGGTTGACCGGATAGCGCTCCTTGGAGAGCATCAAGCGGTACAACCCGTCGACCATGTCGCTCACGTAGCAGAAGCTGCGGGTCTGCGAGCCGTCGCCGAAAATGGTGACGGGCTCGCCGCGCAGGGCCTGGTCGAGGAACGCCGGCACCACGCGGCCGTCGCTGAGCTTCATCCGCGGGCCGTAGGTGTTGAAGATGCGGGCGATGCCGATGCGAAGTCCGTGAACACGGTGCCAGGCCATGGTGAGGGACTCGGCGAAGCGCTTGCTTTCGTCGTAGCAGGAGCGCGGGCCGACAGGATTCACGTTGCCCCAGTACGACTCCGACTGCGGATGCTCGAGCGGATCGCCGTAGCACTCCGACGTCGAGGCGAGCAGGAACGACGCTCCATGGCGGCGCGCCAGTTCGAGCAAGTTGCGGGTTCCCAGCGAGCCGGTCTCGAGCGTCTCGATGGGATGGCCCAGGTAGTCCTTGGGGCTCGCCGGCGAGGCGAGGTTCAGGACGGAGTCGAGCGGGCCGTCGATGTCGAGCGGCTGGGTGACGTCGTGGCGGAGAAACCGGAAGTCCTGACGGCCCTCAAGATGGGCAAGATTGCGCAGCGAGCCGGTGATCAGGTTGTCGATGCCGACAACCGAGTGGCCTTCGGCGAGGAGACGGTCGCAAAGATGGGACCCGATGAAGCCGGCCGCGCCGGCGAGGAGAATGCGCACCAACAACCTCCGCGAAATCCCTCATTGTAGCGGAACGGGGGCGTGCTACATTCAGACGAACGCCTCATGCACCGGCCTTCCTGGCTTGAAGTAGTCCTTCTTCTGGCGCTCTTCGCATCGTCGGTTTTCCTCTTCTGGCAGCGCTTCGGCACGGTGGTGCGGAACATCCGCGGATCGAAGCCGGACGCCGATTTCCGGCTGCGGCCGCTCGGGCCGCGAATGCGCGCGTTTCTCGGCGAGGTCCTGTTGCAGCGGAAGGTGATTCGCGAGCGGCCGCTGGCAGGGATCGCGCACGCGTTCGTGTTCTGGGGCTTCTGTGCGTTCGCACTGGTGACCGCCGATCATCTCGCCGCCGGCGTGGGTCTCGATCTGATGACACCGCACGGAGGGCTCGGCCGGTTCTATTTCTCGTTCGCGGCGCTGTTTGCGCTGGCGGTAGCGGTGTCGATTGCCGGCCTGGCGGCGCGGCGATTCCTGGTGCGCCCGAAGTGGCTGGGCGAGCTGTCTCCCGAATCCGGGCTGATCGCGTTTCTGATCTTCGCACTGATGGTCACCTACCTTCTCACGCTCACGTTGAAGGAGGAGAGCACGGCGGGGCACATCAACTGGTGGGCGCACACGCTGGCGTTGCTGGTGTTTCTTCCGTTGATTCCGCACACCAAGCATTTGCATCTTGTGCTGAGCCCGGTGACGGTGTTTCTCAAGCGGCTGGGGTTCAGCCGGATCCCGCCGCTGGCGGGCGACGAAGATTTCGGGCTGGACGCGGGCAGGGACGTGACGCGGCTGGTGGCCTTGCAGGCTTACTCGTGCGTGGAATGCGGCCGTTGCAGCGAGCACTGTCCGGCCAACAACACGGGCAAGGTCCTGGATCCGAAAGAGATCATCCTCGGCTTGCGCGGGTATCTGAACGCGAACGGCGCGGGAGCGGAGGCGCCGCTGCTTGGAGGGCGCCTGTCGCAGGAAGCGGTGTTTCAGTGCACGACGTGCGGGGCATGCGAGCACCAGTGCCCGGTGGGGATTCAGCACCTGCCGGTGATCGTGGGCCTGCGGCGCGGGGCGGTGAACACGGGCAAGTGGGAGGACGATTACGGCACGAAGCTGTTCCTCAACCTGGAACGTTATGGCAACCCTATGGGGTTCGCGCCGGCCGAGCGGGACAAGTTCATTCAAAGCCACGGACTGCCGCACTACGACGGCTCGCAGGAATACTGCCTGTGGCTCGGCTGCATGGGGGCGTACGATCCGCAGGGGCGCGAAATCGTGCTGGCGTTGGTGGAGGTGCAGCGGCGCCTGGGCGTGAGTTTCGGCGTGCTGCGGAAGGAGAGGTGCAGCGGCGATGCAGCGCGGCGGCTTGGTAACGACCTTCTGTTCGGGCAGCTCGCGGAAGCTAACCTCGACGAGATCCGGAGGAGCGGAGCGCGGAAGCTGCTCTCGATCTGCCCGCACTGTGTTCGGACGATCTCTGAGGACTGGAAGGAGTTTGGGGCGGAGGTGGCGATCGAGCATCACAGCGAGTTTCTGGCGCGGGCGGCGCCGCGGCTGCCCGCTGGCGGCGGTCGCGAGAAGGTGGTGTTCCACGACCCCTGCTACCTGGGACGCTACCGCGGGATCTACGACGAGCCTCGAACGGTGCTGGCCCGCTCGGCGGAAGTGGTGGATCCGCCGCGGGCACGCGAGCGGTCGTTCTGCTGCGGGGCCGGCGGCGGCCTGGTGTTCCTCGGCGAGGAGAAAGGGACCCGCGTGAGCGCGGAGCGCGCAAAGGAACTGGCGGCGACGGGAGCCGACGTCGTCGGGGCAGCCTGCCCGTTCTGCCACACGATGTTCCGCGACGCGCTGGCAGCGTTGTCGCCGGCGCCACCGAAGCTGCTGGACATCGCGCAGATCGCGGCCGCGAGGCTCTCGGAGCGAGCGCCGGATGTGCTATAAAATTAGATGCCAACCGCGACGGGCGCGTAGCTCAACTGGCAGAGCAAGTGACTCTTAATCACTAGGTTGAAGGTTCGATTCCTTCCGCGCTCACCAAGGTTCTCAATGGATTACGGCACCCCGGGGTTGGATGACAACCGCTTTTCGCCACTGCGAATCTTCAGCCTCCGTCACCACGCCGCGCCTGCAAAGCTGCAAAACCGATTTCAAGGGAGGCTCACACAGCTCGAACAGTACATCAGAGTCTCGATTCGGTCCGCCGCCCACTTCTCAAGAGCCGCGCGGCTACGCGAACAGACCTTGCAGTACTTGTGGTCCGTAAGATGCGGTTGAATACGTCCCGCGCAACTGCTGTTCCTGAAATGTTGGCAGAGCTTGCCGTCACGGGTGGCGCTGTGCAACATGCAGGGCACGATCTCGCCAGCCCTGCGCAAGCAGTTCACGAAGAAGCCATCGGGGTTCTCATAGCACCACCCGACAAAACCTGCGTCATCGTCAAGGAACAGGCGCAAATCCCTCGGTAATTTTGCATTCATGGTAGCCCTTCCACCGCAAAGCAGATACCCTACGCCGCCCGGAGCACTTCCGCCACATACTGAAACAGGCACGCCGTCCCCGCCGGTAGCGCGCTCACCAATCTTTTTCCGGCGCTCGCATCTGAACTCCAGCCATTCACGCTGCGTACGCCCTACTTCGCCTGACGAAGCGCCTGATGCAGCAGGGACTTGATGTGCGTCTGGTACGACAGGCCTTTTTGTGCTGCCTGCTGGCGCGCCAACTCGATATCGTTCTCTGGCAGCCGGATCGAAACCACACGCGCCTTGGAGGCGGCCAGACGGGCCTTCAGCGTTGCTTGATCGAGGCGCTTCAGTTCGCCTTTGTTCGCAGCTTCCACAAGATCGCGGTCTAGCCGTGCGCGGTTCTTGTACCACCAGTCGGCCTCTTCGGCCTCAGACCTGAAGGTAGGTATCACCCGTCTTTTCTTCATTCGTGAGTCTCCCGGTAAAGCTCTTCGGGCGTTATACCGTGCCGTCTCAGGTGCCGCGTGTTCTCCGCGTCCCAATCGAATTCGATGCCGCCGCCCACTCGAAGCAGTATATTTACATCATATATACGTTGTCGACACGTGGCGATAGCGGCGATAGCGGCTCGCCGTGAGCAGGCCTGAGCCGCCAGCGCCATCTTTGAGCCACATATCGCTGGTGATTCACCATCGAGGTTATAGGCGTGGTGATTCGAGCGCTGCCCTACGATCCCGAGCGGGGCCGAGAACATCCTTGACTAGTTCTCGTTTAAGAACTACTCTGTTTAAGGCGTGGTGCGGTTATGCCGTACATCCAGGATTCCTTTCGGAGACAGGGCCTCCGCTTCACTCCCCAGAGGTATGCGGTCCTCGACTACCTCAGGAAACACCCGTGTCATCCGACGGCGGAGGAGGTCTACAAAGCAGTCAATCGCCGGGACCCGCGGGCATCGCTGGCGACGGTCTACAAGAGTCTCCACGCGCTGGCGCGGGCCGGATTGATCCGCGAAGTGAACCTGGCCGGCAACGCCACTCGCTTCGAGAGCGTCACCGGACCTCATCATCATTTCCTTTGTGAGCGCTGCGGGCGGCTCGAAGATGTCCCGTGGTTCGACGTGCCTGGACTGGCAAAGAAAGCCAGAGCGGCTCCGCAAGCCGTTCGGACCTGGGAACTGATTCTGCGCGGCTTGTGCAAGTCCTGCCAATCTCGAACTAGGGGGAGGGCCAATTGGGAGAATTAGCCAGCCTTGCCGACAAGGCATGTGTACCCTGCCGCGGAGGAGTGCCGCCCCTCAAGGGGGAGGAGTTGTTGCGGCTCTCGGCTCAACTGCCGGATTGGAAGGTGATCGAAGAGCATCATATCGAGAAGAGTTTCCTGTTCCCGGATTTCCGCGCGGCTCTGGATTTTGTCAACCGCGTGGGCGAAGTGGCCGAAGAACAGGGGCATCATCCCGACCTGACGCTCTCGTGGGGGAAGGTGGGCGCAAAGATCTACACGCACAAGATCGCAGGGCTCACCGAGAGCGACTTCATTCTGGCGGCGAAGATCGACCGGCTGTATTCCAAGCCCTGAGGGCGCGGGAGCCGGCACGATGGAGGCTGGCCTCCGCAGGCTCACCCACTCGTGAGCGGTCTCGAGCGCGTTTTCGATGGCCGCCTGATCGGCGTTGGACGACGGGTACCCGCCACCCGAGCGGGATTGGAGCGCGCCGAGAAAGCCCTGCATCGCGTTTGTCGTAGGGTCCATAGCGCCGATGCCGGAGCCCATGGTGGACGACATGGTGAGCATCTGCGCCATCCCCAGATTCGTCATGGCAATGAGCGGAAGGGCAACGTTGCCGGCAAGACGGGCCAGGTGCATGGCGTCCTTCAGGCCGAATCCACCCGAGTTTCCGGTGGCGGAGGAAACGAGTCTTGGAGTGGCGCTGCCGACCGGCGCCAGGCTGAAGTTCACCTTGGCCGTGTAGTTCTCCTTCGGCCCGCTGGCGAAGCTTGCGGCGAGGGACCGGATGCCACCCTTGGCCGCCGACTGGGCAAGCTCGGTGATCTCTGTGGAGAGGACATATTCGACGCCGGCCTCGCGCGCGCGGGCTTCGATCGCCTCCGGCGGCCCTGCGCCGAGCGGCACGGCTTCGATGCGCGGATCGTTCAGCGCGGCCGACAGCTTGCTGTCCAACCCGCCCACTACCGCCACTCCCGCATTTGCCACCGGCGCCGCGACACCTACCCGTACTTTGCCCTCTTGTTTGGGGGCGGAAGTGGCCCGCTGGAAGCCCGGATTGCGGCGAGCTAACGCCTCCTCAAGCGATAACTCCTTGAAATCCTCCGGCGGCTCGAACATCGCCTCCGAAAGGGGCGACAGGGTGAGATACAGGCTCTCGACCTCATACTCCATTGTGGAGGATACCCCCTTTTCGTCGATGGTCGTGGCGGTGTATTGAAGCGGGAAACCGGGTCCTTGGGAAGCGTCCGCCGCCTTGCAGGCGCTCGCGTACTGCAACGGGATGTACCAGCCGTCAATTTCCCCCTTGCCGCCTTTGGGACCGCATCCCTCCACGGCCGTCTTCCACCGGCTGGCGGTGAAGCCGAACAACTCCTTCTTCTCCCCCGTATCGGTGGGCGAGGCCTTGCCCTGGCACTGGCCTCGGCTGGGCTGCATCTTGTGCTCGAGCGGCAGTATGGTGAACGTCTTGGTCTTCTCGTCGAGGTGAATGGCCCGCTGTTTGTCGCACTGCTGGATGAACCCGCAGGTCCGAACCGTACTCCACGCGCTGGCGGTCGCCGCTCAGGTACATGACGCTTTCGGTCGTTTGACCGGAGCTCTTGTATCGCGCTTTCACCGACATGGCCGCCGGCAGCGAGCCCGCCAGCGCAAAGAGAATGAGCAGGAAGCCCAGAGTGTGCATCGAGATTGCCCCCCTTGTTCCGGCAGCTCCAGTGAGCCGCCCAGACCGCAGATCAGTATACCGATGCGAGTCGGGGCGAGGGGAGCCCGGAGCCGGAACTGACCGCTCGGGATGTGTGGTCGCGGACCGCGGCAACCGCCGGCTGCAATATCTCACCATGGACGGGCGGCACGCGCGGTTCGAGCACGGCGTGAACCTGCCCTGCCACTTCCACGAGCACAAGGGGCTTCTGGTCATCCACGACCTTGCGGCGCGCGTGACGCTGCTTGGCCGTGACAACAGGGTGATCGCGCATCTCGGAGAAGATGCATCGAACACCTGGGGGGAACTGCGCAAGCAGCCGCGCGAGAAGTCCGTGCCCGGCAAGTTCATCTGCCCGCACGGCGCCTGTTTCGACCGCGAGGGGAACATCTTCGTGGTGGAGTGGGCGGAGGTGGTGAGGGTGACGAAGCTGCGGCGGCTAAGCTGAGGGCGCGCGAACGTTTGCGGAGGCCTCCGCCAACGGTGTAGATTGGTGCCGAAGCCCGTCTTGCAGAAGACTTCGGGGTTTCAATACCTGTGACATCCAATATCGGAGTCCCACCCATGCCCTACGACGCGACGAAGATGCAGGACTGGGAGATCTCGGAGGCGGCTGAGCGCGGCATGCCGACGCCGGAGGAGTGGCGCGGGCGGCTGGGACTCTACAAGGACGAAATGATCCCGATGGGGCGGCTGGCGAAGCTGGATTTCCTGAAGATCATCGAGCGGCTCAAGAACCGTCCCGACGGGAAGTACATCGAAGTAACGGCGATCACGCCGACGCCGCTGGGGGAGGGCAAGAGCACGACGGCGCTGGGGTTGATCGAGGGTCTGGGAAAGCGCGGCCAGAACGTGGGCGGGTGCCTGCGGCAGCCCTCCGGCGGACCGACGATGAACATCAAGGGCACGGCGGCGGGAGGCGGTAACGCGCTGCTCATCCCGATGACCGAGTTCTCGATGGGGCTGACGGGCGACATCAACGACATCATGAACGCCCACAACCTGGCGATGACGGCGCTGACGGCGCGCATGCAGCACGAGCGGAACTACAACGACGAGCAACTTCAGCGGCTGAGCCGGATGCGGCGGCTGGACGTCGACCCCTGCCGCGTGGAGATGGGCTGGGTGATCGACTTCTGCGCGCAGGCGCTCAGGAACATCATTATCGGAATCGGCGGCCGGCAGGATGGCTACATGGTTCAGTCGAAATTCAGCGTGGCCGCCAGTTCGGAGCTGATGGCGATTCTCGCGATCGTGACCGACCTAACTGATCTGCGCAAGCGGCTGGCAGAGATTACGGTCGCATTCGACAAGCGCGGCAACCCGATCACGGCGGGCGATCTCGAAGTCGCCGGAGCGATGTGCGCGTGGATGCGGGGGACGATCAATCCGACGCTGTGCTCGACGGCCGAGTACCAGCCGGTGATGGTCCACGCGGGGCCCTTCGCCAACATCGCGGTGGGGCAGTCGTCGATCATCGGCGACCGGGTCGGGCTGAAGCTGTTCGACTACCACGTCACGGAGAGCGGATTCGCGGCGGACATCGGCTTCGAGAAATTCTGGAACGTGAAGTGCCGGTGCAGCGGGCTCAAGCCGCAAGTGTCGGTACTGACGTGCACGATCCGGGCGTTGAAGATGCACGGCGGCGGGCCGAGGGTGACGCCGGGGGTAGCGTTGCCACAGGAGTACACGCAGGCCAACGCGAAGCTGATGGAGAAGGGATTGCCGAACCTGGTCCACCACATCGGGATCATCCGGAAGTCGGGGATCAACCCCGTCGTGTGCATTAACCGGTTCGTGACGGACAGCGAGGAAGAGATCGCAATCGTGAGGAAGGCGGCGGAGGCGGCCGGAGCGCGATGCGCGGTCTCGGACCACTGGAGCAAGGGAGGCGAGGGGGCGCTCGAGCTGGCTGACGCGGTCATGGACGCTTGCGAGGAGGAGGTGGACTTTCGCTTTCTGTACCCGCTGGAGATGAAGCTGCGGGACCGGGTGGAGCTGATTGCCAAGGAGATCTACGGCGCGGACGGTGTGGCCTGGGCGCCGGAGGCGGAAGCGAAATCGAAAGTCCTGGAGTCCGATTCGCGTTATGATGGCTACGCCACGATGATGGTGAAGACGCACTTGAGTCTGAGCCACGATCCGGAACTCAAGGGCGTGCCGAGCGGGTGGGTGCTTCCCATACGGGATGTTTTGGTGTACTCCGGTGCGAAGTTTCTCTGCCCGTGCGCAGGCACGATCAGCCTGATGCCGGGAACCTCGTCCAATCCCGGCTTCCGCCGGGTGGACGTGGACCTGAAAACGGGCAAGGTCACCGGGCTCTTCTAACAGCAGACGGCGAGGCGTGTCATGTCACTGGAGACGGCCTATCTATTCCAAGGGATGAGCGAGGCGACGCGGGCCAAGGCGGCCGCGGCCGCCTCGGCGGAGACCTGCGAAAGCGGGGCGTTCCTTTTCCGTGCGGGAGACGCGGCCGAGCAGTTCTACATCCTGCTGGAGGGACGCGTAAGACTGAGCATGAGAGGCGCCGGCCAGATAGCGCACATTGTCAGCGAGCCGGGCGACATGCTGGGCTGGTCGAGCATGGTGGGACACGCCAGTTACATTGCGTCAGCCGAATGCGTGGTTCCGGTGAAAGTGCTGAAGTTCGACCGGGATCGTCTGATGCGGCTGCTCGAGGAAGACCCGGCAGGCGGAATGGATTTCTATCGCCGGCTGGCTCAGATGATCGCGCGCCGCCTGGTGGCCAGCTACGGGCACGCGCTGTCGCTTCACGGCGAGCGCGACATGCGTCACTGGGGCTAAGCGGCCAAGCCCGTGGAAGAAGCTTTGCGAGAAACCGTCAACCACTTGCGGGCGGCGCTCGGGCGCGGCGAATTCGTGTATTCGGCCGAACTGGTCATGGGCCGGGACCACGAGGTCGCCGATGCGGAAGCGTTCGTGAAGGACGCCGCGCAGGAAGCGAACGGGATCAAGATCATCAGCGTGACGGACCTGCCGGGAGGCAACCCGGCGTTGCCGCCGGAAGCGTTCGTATCCTTCGTCATCGAGCGTGGGCTGACCCCGATCGCCCACCTCACGGGCAAGGACGGCAACCGCTCGTTTCTCGAAGCCCGGCTGCACACGCTGGCGCGGATGGGGGTGGAGAACATCCTGGCGCTCACCGGGGACGCGCAGAAGGAGGGCTTCGCCGGCCGGGGAAAGCCGGTACACGACCTGGATTCGGCGCTGATCCTCTGGCTGGTCCAGGCATTGAAGGCGGGGATCCGGTACAACCTCGGCGCGCGCACGGCGCAGACGACTCCATTCGATTTCTTTGCCGGCGCTGTTGTCAACCCGTTCAAGGTGCGCGAGCCGGACCTGATGATGCAGCTCTACAAGCTGGAGCTGAAGATCGCCACCGGAGCGCAGTTCATCATCACGCAGCTTGGCTTCAATCTCAGGAAGCTGTACGAGCAGAAGCAATACATGACGCGCGAGGGCCTGGGCCACGTGCCAGTGCTGGCGAACATCTACGTGCCGACGGCGACGATCGCGCGCATGATGCAGGCCGGCGAGGTGGCCGGTTGCGTGATTCCGGACGAACTGATCGCCCGCCTCGAGAAAGAGAAGAAGCCGCAGCGGCTGGAGCGGGCGGCGCTGATGGTTGCGGCGGCGAAAGACCTGGGCTTTGCGGGCGCGCACATCGGCGGGTTTGGCCTGACCCACAGGGATTTTTTGACGATCGTCGAGCGCGCCAGGGCGATCGGCGGCGAATGGCGAAACCGGATCGACGAACTGGTTTACGCCTACCCAGGGGAGTTCTACCTGCTGCCCCCGTCGGGCGACGGGCTAAGCGACGGTCGTGGCAGCTACCGGGTGACTCGCGTCGCCGGGCGCCAGACC
>CAYZJD010000041.1:12648-19030 GCA_964478455.1 uncultured Solibacteraceae bacterium | reverse complement strand
CCCAGCGTTTTCAATCAGCCGAGGGCGGCTTTTGGACTAATCTGGACAGCAGTGAAACAAGATCACCTCACCGTCACCGATGGTCTGGACGGATCGACAGACACGGTGACGGGCTGACCGGCACGGCGGAACCGGACGGCGATCGTCCCGCCGGCCGTTATGTCCTCGACGCTGTCGAGCGCGATCGTTTCTCCAGCTTTGGCAACGCCAAGCACGGCGATGAAGCGGGCTTCGGCGTGTTTCTGAGCCGTTTCAGCCGAGAGGTGCCACTCCGCCCGGGTCTGGCCCTGTTCCGGCGGGAGCGGGTACTTGTCGGTCTGGACGATTTCGAGCCCGCCAGGCGAGCGTAAGAAGCCCGACAGCGAAGCTTTTCCGAAGGTGAGCGCGACGCGATCACCTGAAGGATCGACCGTGAACGGCGCCCGCCCGTGCAGCCAGAGTTTCAGCGACACGGGCTTGCGTGCCTTGACCTCGTCCACTACCACGAGCACGTCCGGCTTCAGGAACAGCAAGTGGCGGCGATACCGTTGCACATTCGGCCCATAGCCCGGCGTGGCATCGCCCACGACGTAGTCGTATTCTTTTCCGGGTTGGAAGACAACGAACTCGCCGGTGGCGGCGCCGGTCTTGGGTTGGCCCTGGCCATCGATTTCGAGCGCGTTGTGGGCCTTGGTTGTCCAATACCACTCCTTGCAGAACGGGCTGCCGTACCAGGGCCGGATGCCGGTGTTGACCAGCAGAGGCGATCCGAAGGCGCCGAGGACGATGGCGTTCTGGTCGGCGTGGCTATGGCTGATATTTCCGAGCGGCGCAGCCCGCATCATCACTTGAACGTTGTCACCAGGGCTCATGAGGCGCGAATGGAGGGAGACCCAGCCGGCGCCGCGGAACCACTTCGCCTGCGGCCAATCCGCCGGCGGCCGGGCCGCGACCTTGGGCGGATCGGGACGCGCGTCACGGATAAAACCGATCGGGCCGGTCTCGCCGCCGGCCTTTCCCCAGGCTTCGGCAAACCACTGCCATTCCGGTACGCCTCTCATCCGCGCGAAATACGACACCGGCACCGCTGCTCTGGGGTTCGGCTCGCCCTCGGCGAAATCGCCGAAGCCGACCAACGAGCCGCCGGGCGGGGCAACGTACATCGGGAAGAGCCCCACATTCCGGTAAAAGGGCTTCTCGGTACCGTCAATCCCGAGACCCGCGCGGAGCGCGTCGAACCACCAGGTGGAACGATTGACATAACTGGACCAATAAGAGTAGCCCTGAGCCCAGCCGCCGTCCTCGTCGCCGTAGGATGGATACCATCCCCAGAAGATGGTCAGCGCATAGTCGAGCCATTTCTTTGCCTCCGGCACTTCTCCGTAGTAGGCGATCGCAGCCTCGCCGAGAAAGTGCCACATGCGCCCGCCGTGGCTGTTGTACGCTTTCTGCTCGAACGGCTGGTCGTGCAGCCAGTTGTAGGCTTCCTGGCCGCGGAACCGGATCATCTTGCGCATCGTATTGCGGTCCTCTTCGCTGAGAGCGTCGTAGGCCCAGTCGTACGCACGGGAGGTGATGTGAAGGATCGGCATGCCGGCTTCGTCGTTCACGTCCATGCTGGTGCTGCCCGCCGGATTCCAGGAGGCGAAATGCAGCAGCCACTTGCGCGCGCCGTCGCCGTAACGTTTCTCCCCCGACAGCAGATAGCAGAAAGCGAGGGTCTCGGCGATTTCCACGGCCTTGGCCGTCTCACGGAAACTGCGGCTCCACTCCGGGGCGTTCCACTTGCCATCGGTCCACGGAGGCGGTTCGGGCATCAGGGGCGTCTGTAGGTATCGCTCGGCGGCGCTTACGAGTTCGTCCCAACGAGCCTTCTGCGGCCCAAGGCGCGCTTGCCGGAACATCGACACCTCCTCCGGCCGGAGCATCAGGCGAGGGTGCCTGTTTGGCAAGCGCTGCCGCACCAGCTCCTCAGTCGGCCTCGGGAAGGGCTGCGCATCCGCGGCGACGGTGAAACGGCGGGCGTGGCTCCATGCCGACCGGTTTCCCTGGCCGTCAAGGCAGGCGTAGCGCCACCACCACGTTCCGGGGGAAAGCGCCGCGGTGTGCGTGTAGAGAACATACGGAGTCCTGAGAACCGTGATGACGCCCTTGTTGAACGCCCGGTCTCGCCCGAACTGGACGGCATAGGCATCCGCCTCCGGCTCCGGAAGCCAGGCTAGCGCCGGCGGGTTGACGCCGACGGTGGAACCATCGGGCGGCAGATAACCAATATCGTTCGCAGCCGGGGCGCGGTTCGACACCGGCGGAGCGGCGGCATAGAGCTCAAGCACCGCCGAGACGATCCACAGAACCGGAACACTGCTCTTTGGACACATCGGATTCTCCTTCGCCTACCACAGAAGCGTACACTGACCCAGGCGGCAGCCCAAAATCGTCCGTTGTGGGCAGGTTGCGGCGTGGTTCTTTCCCATAATCGACGGGGTGGCTGTTCGAAGTCGACCTCCTCAAGTTTTCCGCAGCTCAAGAGGTTCGCTACAATCCGGACAGATGCTGGTTGTCTTCCTCTGGGCTGGATCTGTCTTCCGTCTCTGGCGCGCCGCTCTTGCCTTCCTGCTCGTCTGCTGGCTGGCGTTCGCCGCAATCGGACTCATCGGCTACGTCCGCGTTCACCAGCAACGCCGCGCCGCCGGCCATCGTGAAGCGCCGTCCCTCCGCTCGCCCGCTGCCCTGTGGGGACTGGCCGTGGAGGTGGTTGCCTTCGCGCTGGTCTGGATGCTGCGCCGGCCCGCGCCCCATCAGATCGCCGCCGGATGGCTCGTGGCCGCCATCGCGCTCGCCTTAGCCTCTATCGTTTTCTTTGCGCTGGCAGTCCGCGAACTGGGCCTTCACTTCCGCATCAAGGCTGTGGTGGCGGCCGACCACGAGCTGGTCACCACCGGTCCCTATTCCGTCGTCCGGCATCCCATTTACGCTTCGATGCTCGGCCTGCTCATCTCCAGCGCGATCGTTGTCGCCCGCTGGGAGGTGGCGCTGTTGTCCGTCGTGATCTACCTGGCCGGCACGGCGATCCGGATCCGCGCCGAAGAAGGTCTGCTCGAACGAAGGTTCCCAGGAGAGCTGGCCGCCTACCGCGCCCGCGTTAAGGCCTGCATCCCGCTGGTGTGGTAACGTTCCCGCCACTCGCTGCCACCACTCACCGCGGACCGCTGTTTCTGCTATCCTCGGTGATTGGGTCCCGGTCCTTCCTACCCGCTCGAGGTTTCACATGTCAGGCCATTCTAAGTGGGCGACCATCAAGCACAAAAAGGCCGCCCAGGACGCCAAGCGCGGCAAGATGTTCACGCGCATCATCAAGGAAATCACCATTGCCGCCCGCCACGGCGGCGACCCCGACGCCAACCCCAGACTGCGAACAGCGATTACCGCCGCCAAGGCGGTCAGCATGCCGGCGGACAACATCAAGCGCGCCGTTATGCGCGGTACCGGTGAACTGGAAGGCGGCCAGATCGAAGAGGTGATGTTCGAGGGCTATGGCCCGGGTGGCGTCGCCGTCCTGGTGCAGGTGGCCACCGACAACCGCAACCGCACGGTTAGCGAAATCCGGCACATCTTCTCCAAAGCCGGCGGCAACCTGAGCGAGCTCGGCAGCGTCGCCTGGATGTTCGAGCGCAAGAGCCAGATCTTGATCGACATGTCCAAAGCCGGCGAGGACCAACTCTTGGCTGTCGTACTGGACGCCGGCGCAGACGACCTCCGCAATGACGGAGCCAACTGGGAAGTGATCTCGCCCCCTGAACTGCACGAACAGGTGCTGGAGGCCGTGCGCAAAGAGGGAATCGAAACCGTCTCGGCGCAGATCGCTATGGTTCCCAAGAACACCGTGAAGATCGAGGGCAAGAGCGCGCAGGGGATGTTGAAACTGGCCGAGATGCTCGAAGACCACGACGACGTGCAGAACGTCTACTCGAACTTCGACATCGACGAAAAGGAGATGGAAGCGCTCGCCGGTTAGCGGCGGGCGAGGCGTGATGCGCGTTCTTGGCATCGACTGCGGCGTCGAACGGACCGGTTACGGCATCATCGACAGCGACGGCCGCGAGCACCGCATGGTGGCCGCCGGGGTGATCCGCACCAAGCCTGCCGAGCCGCTGGAGGCGCGGTTGCTCCAGATCGCCCGGGAGCTGCGTGAGACCATTGAAACTCATCGCCCGCAAGCCGCCGCGGTCGAGGAAGTCTTTTACGCGGCCAACGTTCAGAGCGCCCTCAAGCTGGCGCAAGTACGCGGCGTCGCGTTGCTGGCGGTAGCGGAGGCCGGCCTGCCGCTCGGCGAGTACTCGGCCCTCGAGATCAAAACCAGCGTGGTCGGCTACGGCAAAGCGGAGAAGAGCCAGGTGCAGCTCATGGTGCGATCGCTTCTCGGGCTCCAGGGGCCAGTGCTTTCTGAGGACGCCTCGGATGCCGTCGCCGTGGCCATCTGTCACGCGACAACGGCCGCAGCCAGAGCGCGCGCGGAGGTCTGCCGGTGAAACGGCTCGCGCTTCTTTGTACGCTCTGCTCGCTCGGCGCCGCCGAGCCCCCGAAGATCTTCTATGTCAAGTCCTTCCCCCGGAGCGTTCCCGCCTACACCGCCATCGAGCTGGACAAGACCGGCGCGGCGGTTTACAAGGAAGCCGAGGACGATCCCCAGCCCCTCCAGTTCCAGTTGGAGCCCGCCGAGACCGAACAGATCTTCACGCTTGCCGAGAAGCTCGGCTACTTCTCGCGCCCGCTCGAATCGGGCCTGAAGGTCGCCGATATGGGAATGAAGACCTTCCGTTACCAGGACGGCGCCACCAGGAACGAGGCCAAGTTCAACTACTCGCTGGAGCCTGACGCCCAGACTCTGCTCGACTGGTTCGAGCGTCTCGCCGAAACTGTCCTGCATCGCATCAACCTCGAGCGGACGGCCAGATTCGACCGCCTCGGCGTCGACAAGGCGCTCATCCAGCTTCAGGTCACAGTCGAGCGGAACCGCCTGGCCGGCGCAAGGCAGTTGCTGCCCGTGCTCGACCGCATCGCTAAGAATGGTGTGTACATGAACCGGGCGCGCGAACGGGCCGGCGCCATCGCGCAGTTCATCCGGGCGGGCGCCCCGCAGGCGGTCCCGGCGCAGTGATGCGGCGTTTCCTCTTATTGCTGGTGCTGGGCGCTGTCTCCGTCGCCGCGCAGGACGACGTCACGGAAGCCGAAGACGCTCACCTGAGGCAGCTCCTCGCCGAGGCAGGCTCAAGTCCCATCGAGTTCATCCGCGCCCTCGAGATTCATCTCGGCCGGTTTCCCAATTCCGCCCACAAGAAAGAACTCGAACGGTCGCTCGTGAAGGCGGCCATCGAAGCCAACGACGAGCGGCGCATCCTCCTGTACGGGGAGCGCGCGCTGGAGGGCGAGGGGGACGACCTGCAAGTTCTCGAGCGCGTGACGCACGCCCTCCTCGCCACAAACGACCGCGACCGCGCCGGACGCGCCTGGAAGTACGCCGAGCGCCTCGAAGCCTCGCTCAAGGAACTCGAGCAGGACCAGCCCCGGGGCCGCCGCTCGCAAGCGGAGTGGCGCGAAGAACTCGACCGCGGCCTCGCTCGCGCCCTCCTTTGCAAGGCACGCGCCGCCGCCAGCCTCGGGCGTCTTGAAGACGCCGTCGCGCTCGCCGGACGCAGTTACGAAACGTATCCCGCCGCTGAGTCCGCGCGCGAAATCGGACTGCTGCTGGACAAGGCCGGCAAGACGAAAGAGGCCCTGCCTCACCTCGCTGATGCCTTCGCCATCGCCGACCCGCGTAACTCGGATCGCGACCGCGCCCGGGACCGCGTGCGCCTGGGTGAGCTTTACCGCAAGAACCATGGCTCGGAGGCCGGCCTCGGCGATCTGATCCTCCAGGCGTACGACCGCACCACCGCCCTCCTCGAAGCCCGGCGATTGCGGCAACGGGAGAGCGATCCGAACGCCGGCATCGAGAACCCGATGGAGTTCACCCTCTCCGGGCTTCGCGGTGAAAAGCTCCTGCTCGGCTCGCTCCGCGGCAGCGTGCTGGTGCTGGATTTCTGGGCCACCTGGTGCGCCCCGTGTCGCGTACAGCATCCCATTTACGAGAAAGTCAAAAAGAGGTACGAACAGCGCAAGGACGTCCTCTTTCTTTCCATTAACACCGATGAGGATCTGTCCGTGGTCGAGCCCTTCCTCAAGCAGGCCGGCTGGCAGAAGACGGTGTACTTCGAAGACGGTCTCTCGCGGGCGCTTCGCGTCTCCTCGATTCCCACGACCCTCATCGTCAACAAGCACGGTGAGATCTCCGGCCGCCTGACCGGTTTTGTCCCGGACCGCTTCGAGGACATGCTGGTCGAGCGCATCGAAGAGGCCCTGCGCC
>CAYZJD010000041.1:0-12548 GCA_964478455.1 uncultured Solibacteraceae bacterium | reverse complement strand
GCCGGAGGCCCGCTCCATGAGCTTCCGCCGCGTCATCTGGATCGTCCTGGACAGCGTCGGCATTGGAGAGATGCCGGATGCGGCCGCTTACGGCGATGCGGGCAGCGACACACTCGGCCATCTCGCCGCTGCCCGCCCGCTGCGCCTGCCGAACCTATGCCGCCTGGGGCTGGCCAACATCCGGCCGCTCGCCGGCCTCGCGCCCGATCCGGTGCCGGTCGCCTGCTTCGGCCGCTGCGCGCTCGCCTCGCCCGGCAAGGACACAACCAGCGGCCACTGGGAGATGGCGGGGATTCACCTGGCGAGTCCGTTTCCTCTCTATCCGCGGGGCTTCCCGCAAGAGATTCTGGACGAGTTCGAGCGGCGCATTGGCCGCTGCGCGCTCGGCAACGTGCCTGCCTCGGGCACCGAGATCATCCGCGAGCTCGGCGCTGAGCACATGCGCACCGGCTCGCCCATCGTCTACACCTCCGCCGACAGCGTTTTTCAGGTGGCCGCTCATGAGGATGTCATCCCGCTGTGGGAACTCTACAAGATTTGCGAGACCGCCCGTGAGATCCTCCGCGGCCCTCACCAGGTGGGGCGCGTGATCGCCCGGCCGTTCGTCGGCGAGCCCGGCTCGTTCACCCGCACCGCCAACCGCAAGGACTTCGCCGTCCCGCCCCCGCGTGGGATGCTCCTCGACCGCCTCGAGGAGCGCGGCGTCCCGGCGGCGAGCGTCGGCAAGATCTTCGAGGTCTTCCTCGGCCGTGGCATCGGCGAGCACGAGAAGACCAGAGACAACGCCGACGGGATGGCGAAGACACTCGACATGATGGAGCGCGAGCACGTAGGCCTGATCTGGGTGAACCTGGTGGACTTCGATCAGGTCTTCGGCCACCGCAACGACATCGAGGGTTACGCGGCTGCGCTCGAGGAAGTCGACGCGTGGCTGCCTAAATTGCTCGGCCGGATGCGCGACGATGACCTGTTGATCCTCACCGCCGACCACGGCTGTGACCCGGCCACGGCTTCCACCGACCACAGCCGGGAGTATGTCCCCCTGCTAGTATACGGGCCGCGCGCCCGAAGGGGCGTTGACCTGGGCACACGAAGTACCCTGGCCGACATCGGCCAGACCGTTGCCGAGAATTTCGGAGTTCAACTTGAACAAGGAGAGAGTTTCTTCAGCGCAATCCTATGAGAAGACCATTGATGGCTGGTAACTGGAAGATGTACAAGACGGCGGCTGAGACCGCCGCCTTCTTCGACAAGTTCAAACCCCTGGTTGAGAAGTCCGATCATTGTGACATCGTCATCTGCCCCACGTTCCCCAACCTTCCGGCGGCCGTCGAGGCGGCGAAGGGATCTGCCATCGAAATCGGCGGCCAGAACCTGTTTTGGGAAAAGGAAGGCGCTTACACCGGCGAGGTGTCGGGACCGATGCTCGTGGCCGTCGGCGCAAGGTGGGTCATCATCGGCCATAGCGAGCGGCGCCACTACTTCGCCGAGACTGATCAGACGGTGCTCAAGCGGACCGTGGCCGCGTTGGCGGCGGGCCTGCACCCCATCGTCTGCGTCGGCGAGCGCATCGAGCAACGCGAAGCCGGGAAGACCGAGGAGGTGTTGCACGATCAGTTCACCGGCGGAATCTCGGCGCTTGCGCCGGAGCAGTTCGCCAAGATCGTCATCGCCTACGAGCCCGTCTGGGCCATCGGCACCGGCAAGACAGCGACGCCGGAGATCGCCGCTGACGCGCACCGCTTCCTCCGCGGCCTCGCGGAGAAGCAGTGCGGCGCCGATGCAGCGGGCAGGCTGCGCATCCTTTATGGCGGCAGCGTCAAGCCGGACAACATCAAGGGCCTGATGGCGCAGGCCGACATCGACGGCGCTCTGGTGGGCGGCGCCAGCCTCGATCCGACCTCCTTCGCCTCGATCGTGAACCTCTAAACCGGGGACAGCCCGCATGTTCCGCGTTCGCTGACCCGCGCGACCCACACCATAAAAAGGTCTTGACATCCGGTTATCGGTTACCCGATTATAGATTAACGGTAAACGATGACTCGGCCGGCCTTTGCCCCGACCCCTAGCTTGACTACCATCGGCCGTCGCTCGCTCAAGGACGTCGCCATGGAGCAGATCAGAACTGCTATCACTCGCGGAGAACTCAAAGCCGGTCAGCGAGTTACGGAACTCAGCCTGGCTCGCCGGCTCGGTGTCGGTCAGGCCACCATTCGTGAGGCTCTCATCGACCTCGAGCATCAAGGCTTCATCCAGCGGCGCGGGCTGCACAAGACATTCGTCACCGCGCTCACGCGACGAGACATGGACGAGATCTACCTCATCCGCAGCCGGCTGGAAACCCTCGCCGTTGAGTTGCTCGCCGCCGCCCGTGTTCGCGAGGTGGAAGATTCCGCGCGGGCGTGCCAGCGGATGGTGGAGGCGGCCAAGTCCGGGGACGTGGTCGGCTTTTGCGCCGCCGACCTCGATTTTCACCGAGGTCTGTGGCGCACAACTGGAAACCGGGTGCTCGTCGAAATCCTGGAGCGGGTAGTGCCAAGGATCTTTGCCCTCGATGTCATCCGGCCCGAGGGATTCACTCCGGGGAAGCTGGCGGAGACCGCCCGGAGCCACATCGAGTTGCTGCGGCTGCTTGCCACTGGCGAATACGACGCCGCTACGACGCTGATGCGGGACTCAATGCAGCAGGCCTGGGCGGACGACTCCCAGCTTCCGAAGGAATAGAAATCAGCAGCTTCAGGGAGATTTGTCAAGGAGGTATCGATTGTTTCATCACAACGCTAAGCTAGTTCTGTCTGCGCTGATGCTGGCCATCCTGCTGGCCTGCCCGCTTCCGGCGCAGACCACCTTCGCAACAATTACCGGCACGGTCACCGACTCGACTGGCGCCGTTGTGCCGAACGCGACCATCACCGCGACCAACGTGGCCACGGGCGTTCAGTACAGTACCAAGTCAAACGAAGCTGGCATCTACACCGTTCCTCAGCTCAAGGAAGGAACGTACACGCTGAAGGCGCAAGCCGCCGGCTTCAAGGAGTTCCTCGCGCAGGACATCGGCCTGGTCGCCCGCGACGTCCGGCGAGTTGATGTCACGCTCGAAGTCGGCGCGGTGGAAACTGCCATCGAGGTCACGGCTGGCAACACACTCATCGAAACTGAAACGGCCCGCATCGCTAACACGAAACCTTCCATTGTCCTGAATACCCTGCCGCTCATCACCCGCGGCATCTGGTCGTTCCTGGTGCTTGCTCCAGGCGTGCAAGGGCAGAATGGGTCGAGCGTCGTCCGGTTCGCGGGCAGCCGCGTGAACCAGGGCAATTGGTCACTCGACGGGATATCCTTCGCCGACGGCGTTGACAACACCCAGACCGGTCCTCTTGCCAACTACATCGAATCTTACGCCGAAGCTAAGATCGACATGGCTAATAACTCAGCCGAGTTCAGCTCCGTTGGCCAGTTGACGCTCATTTCGAAATCCGGATCGAACGATCTCCACGGCACGTTGTTCGACTACTACGCCACGCCGTGGTTCCGCGCGGCTGACTACTTCACCCACGCCCGTGGGACCGGAATCCTCCACCAGCCCGGCGGCACCATCGGCGGACCGGTCGTCCTGCCCAGGCTGTTTGACGGGCGCAATCGGACGTTCTTTTTCTACTCGTTTGAGACTTCTCGGGGCAGCCAGCGCACCCAGAACCTAACGCCGACCGTGCCTCTGGAGGCGTGGCGCCGGGGCGACTTCTCCGGCTTGTCCACTCCGATTGTCAATCCGTTCACCGGCGAGCCGTTCTCGAACAACCAGATCCCGCCCGAGATGATCAACCCGGTTTCTCAGAGGATTCAGGACCGCTTCTACCCGTTGCCTAACTACGGCGATACGAGCGTTTTCAAGACGAGAAACTACCGCGAGGCGAAGACCAGGCCCTACGATCCGTCCACTTACTGGACCACGCGAGTTGACCATCGTGTCTCCGACAAGGGATACCTCTATGGCAGATTCACCCAGCACTGGCTCTGGAACAGACCCTACGGGAGCCTTCCCACGATCGATCGCCAGTGGCAGCGTCGCGCCAATGACGCGGCCATCGTCTCTTACACCCACACGTTCAGCCCGACGGTAGTGAACGAGATCCGCTGGGGCTTCGCCCTGAACAACAACCCCATCAAAGGTCCGATCAACGGCGCCCAGATGGTTCAGGACCTGGGCCTTGTGGGTCTGGCGGACGGGATCCCCAAGCAGTTCACCGGCCTGCTGCGGATCGGCTGGAGCGGCATCGGTCTGACTGGGATTTCCCAGCCAAACTACCGGGAGGTCGGCTACCGCACCCACACCGAGGAGGTTCAGGAGCACTTCAGTTGGTTCCGGGGCCGGCACAACCTCAAGTTCGGCTTCAATCTCCTGCGGTCCGAGTACGACGACTATGGGGCTGACTCCAGCTTGTTCGGCAACCTCAGCTTTGGGAGCAAGTTCACCGGACATCCCTATGCCGACTTTCTGCTCGGGCTGCCCACTCGTGCCACCCGCTCCTTCCCGCCGATTCGCGTGGACCGCAACCGCTGGTCGTTTGACTTCTATGCGCTTGACGACTTCAAGCTCAGTCCGAAACTGACCCTGAACGTCGGGCTCCGCTACGAACTGCATTTCGGCTGGCGGGAAAACGGCGACCGAATGTCAATGTTCGACATCGACTCGGGCAGCATCGTCGTCCCCGACGGGGCGCTCGCCAAGGTCAGCCCGATCTTCCCGCAGGGTTACGTCAACATCGTGGAAGCGAGTTCGCTCGGCTTGCCCAGCCGCAAGCTGGTCCGGGGCGACTACAACAACATCGCGCCTAGAATCGGCCTCGCCTACCGGCCATGGGGTATCAACACCGTGTTCCGGGCCGGTGTTGGCGTGTTTTATGACGTCGTCCCATTTGTGTACGCACTTGGCTTTGGCGGCATGCCTTACATCCTCCAGGAGCCTTCCTACACCAATCCGGTCTCGAACCCGCAAGTGATCCTGCCGCGCGTGTTCCCGGCCACCAGCACCGGCGGGCCTGAGACCGTGGATCTTCCCTGGGCTCAGAACCCGGATTTGCGCACGCCGTACACGTTTCAGTACAACTTCACCATCGAGAGGCAGCAGTGGGACACCGGCTTCCGCCTCTCTTACATCGGCACCGCCGGACGCAAGGCGCCGTGGGTTTACAACTACAATTCACCAGTCCCCGACGCCCGTCCGTACATCGAGAAACCACGGCCTTATCCCAGCTACCCGGACATATACTATGTGACCAACGGGGCGGGCCACCAGTACAACGGCTTGACTGCTGAGGTTAAGCGCCAGATGGTCAAGGGACTGTACCTCCAAGGTTCCTGGACCTGGGCCCGTGACATCCATGACATGGATTACAACTGGGACTTCGACATGTGGGTCTACACATCGGAGAATCCATTCGACCGGCGACGCGAGGTCGCGCCGGCGCGCGATATCCCGACTCACCGCTTCAACGTGAACTACATCTACCAGCTCCCCTTCGGCCGGGGCAGGCCTTTCCTTTCCAGCATCAACCGCTGGGCGGATCTCGCTGTCGGCGGCTGGGAGCTGAGCGGTATCTACACCGCGCAAACCGGCGAGTTCCTCACGCCCTTCTGGACCGGCCCCGATCCGGTCGGGATCTATTACACCGAGGGCGACCCGGCTGAGATTTCAATCCGGCCTGATATCTTGCGCAACCCCAATCTGCCCACGAGCCAGCGAACCATCGACCGCTGGTTCGACCCGGAGGCTTTCGCTCCACCACCGGCCGGAAGGTTCGGCACCTCCGCCAAAGGTACGATCCTCGGTCCGGGCGTCAATCTCTGGGCCATGGGAATCCACAAGGATTTCCTTCTGTATTCCGACAGGGTCCGCCTGTGGTGGGAACTCGTCACCCGCAACACCTTCACCCACCCGAACTGGGCTCCACCGGCAACGGACGTTTCCGATCCGAGCAGCGCCGGTGTTATCGGCGGCATCGGCGGATCCACCTGGGGCGACCAGACCGGCATGCGCCTGTTCCGCATGGCCCTTCGCCTGACCTGGTAGTTTGGCTGCGGGGACAGGTTCCTCTGTCCTGAGCGTTGGCTGCAAATGGACGGAGCGCCTGTCCCCGATCGGCTGCCCCGCTAGTAGACAATGGGAACTCGCATGCGTGAATTCTGTATCCTCACGGTATGTCTGCTGGCGGTTGAGGTTGCGCCCTCGCAGCCAAGGCCCGCAAATACTCCCCAGCAACACGAGGAGGTCATCACCGCCTCGCGCCACGAGTTCCGCATTCGAGTCGCCGGAACGGTGGACGGTTTCAACACGCTCGATCCGGTGTTCTCGGCCGCGCCCAAGCAGGCTTTCGAGTTAATGCGTTCGGTCCGTCTCGAGAACACCGGCGATGTCGATGTCCTGAATCCGTGGCTGCTGGTGAACGGCAAACGCAACTGGCGCACGACGGACGACATCATCGAGGAAGCGCTGGCCTCTTACGGGAATCCCGGCGAGATGAGCGCCGCCGAGAAGGCGCGCGCCGTTTACGAGTTCCTTCGCAATCACCGCTTTCATGCCACCACCGGCGATTTCGAGGTCCGCGACCCGGTCAAGCTGCTGAACATTTACGGCTATGCGTTATGCGGCGACAACGCTTCAGTTCTGATGGATCTGTGGCGCATCGCCGGCCTTCCCGTTCGGCGGGGCTTTCCCTCCGGGCACTGCGTAAGCGAAGTGTTCTACGACGGCGGCTGGCACATGTTCGATGCCGACGAGTCGCAGGTCTTCCTCGAGCGCGACAACGCAACCATCGCCGGTGACGAGGCTCTGGCGCGCGATCACGACCTCGTCAAGCGAGGCGCAGGCGAGATGGACGCCGCCCTCTACGCCTTCGATGGAGGACGCGGCGGCGAGTACGCCTCCTACGCGGGCCACACCATGCGCTTCAGTCTGCGCCCTGGCGAGGCTCTGGAATGGCGCTGGGACCATACCGGAAAACACCATTACGCAGCCGAGCCGCTGTACGCGATGCGCTCCGCCCACCTCCGCGAGCACTGGGGCGACAAGGCCTGGGCGCGGCTGTCGAACGGCAAGTGGGTCTGCGTGCCGCCGCTGCGGAACCCGAAGGTGCGCGAGACCTGGGAACAGAGAAACACGCGGTGGCTCTCCGCGCCGAAGAGAGCGGTGCTGGCGCCCGCCAGGGCCGGCGAGCCGGCCTCCGTCACCTGGAAGATGTCCGCGCCTTACGTGATCGTCGGCGGCCGGCTGGCCGCGCGGGTCTGGCTCCGCAAAGGCGGCGCAGCGGTCTTCTCCGTTTCCCTCGATGGTCGCGACTGGAAAGAGGCGCTTCGGGTGAGCGGTCCCGCGCAGGCACCCGTGGAGGCGAGTCTTGACGCTCTGTTCCCCAATGAGGGAGCGGCGCGTTACCGCTATTGGATCCGGGTCGAGCTAATCGCCGGCGCTTCACTCAAAGACGCCGGCTTGGAATCACTAGCGATCGAGAACGACCTGCAAATGGCGCCGCTGAGCCTTCCCTCGCTCGCGCTTGGCATGAACCACGTCCTCTACTTGGACGAGACGAAGGAGCCGCATTCGGTTCGGGTCGTCTTCCGTTGGGAAGAGAACTCCTCCCTGATCCCTCCGCGCGCTCCAGCCGCGCCGGTGTTTCCCGCTGATGGGACTTCGGTGGAGGGAACCGAGATCGCTTTTCGGTGGGAACCGGCCGCTCACCTGGATGCGGAGCGAATCGCCGCCTACCACTTCCAGCTCGGCAGCGAGCCGAGCCTTCGCTGGGCTCTGTCCTCGGCCTTCGACCGGCTCCTCGCCGGCGGCGGCGCCGGCGCGCCGCCGGTGTTTCACCTCGGTCCCGCGGGCCTGCTGAATCCCGGAACGCGATACTACTGGCGCGTCAGAGCCAAAGGCGACAAAGGCGCCTGGAGTCCCTGGAGTGCGGTCTGGAGCTTTGTTCCGCAAAGCCCCGGCGTGCCGCTGAATCTGCGCCTTGTCGAAACCGGGACAGACGAGTACCAGCTAACTTGGGAGCCCAACCCAAATGGCCGCAAGCCGGCGCGCTACCGGGTCTACGCCAGCAATGAGAAAGGCTTCACGGTGAGCGACATGCCCTACCTCGTTGCTACGGGCAATCAGAAGGAGCGCGGTCTGTTTCCGGGACGCGAGAAGGTGGAGTTCCCCGCCAATCTCCTCGCCACTGTCGAGCAGCCTCGCCTCCGGCTGCGCCCGTCTTCGGCCTTCTATCGCGTGGTCGCCGTCGACGAGAAGGGAAACCGCAGCGGCCCCGCGGAGGCCGCCGCCGCGCCGCGGCCTTTCATCTACTCCCGGCCCGTCACCGAAGCGCGAGTCGGAACGGCTTACCGGTACGAGGCGAAGACCATCCAGTCCATCGGCGATCTCTCCTATCGCGACTTTCCGCCGGACCAGTTTTACCAGGCGGCGTTCTGGGAGCCCGACCGCCCGCGGTTCTCTCTGGTCGAGGAACTCTCCCGGTGCGGCAATCCGGTTCCGCGGTGGCTCTCCATCGAGGCGCAGAGCGGCGTCCTCAGCGGAACTCCCGGACCGGGCGATGCCGGCGACTACCAGATCAACGTGAAGGTCGAGATTGAAGGCGCAGGAGCGTTCGTGCAAAGCTTCCCGCTTCGGGTGCGAACAGGCCCATGACAGGCCGGGACCGCATCCTGGCCGCTTTCCGAGGCGAGACGCCCGACACCGTGCCCTTCTGTCCTAACCTTCACCAGTGGTTCTACTATCACAAGATAACCGGCGCCTTGCCGGTGGAACTCGAAGGCGCATCGCACCCTTTTGATGCGCTGCGGTTTCTCGGGGCGGACATCCTGGCGCGCTGGGACACGCAGACGGCCACTCGCGAGCGGTACTCCGGAGTCGTTGTCCATGAGGAGTACGCTGGCGACAGCCATTTCGATGAGCCGGTGGTCACCGCGTTCAACGCGTATCCGCCGCGCAAGAGCCGGCGTCACCGCGAGTTTGTCACGCCGCACGGCGTGCTGCGAGAGACCTGGGTTCTCTCAGAAGAGGCGGGGGCGGATTTCATCTCCGAATACCGGTGGAAAGAGTGGAGCGAATACGAGGCCGTTCGTTTCCTGCTCGAGGCTACGGACTACGAATTTGACCGCGAAGAATTCCGGCGATGGCTCGCGCGAGTCGGTGACGACGGCGTCCTGATGGTCCACCTCACGCAATCTCCGCTCAAGACTTTCCACTGGCTGTGCGGCGCAGAAAACGCCAGCCTCTTCATCGCCGATCACCCGGGGGAGATGCGCGAGCTTGCGGCCGTTCACGAAGCGAAGGCTCTCGGTTTCCTGGAGCGAATCGTGGACCTGCCCGAAGCCGAAGTGCTCATCTCGCTCGACAACCTCGATTCCGCTTTCTATCCACCGTGGTTCTATGCGGACTACTGCGACAGTTTCTTCTCCCGCGCGGCGGAGATCATTCACCGGCGCGGTAAGATCTTCGTGGTGCACGCCTGCGGGCACAACCGTGCGCTGCTGCCGCTGGTCGGCCGCTCGAGCGTCGACTGCCTGGAGGGCCTTACTCCACCGCCGACGGGCAACGTGGAACTGGGGCAGGCGCGGCAGCTTTCCGGCTATGCCCGCTTCACCGTGAACGGCGGCATCGACACCATGAACCTCGAAGCGCGCCACGGCGCCGAAGCGCACATCCACGCTTACACGAGGCAGTTATTCGACGCCATGGGCGATAAGCGCCACTTCATCTTCGGCTCGAGCTGCTCCACGCCTGCGGTCGCTCCGTGGGAGAACCTCGTCTACTTCCGCGACGCCGCCCGTGCCTATGGCCGCATGCACTGAACACCGCTCTTCGCGCGCCGCCTGGGGGCTTCTTGCTCTCGTCCTCATTCCCCTTGCTCTGAACCCGCAGGCCGCGCCGTCGCCCCCCAAGAACATCGAAGAGCGGCGCAAGCTTCTCTCCGACATCGTCTGGCCGCTCCACGAGCCGCTGATGTTTCTCCGCCGCCGCGGCGGCTTCGACATCGATGCCGAGCGCGACTACCTCCGCTACCACAGCGAGGAGAACGTACGGAAGATCGCCGCCACCGGGCTCGAGATGTCGCGCACGCTTCATTTCTACAAGGGCTTCGGCCTTGCCGCCGAAGCCGAGGAGATGGAGCGGACGGCCGAACTCGCCCGCCTGTTCCACAAGTACGGCCTGAAAGTCCCCGTCTACATCGGCGGTACGATGTTCTCCGAGACATTCTTCCTGGAGACTCCCCAAGCGAAGGACTGGGTGCGCACCGACCAGTGGGGTCAGCCTGTCACTTACATGTTGCACCAGTCTTCCCGCTACTTCCCCTGCCTGAACCAGCCGGCTTACGTCGAGTATCTCAAGCAGGTACTGAAGAAGGCCGTCGTGGACGCCGGCGCCGACCGGATCTTCTTCGACAACTTCACCCTCTATCCGGAACCGCAGTCATGTCACAACCAGGCCTGCGTCCGCGAGTTCCGGCGTTTTCTTGTACATAAGTACGGCGACGCGGAGCGCACCCGCCGCTTCGGTTTCCCGCAGGTGGAAGGCATCCATCCGCCGCTTTGGAACGCCTTCAACCAGCCCTGGCAACTCGAGGAGATCATCGACCCGCTGTTGCAGGAGTGGGTCGATTTCCGCTGCTGGACGATCGCGAATTACTACCGGCAGCTTTACGACTACATCAAGTCGCTGAATCCGGCCGTCTCCGTGGGCGTGAACATCAAGGGCATCATGGGACGCAACCGCGCCTTCCGTGACGGCATCGATCACGCGCGCTTCGCCGAGATCGGCGACTGGCTCGAGTTAGACCCCGGTTACGCCGCTGGCATCGCCCCGACCGGAGCGTTGGTGAGCGAAATCCGCAGCTACAAGGCCGGGCAGAGCCTCGAAATCCCCTTCGACTTCGAAGCCGATACCGAGTTGCGCGCCGCCGAGTACATGGCCTTCAACTTCCAGAAGGAAACGCCGGGCTTTGGAATGAACGGCGGATTCCGCGAACTGATCTGGATGCCGCACCTGTTTCGCTATTTCGACTTCTTCCGCAAACATGACGCGGCGTACTACCGGCACGCTCGCAGCATCGCCGACGTGGCCGTGCTGCGCAGTTACGCGACCATGTCCACCAGCAACCTCGCCGCACACCGCTCCGTCATCCTGGCCGAGCAGGTGCTTATCCAGCACCACATTCCGTTTCGGATCATCTTCGACAAGCACCTCGGGGACCTCTCACGTTATCGCGTGCTCCTGCTTGCGGACCAGGAGTGCCTGAGCGACGAGGACCTGGCCAAGATCCGTGCCTATGTTGAGCGCGGCGGCACGCTCGTCGTGGCCGGCCGCACCGGCGCGTTCGACCAGTGGCGCCGCATCCGCTCGGGTGGCCCGCTCGCGCAGGTGCTCGGCTTCACTCCCGGGCCGGCGTCCAGAGGCCGCCTGGGGCAGGGAAGATACATCTGCCTGCCTGCCATCGTCCCAGCGCGCCAGGAGCCGCTGCCTCCGGAACCACCTTACCCTCAGGCGGGTTGGGCAAGCGCGTACCGCGACTTCGAACCGGAGGAGTGGCTGCTGCCGAAGAGCACGAGCGAGATCGTGGCGGCCCTTCGGTGGGCCGCCGCCGGGCCATTCTCAGCCGAGATCGAAGCCCCGCTCACCGCCGTGGCCGAGTTCACCCGGGTTTCACCCAGCCAGTTTGGACTCCATCTGCTCAACTACGATCAACGCCATCCCGCGACCGGCATCCGGGCAAGCCTCGCCCTGCCTTCCGGCCGGCTGGCGAAATCGGTCACACTGCTCTCGCCGGATGAAGACCCCGACAAGCCTCTCCCGTTCTCGATGGAACGCGGCCGTGTGCGCTTCCGTGTGCCGCAGCTCACGAAGTATGCGCTAGCCGTGCTGGAGCTGGACGAACGAAGCCGTTGACAGCCGGAGGAGATGCCCGCATGTGTGGGGTTTTGGGTTTGTTTGGTCACGAGGGCGGGCGGCTGCGCGGAAGCTGCTAAGCCAAAGTAGTGCAAGCAGTTAGGGGCCAATTCCAGCTTCGGGCGGAAGGCGCCACCCCCAGTTGCGGGGGAGTGGACGGGAAGGCGTGACGTTGCGGCGTGGAGTGCGTCCAAGGGTACATGAGGCGTCGAACTATTAATTTTTTAGTTGACAGGCCGGCGTTCGGGGTGGTATCGTGAGGATGGAACTATTAATTCTTTAATTGGAGGCGCGCTTTCATGGGCCGCAAGAAATCGCCGACGCTGACCGACGCTGAGCTGCGCCTGATGGAGGTCCTCTGGGAGCGGGGCGAGGCCACCGTCGGCGAGGTGACCGAGGCGCTGCCCAAGCGCCTGTCGCTCGCTTACAGCACGGTCCTCACGACGCTCCGCATCCTGGAACAGAAGGGCTACCTGCGGCACGGCCGCCGGGGACGGGCGTTCGTCTACCGGCCCACGGTCGGACGCGACGAGGCCCGGCGCAGCGCCATCCGCTACGTCCTCAGCCGCTTCTTCGAGAAGCACCAGTTGGTGCTCAGCCACCTGCGTCGCCC
>CAYZJD010000040.1:0-19195 GCA_964478455.1 uncultured Solibacteraceae bacterium | reverse complement strand
TGAGCGTCAGGGCAAGTTTCATGCCCCGACAGTGCGCTCACGGGACCGCTACCTAAATGCACTCCCGGTGATTCTTAAGAAAAGACTGGGTGATCAGGCAAGACAACTAGTTTCAGTAGGTTACATGGATTGGTGATCTGCCGTTAACGTGCGGTTGCGTAGCCGGCGGCCTCAATCGCGAGCATCCGGCGCACGCTTCCTGACCCTGGCAAACAGCCTGTAGCCCCGGTCCGCCGGGAACCAGCGCGCGAACAGCTCCAGTCGCCGCCGCAGCCACTCGGCCGGAAGGTGCCCGGCGCCGGCCGTCACGCTCACGTCATGCCAGAGACAATGAACGTACTCGGCGGCAGTACCGGCGAAGGAGATGCTCGCGTAACGCTTGAGCCGGAGCGGATTGCGGGCCGAGGCGGGGCTCAGCAGGAGGCGGCGCTTGGCGGACCACGCATCTTCGTCGATGTCGCCGTCTACCCCGGCGTCGATTTCCATGCGCAGGAGCTCCAGCCATCCGTCACGCTCCGGGCGCCGGACCCTCTGCCACAGGGCCTCTCCGAGGCAAAGCAGGCACTCCATGGCCACGTCGTGCGGCTCGACCCCTTCCGTTGCGAGTTCGACCGACAGCCGCTCCTCGGAAAGGACCCACTGGGCACTTAGGTCCGCATTGCTGAACCGGTCACGCAGCAGGAACCGGCACGGCCCCAGCCTGAAGGCCATCGCCCCCGGCACGGCGCGGACTGCCGGCCGCAGCCACTCTCTGACTAAAGGCTCGAGTTCACTCCGCGGGCATTCCAGCCGCCAGCCATGCGCAAGAACGAGTGTCCGGCCCGCCACGCCGCCATCATCGCACTACCTCCGGCTCGCCGGCGGCACGATCCCGTTCATGCGCGCGTACACAGCCATCTGGCCGTAGTGGTCCCAACTGTGCCAGATGGCGACGTTCGCCATCGACAGCCGCGGGTACTTGTCTTTCCCCCAGTAAACCGGAACAAGCTCGGTCGCGTTTTCGGCCGTCAGGGAAGTCATGGCCTTGCGCCCGTAGGCGATCGCGTCCTTCAGGTACTTGACGATCTCCTCTTTCGTCTTCAGCGACGCCGGGCCGTTCTCGTTCTGCCCCATGTCAGTCGGGTTCTTCTCTCCGAGCACGGCAGCCGACACGGCGTAGATGATCGCAGCGGTGTGCGACACCTGCTGCCCGAAGGTACGCGCGCCCTTGAACTCCCCGCTGGTCGGGGCCCAGTTGTACGTGTCCGCCGGCATGGCCTCAGCCAGCGGCACCAGTTCTTTTTCCAGCAGCGCTAGGTCCTGATCGAACACCTTGGCGACCGTGGGCGCAGCCTGGTCGGCGCCGTGCATCCCGCCGGCCACCAACAACGCCATCGACAAAAACCGGGTGAAGTGTCTCATTGGTCCATCTTACAGCGATGCGGGCTCCGCCTTGCCGGCGGCCGCTGGCGGCCGCCACTCCTTGCCGTTGCGCTCCCCCTTCGATATGCTCAGACTCCCGGAGGCATCCCATGTTCGACATCAAGAAAGCAGGCCTCACCCGCCGCAAACTCCTCGGAAGCGCAGCCGGACTCTCCGCCTTCGGCGCCGCATTCAGGACGATGGATCGCGCCGCGGCCGCGCAGGCGAAGCCGGCTCCGGCGGTCAGCAAATTCTCCGCGCCCAGTGATCTCAAGATCACCGACATGCGCGCCTGTACCGTCGCCGCGAACTACGACTACCCGATCATCCGCATCGACACCAACCAGGGCGTCTACGGGCTGGGCGAAGTCTTCGCCGCCGGCGTCAAGGGCAGCGCGCTGATGCTGAAGGCGCACATCATCGGCAAGAATCCGCTGGAGATTTCCTCCATCTTGCGCAGCATCCGGAACTCGGCGGGACAGAACTTCTGGAACTCGGGTTACGGCGCCATCGACCTCGCCCTGCACGACATCGCGGGCAAGGTGTACGGCGTGCCCGTGTGGCGGCTGCTCGGCGAGAAGCTGCGCGACAAAGTCATCATCTATTGCGACACCACCGGCCACAAGGATCCAAAGGTGTATGCCCGGCGCGTGGCCCGGCGCAAAGAGATGGGGTTCAAGTTTTTCAAGATGGACCTGTACACCAGCCTTGTCGCGGACCGGCTCGGCGCCGTCAATAGCCGTGGCGTGGCAACCGAGAAAGGTCTCGGGTATCTCTGCGAGCTGCTCGCCGCCGGCCGCGACGCCATCGGCTGGGAGACGCCGCTCGCCGCCGACCACTTCGGCCCTCTCAACGTAGATGACTCCATCCGCTATTGCCGCGCCTTCGAACCGTATCAACTTGCCTGGGCCGAGGACCTAATCCCCGAGTGCTGGCTCAACTGGCGCGGGTTCAAGATCATCAAGGAAGCCACAACGACTCCGGTGCTCACCGGCGAGCAGGCTTTCGGGCTCGAGGAGGCCTTTCGCGACCTCATCACCAACTACGCCGTGGATCTCATTCACCCGGACTACGTCGCCTCGGGAGGCCTGCTCGAGATCAAGCGAATCGCCGACTTCGCCGCCGGCCACGGCATTCCTACCGTGATCCACCAGCCGGGCTCTCCCATCGGCCAGATCGCCTGCGCGCACCTGGCTGCGGTACTCACCAACTTTGTGGCGGTGGAGCACCACGCGGCCGACATGCCGTGGTGGGACGACCTGGTGGTGGGACTGCCCAAACCGATGATCAAGGACGGTTACGTTCACGTGCCCGACAAGCCTGGGCTTGGCGTAGAGCTGAACGACGAAGTTGTGAAGCAGCATCTTCGCGAGCCGGGGTACTTTGAGCCGACGCCGATGTTCGACCAAGTGATCACTTCAGGCTGGCGCCGCACGGGTCCCTGGCCGCACTACGACGAAGAAGGTAACTGGTGTGACTGCGTAACTTACTAACATGACCACTACTTATACCCGCCGTCAGATCTTGGCCGCGCTTGCCGCCGGCTCCACCTTTACCGTCCGGCTGAACGCCTCAGGCAAGAAGCCTCTTCGCGGCGTCTTCCCCATTGTGGCCACGCCGTTCACCGAGGCCAAGGCGGTGGACTTTGACGATCTTGCCAAGGAGGTCGACTTCCTCGACCGCTGCGGTGTTCATGGCATGGTCTGGCCGCAGCTTGCCAGCGAGTACTGGCTCCTCACGAAGGAGGAGCGGTTTCGTGGCATGGAGGCGCTGGACCGGGCGATGAAGGGCCGCCGTCCCGCGCTCGTGCTCGGCGTGCAAGCGCCGAACACCGGGGCGATGCTCGAATACGCCCGCCACGCGGAAAAGCTCGGACCGGACGCCATGATCGCGATTCCGCCCGCCGAGGCGAAGACGCTCGACGACTTCTTGGACTACTACCGCGCGCTGGCGCGGGTAACCAAGCGGCCGATCTTCATCCAGACCAGCGGAGGCGCGAAGGACATCGATCCGAAAGTGGAAGCCCTCGTCGCCCTGGCGCGCGAGTTTCCCAACTGCGCTTACGTCAAGGAGGAGTACCCGCCGATCATCCCGCGGATGATCGAGCTGGCCAGGAACCGGCCGCCCATGCGGGGCGTCTTCAGCGGCAACCATGGCCGCGGCTGGATGCACGAAATGCGGCTCGGTCTCGACGGCACGATGCCGGCCTCCCCGCTCGCCGATGTTTATGTGCGCGTGTGGGACCTGTACCAGGCTGGGCGCAGGGAGGAGGCGCTCGAAGTGTTCAGCAAGCTCCTGCTCCTCATCAACCTCGACGGCGAGATTCCCGGAACCTTGCGCTACATCATGAAGAAGCGCGGCATCTTCAAGACCACGGTCTCGCGGCTCAGCGATGCTCGCCTCTCGCCCGAAGCGATCGAGGAGATCGAGTTCACGTTTGCGGCACTGAAGCGGTATCTGCGCATGGGTGTCTCATCATCCTGTTAAATGCGGAGGAGCAACATGAATCGAAGCCACCATCTTGTTATCTCCGGTTTCACACTGGTTCTGGGGATGTTACTAATTCAGCCTGCGCGGGCCCAACACATGGTGCGCGTCACGCCTTCCACTGTCCGGTGGGGCCACTTCGCTGCGGATGCCAGGCCGGTGCTGACGGTGAAGTCCGGGGAGACAGTAACTGTGGACACCATCGTCGGGATTCCCGAGATGCTGGAGGAACTTGGCGCGGCGATCGATGACCCGATCCGCGAGATGAAGGAGATGTACGCCAAAGTGACGGACCGGGGTCCGGGCCCGCACTTCCTCACCGGGCCCGTCGCCGTCGAGGGCGCCATGCCCGGCGACGTGCTCGAAGTGGAGATCCTCGACGTCCACTTGCGCTCTCCCTACGGGTGGATGATGATCGAGCCCGGCGCCGGCGCGCTGCCGGAGGAGTTCCCCTACCAGCGCAAGAAGCTGGTGCCTTTGGACCAGCGGAAGATGGTCGCCGAGTTCGCGCCGGGGATCCGCATCCCCTTGCGCCCGTTTTTCGGAAACCTCGGTGTGGCCCCTCCTTCGGGCCGACTGAGCAGCGCGCCGCCCTCGTATCACGCCGGCAACCTCGACAACAAACTGCTCATGGCGGGCACCCGGCTGTACATCCCTGTCCAGTTGCCCGGGGCGCTGTTTTCCGTCGGAGACGGACATGCCGCGCAGGGCGACGGCGAGGTGTGCGTGACCGCGATTGAAACGAATCTGACCGGGGTGTTCCGGCTCACGGTGAGGAAGAACATGAAACTACGCTGGCCCCGGGCCGAGACTTCGACGCACATCATCACCATGGGGCTTCATGAGAGCCTGGACGAGGCAGCGCGTCATGCCACCAGGGAAATGATCGAGTACCTGACGACGGAGCGCGGCCTCGCCCGGGACGATGCCTACATGCTCACGAGCGCGGCCGTGGACTTGCACGTCACGCAGATCGTGGACGGCGTGAAGGGCGTGCACGCAATGCTGCCCAAGACGATTTTTGAAGGCCGGTGAGGGCTTTGGCGAGTACTGGCTTCACCGTCTTGCCGGCCACCTTGCGGATCGCCGCCGGCGCGACTGTGGTTCAGACCGCGGTCCTCACCACGGCCCTGGCCTGGGCGAACGCGCCGCTGCCTGCGCTGGCAGCCGGCGAACTTGCGGCGGCCATGCTTTGGATCGCGGCCGTTTCGAATGCGGCGCTGCTCGCCGCTTTGTCCCTGCTGTGGCTCGCACTACGGAGACTGCTGGCCTGGAGCCGGGACGACTGGCCCGCTTACCTCATCTCTGGCTTCGTTGCCGGCCACCTTGTGTGGGGACTGCTCAACCGTCTGACTCGCGCCCAGTCGTGGATTCTTCCGCCGCGCTTCCTGACTCTTCCCGGTCTGGTCGACCTGGCAACGATTCTTCTGGCGGGTGCCTGCATCCTCGTTAGCGGCGTCTGGCTACGCCGCCGAGGCCGGCGGCGGCGCTCGGCGGTTCTGCTCGCGTTTGCCGTCGCGCTTGCAGCGGTGTGCCTGGCCTGGAACATGAAGACGGAGGTTCAGGATCGGAGATACCCCGTGGAGGAGATCCGGAGGGCAGCCGGCTCGACTGGCGGAGAACCGCCGGGGACCAGCCTTGACGAATCGCGCCGCGTCATCCTCCTGGGACTGGACGGCCTTAGTTGGAACCTCATGAAGCCGCTGCTGGCAGCCGGCAGGCTCCCTAACTTTGCGCGCCTCATACGGAGCGGTGCGTGCGGCTACCTCGATAACGGTGATCTCTCCTTGTCTCCGCTCATCTGGAACACCGTGTTCACCGGACGCCCGCCCGAGGAGCACGGCGTCCTCGGCTTCCGCAAGATGACGCTTCCTTTCTCCGGCCGCGCCATCACGGAACTGCTCACCATGCCGCCCACGCTGCACACTTTCCACGGCATGAAGCACCTGGCGGAACTGCCCAACCCCGGCCTGTGGACCATGAATCTCACGGGATCGGCGGACCGAAAGGTCAGAACCGTTTGGGAGGTTGCTTCCGGTTTCGGCAGGCGTGTCGCGGTAGCCAATCCGGTGACCTCACTCCCGGTCCGGCCCGTTCGCGGAAGCGCGATTGTCTATAGCGACGACGGGAAGCCCACCTCCGCCTTCCCGGCGGAACTGGCCGCGCAGTGGGCGCGGCTGGTCGCACGCTCGGGCCGCCCCAGGATCCGCTGGCGAAGAGCCGCCGTCAACCCTCGAGCATTGATCGAACGCGCCCGCCTGGAGGCCGCCTTCACTCTCGACCTGTTCTCGCGCGGGTCTTTCGATCTCGGCGTGTACTGCAACCGCCTCGCCGACGACCTGCTGCACCTCAGGTGGGCTTTCCACGCCCAGGACCGCATCCTGCTTACGTCCCTGCCCGCGAGCCTCGATGACCGCGAATGGGAGCGACTGGTAGACCGGCACGCGGGAGACCCGGTGATCGGCTCCTATGTCGAGCTGGATCGAATTCTTGGCGAACTGCTGGCGCGCTTTCCCTGCAACTACGTGGTTGTGTCCGATCACGGCTGGACCTTTTCCGGATACCAGCACTACGGCGCACCCGACGGAATCGTGATTCTGTCCGGTCCCGCGTTCCGCGCCGGCGTGAACCTGAAGGACGCGCACATCCTGGACATCGCCCCCACCCTGCTCAGCCTGCTCGGAGTCCCGCTGTCACATGAGCTTCGCGGGTGCCCGCTGGCCGAGGCCATGAGGATTCCGCCTCGGCCCGGCTTTGTGCCTACCTATGGCAGGCCCGCTCCGCTGGGCGAACCGGTGCGGGTCGAGGACCTCCAGGAACTCGAACGGCTCAAGAGCCTGGGCTACCTGCGGTAGCGGCCGCGTCCGGACCGGCGACTACACCTGAGATTCAACACCGACCCACACCGCACCACAGTGGTGCAGCGATGGTAAAATCCCATTATGCCGCGACAGAAGACTTTGCCACTCCCACCCAGACTGAAGGCGGTTCGCCAGAGCGTGACTATCCCCGCCCCGCTCGCAGGGGAAGTTCGCCGCGTCGCCAAGGAGCGGCATCTGACGATGAGCCGCGCTCTGGTCGTTCTAGCCGAACGTGGCCTTCGCGCCGAAACCGAAGCGCGAGAGAATCTGAAGGCGGCTTACCGGCGCTTCATGAAGGAACAGGAACCCGCCCGAAAGGAGGAGGCGGGGAAAGATCTGATCCGCGCGATCTTCGGGAAGGACGCGATTGCCGAAGATACGTTTCTCTGAGCTTCCGCGCGGCCTGTGGCGCCACCTTCTTTGACAGCAGGCCGCGACGTGCGCTTCGGATACCGAAGGCAGTCCTCACCCCCGGTCTTCAGTAGTCGACACCGCACCGGCGGCCTCACACTCGGCCTGTTCCTGCGTCCGGGGCCGGAACGAGCGGGTGCTCTTTGTGCTTGCGGAACCAGTTCTGCAAGGCGGCGAGGTACGTGTAGTAGACGGGCGTCAAGTACAGCGTCACCAACTGCGAGAACAGCAGCCCTCCGACCACGGCGAGGCCGAGGGGCTGGCGCGCTTCCCCGCCCGCGCCATAGCCGAGCGCGATCGGCACCGCTCCCAGCAGCGCCGCCATGGTGGTCATCATGATGGGCCGGAAGCGGATCAGGCATCCCTGGTAGATGGCCTCCAGCGGCGGCTTGCCCTCCTGCCGCTCGGCCGCCAGCGCGAAGTCGATTTGCATGATCGCATTCTTCTTCACGATGCCGATGAGCATGATGAGACCCACGAAGGAGTAAATGTTCAGTTCGACGCGGAACAGGTAGAGCGTGAGCAGCGCTCCGAAGCCCGCCGAGGGCAGCCCGGACAGGATGGTGATCGGGTGGACGTAACTTTCGTACAGAATGCCCAGCACGATGTAAACCACCAGAATCGCGACAATCAGCAGAAGCCACAGGTTGCGGAACGAGGTCTGGAAGGCCTGGGCGCTGCCCTGAAAGCTGGTGCTGATCGTCGGCGGCAACAGCCTGTCGGAGATCTGCTGGATCTGGTCCACGGCGTCCCCCAGGGAAACGCCCTGCCTGAGGTTGAACGAGATCGTGACCGAGGGCAGTTGCCCGAAGTGGTTGATTGTCTGCGGCCCCAGGTTCCGTGTCATCTTCGCGGCCGTGCTGAGCGGCACCACTCCGCCGTTGGCCGAGCGGACGTAAAGCATCGACAGCGCATCGGGATTGGCCTGGAACTCCGGCAGGGTTTCCATGATGACCCGGTACTGGTTGTTCGGCGCGTAAATGGTGGAGATCCAGCGCGGGCCGTAGGCGCCGTACAGCGCTTCTTCAATCTCGCTTGCCGTCAGCCTGAGCGCGGCCGCCTTGTCGCGGTCGATCTCCACGTTGATCTGCGGCTTTTTCAGCAGCAGATCGGTGGTGACATCCCGGACCGACGGAAGCGCCGCCATCTCCCTTTCGATCTCTCCGGCCACGCGGTACAGTTCCTCGATGTTGGGTCCCTGCAAGGTGAACTGGTAGAGGCTCTTGGTGAGCTGCCCGCCAATGCGGATGGTCGGCGGGTTCTGCAAATAGACTTGCATGCCGGGGACGGCGGCGAACTTGGGCCGCAGCGTTTCCATCACCTGGTCCGCGCTAAGCTCTCTCTGCGCCCTCGGCTTCAAGTGCAGAAACATCCGTCCGTAGTTCGGGCCACCGATGCCGCCGCCACCGCCCATGCCTCCGCAGCCGGACATGAACTGCTCGACGTTGGGATCGTTGCGCGCGATCTCCGCCACCGCCTGCTGGTACCGGAACATGTCGTAGAAGGACGTGCCCTGGGCCGCCTCCGTCACGGCGAAGATCTGGTCGGTGTCCTCGCTGGGAAGAAAGCCTTTCGACGCTTTGAGGAACAGGTAGACCGTAGCCGCCAGCAGCACGATGGAGATAGCCATCGTCACCGGGCGGTAGCGCAGCGTCCATCGCAGCGATCTGGAGTAGCCGTGGAGCATCCCCCGGAAGAAGCCCTCTGTCACTCGATAGAACGCGCTGCGTTGCTCGGATGGCGGCCGGAGGAAGCGGCTGCACAGCATCGGCGTCAGCGTCACCGACACGACACCGGAGATGAGGATCGCCGCCGTGATGGTGACCGCGAATTCCCGGAACAGCCGGCCCACGATGCCGCCGAGGAAGAGCACCGGAATGAAAACCGCGGCCAGCGACAACGTCATCGACACGATCGTGAAGCCGATCTCCCGCGAACCGCTGAAGCTCGCCCCCATGGGGCGCTCGCCGTGTTCCATGTGACGCACGATGTTTTCGAGCATCACGATGGCGTCGTCCACCACGTAGCCGATCGATAGGATGAGCGCCATCATCGACAGGTTGTTGAGCGAAAAGTCGAGCAGGTACATGATGGCGAAGGCGCCGATGATCGAAAACGGCAGGGCGAGGCTAGGGATCACCGTGGCGGAGACGTTGCGCAGAAAAAGAAAGATCACCAGAACGACCAGAGCCAGGGTCAGGTACATCGTGAACTGGACATCCTGGAACGACGCGCGGATAGTCTCCGAGCGGTCGTACAGGATGTGGAGTTGCACCGGCGGCGGAAGCTGCGCGCGGAACATGGGCAGCAGCGCGCGAATCGAGTCGGCCACGGCGATGGTGTTGACGCCGGGCTGCCGCTGCACGGCCAGCACGATGGACCGGCTTTGTCCTTCCTTGCTGTTGTACCAGGAAGCGACTTTGTCGTCTTCGACGCTGTCGAAAACCTTGGCGACTTCCTCCAGGCGCACCGGCGACCCGTTACGGTAGGTGACCACCAGGGGGCGATAGGCGCTAGCCTTTGTCAGTTGCCCGGTGGCCTGGATGGTGTAGGCCTGGTCCGGCCCGTACAACTCTCCCGTGGGCAGGTTCACGTTCCAACTGCGCACCGCCCCGATCACTTCATCAATGCCGATGCGTCTGGCCGCCAGGGCGGAGGGATCCACCTGAACCCGGACGGCGTATTTCGCGGCGCCGAAAACCGCCACCTGCGCCACTCCGCTGACCATCGAGATCCGCTGCGCCATCAGCGTCTCGGCGTACTCGTCAATGTCGTAGAGCGGAAGCGTCTTCGAAGTGAGAGCGAGGTACATGATCGGCTGGTCGGCGGGATTCACCTTGCGGAACGTCGGCGGGTTCGGCATGCCCGGGGGCAACAGCGGGGCGGCGCGGGTGATAGCGGCCTGGACGTCCTGCGCGGCCGCGTCGAGTTCCCGGTTCAGGGCGAATTGGAGGGTGATGGAGGTGGACCCGAGACCGCTGGTGGACGTCATCGAGTCCAGCCCCTCAATGGTCGAAAACTGCTTCTCGAGCGGGGTGGCCACGGCCGAGGCCATGGTGTCCGGGTTCGCGCCCGGCAGGCTGGCCGTCACTACGATGGTGGGGAAGTCCACGTTGGGGAGGTCGCTGACCGGCAGCGCCCGGTAGGCCACCAGGCCGAACAGCGCGATGGCCAGCATCAGCAGGCTTGTCGCAACCGGGCGGCGGATAAAACCATCGGAGAGGGTCATGACTTTCCTGTTTCCTTGATCCGGACTTTCACTCCCGGAGCGAGCCTGAGCTGGCCTTCGGTGACTACCGTCTCCCCGCGCGCGAGGCCTTGCTCGACGACCACTTGCCGATCCACCCGGTTCGACGTAACCACCGGCCTGGCCTCAGCCGTCATGTCCTTCGTGACCACGTAGACATATTCGCCCTCCTGCCCCGTCTGGATGGCGCGCGCGGGCGCCACGAGAGCGTTCGGTTTGACGGTCAGCCGGAGCACCACGTTGACGAACTGCCCCGGCCACAGCCTGCCGCCCGGGTTGGGGAAGGCCCCCTTCAGCTTGATCGTCCCGGTGGTGCTGTCCACCGCGTTATCGACGAAGGTGAGGCTTCCCTGCTCCACCATGGCGGGATCGCTGGGCGGGCTCGCCAGCACGGGCAGCGTCCCGGTCGCCATGTACCTCTTGACCGCGGGGAGGTCCTTCTCCGGCACCGAGAACGTGACGTAGATGGGCCGGATCTGGTGAATGGTGATCAGGTCCACGTCGTTCGCCTTGACGAGGTTGCCCTCGTGGATGGCGAGATCGCCCGTACGCCCATCGATCGGCGAGTCGATGGAGCAGTAGGCGCGCTGGAGCCTGGCGTTCGCCAGCGCGGCCCGATCGGCCTGGATGGCGGCCCGCGCGCTTTCGATGGCGGCTCGGTCCGCCTTGACGGCCTCCGCGCGGGCGTCGGCGTCGGTCAGGAACTGCTCCGTTTGCTCCTTCGACATCACGCCCTCGACGAACAGTCTTTGGTAGCGGGCGGCCTGGTCCCGGGCGTACTTCTCCTCGGCCAGGTCGCGCTGGAGGTTGGCTTCGGCCTGCTGGAGCAGAGCGGTGTTTCTGGCCAGGTTGGCCTCGGCCTGCCGGATCGCCTCGTCGTACGGCCGCGGGTCGATCAGGAACAGCCGATCGCCTTTCCGGACCTCTTGACCCTCCCGGAAATACACCTTGGTCAACTGGCCGCCGATCTGCGCCTTCACGTGGATGGTGGTATACGGTTCGACGTTCCCGATCACGCGGATCTCGACCGGGACCGTCCTCTCCACCACCACCGCCGTGGTAACCAGCGCTGCCTGAGCCCTGGCGGCCGCCGGCTGCGGCCTGTTGCCGGAACAACTCGAGAGACCGCACGAAAGAAGAGAAGTGAAAAGAACAGTCGTAAGAAGATCTCGCCTCATCGGTCTCGCTTCCCACATGTATATTACCGCCTGCCTCCTTGCCGGGACCGCCACCCCCTGGCGAAATCCGCGTCCGCCAACCAGGTTGCGAAGCAGCTTGCCGTGGCTTTAGGCTGTGAATCTGACTTTCAACAGGAGAGCGTCCCATGAACAGTCGCCGGCAGTTCTTCCGCCGCCTCGCTTCTTCGGCAGCCGCCATCGGGTTCCCAACGGTCATCAAGGCCTCCGCGCTTGGGCGCGGCGGTGCCGTAGCCCCGAGCGACCGAGTCACCTTTGCCACCATCGGCGTCGGCTGGATGGGCGGCGATCACGTGGACATCTTCTTGAAGATCCCCGAAGTGCAGTACGCGGCCGTCTGCGACGTGGATGACGCCCATCTCTCCGCCGCCAAGGACAAGATCGACGCCAAGTACGGCAACCGCGATTGCGCCGTCTACCGCGCATTCGAGGAATTGCTCTCGCGCCGGGACATCGACGCGGTGAGCATCGCCGTTCCCGACCACTGGCACGGAATCATTTCGGTGCTGGCCGCGCGGGCCGGCAAGGACATCTATGGCGAGAAGCCGCTCGCCTACAGCTTCGCCGAGGGCGTCGCCATTCGCGAAGCCGTGCGGCGATATGGCCGCGTCTGGCAGACGGGAAGCTGGCAGCGGTCGCAAGAGAACTTCCGGGTTGGGGTCGAGCTGGTAAGAGGCGGCAGGATCGGGAAAGTCACGCGGGTGGAGGTCGGGCTGCCCGAAGGCCACGAGGACTTCGCCAAGACCAAGGACCAGACGCAGATCACCGAACCCCCGCCGGCATTGAATTACGACCGTTGGCTGGGCCCCGCCCCCGAAGCGCCGTATTGCGTTGCGCGGGTTCACAAGAACTGGCGCTGGAACCTGGACTACGGCGGAGGCCAGTTGATGGACTGGATCGGACACCACGGAGACATCGCGCACTGGGGCCTGGGCTTCGACCACACGGGGCCGTATGAAGTGGAAGGGGTTGGAGAATACCCGCCGCGCGCGGCTTTATGGAACACGGCCACGAAGTATCGCCTGACGGCGCGGTATGCGGGCGGTGTCGAGATGATCATTGCTGGCGGCCACTCCGACATTCGGAGTGGAACGAAGTGGATCGGCGACGAGGGGTGGGTTTGGGTAGACCGCGGCAAGATTGAGACGCAGCCGGCGAGCCTGCTGAAACTGGAAACGGTCGAAGACGAGGAGAAGTCCTACTGGTCCACGAGGCACTATGAGGAGTTCATCCGCGCGGTGAAGACGCGCGGGCCGACGATCGCGCCGGCCGACGTCGCGCTTCGCTCGGCGACGCCCGGCTGGCTGGGACAGATCGCGATGCTGACGGGCCGGAAGATTCGCTGGGACCCCATGAAGGAGGAAATCCTCGGCGACGACGAGGCCTCCCGCCTCCTCTCCCGTCGCATGCGCAGCCCATATCAGTTGTAAGTACCGGGCCGCGCGCGTCAGCAAGCCATCTTCCCTTGTCCTGCCGCATGCTGCCGGTAACGACACACTGCTCAACCCTGCTATCCTCGGTGTGAACATGCCGGACCGATCGCGCGATTGGCTCAATCAGGCGCTGAGAGATCTGGCCCAGGCGGAGGACTCAGCTCGCGCTGGACGCCACGAGTGGGCCTGCTTCGCGGCTCATCAAGCCGCGGAGAAAGGTGCCAAAGCGCTGCACCTTGGGTTGCGTCAGGAACCTTGGGGCCACGTCGTTGCGCGGCTGCTGGCGGAACTCCCGGCCCCGGTCGCGCCCCCGCAGGAATTGATCGAGAAGGGCCGGGTCCTGGACGCGTACTACATCCCGCCGCGTTACCCCAACAGCCACCCCGAAGGAGCACCCTTCGAGCACTACGGCCCGCTCCAGAGCGAGGAGGCGATCCACTATGCCCGCGAGATCCTCGAGTTCGCCCGTTCGCGGATGGCCTGACGCGGCCACCGTTGACAAGGCGGTACGCGACTGGGCCCGCCGGACCGCCGCGCGGAAGCCGGAGACGGTGCGGATCGGCTACTTCGGATCCTATGCGCGCGGCAACTGGGGCGTTGGAAGCGATGTGGATCTGCTCATCATCGTAGACCGGGCGGACGAGCCCTTCGAGCGACGCTCCGCTCGCTGGCATGCAATCGAACTCCCGGTTCCCGCCGAGGCCCTTGTCTATACCCTGGAGGAATGGCAACGGCTGGCGTCCGAGCCGTTCGGCAAGTCACTGCTCCGCGACGTCGTGTGGGTGTACGAAAGAGAACCGTGACCGGCCCCATTGTGTGGCACGGGCTGGCATGCCCGTACCATCTCCAGCGACTTCAGCGTCTCGGGCAGCGCACGCACTGACGTGTTCAGCTCGAGGTAACGTTCCAGGCGCTGCCGCGCGCCCGTGCATTCCCGCCGCGCCCACAGGATCTTCGCCAGAGTCAGATAGGGTCCGGGAGCCCTTCCCTTCGCCAGCTCACTGGCTGTTTCGGCGGATCGCAGGGCTCCTTCCAGGTCCCCCGTCCCCGCCTGCGCCTCCGCCAGGAATACGTGCCCGGTCAGCCACTTCGAGTCGATCGCCAGCGCGCGATGGGCCACCGCCGCCAGCTCCTTGTACCGCCGCTCTTCCAGGTAGACCGCGCCCAGATGCGCATACGGCAGCAGGAATTTCGGATCCTGCTCGATCGCCTTCTCGAAGGCGTGAAACGCCGCTTCCTTCCTCCCCATGTGCTGATACAGCAGTCCCAGCGCGTCCCACACGTCCGGGTGCGCGCCCGCCGCCGCCACCTGTTCGTACAGCCGGACCGCTCCGGCCAAGTCCTGCTTGAGCGCCAGCTTGGCCGCTTCCCGCAGCTTCATTTGTACTAAGCGGTCCGACTGTGCCGCGAGCTGATCGGCGGTCACGGTCCCGAACGTCTGCGCCCCGGCTCGCCGCTTCGGCAGCATCACCGCCGAGAAGTTCTTTGCCCCGCTTGTGACCGTGACCGCGTCCTCCACGATGATGAAGTCGTTGAACCGGGCCCGAATCGTGTACCGTCCCTCCCGGACCTTCCGGAACGCGAAACCGCCGTCCAACCGCGTCGTCTGCCGGTACTCCGCCCGCCCGCGGTCGATCAACTCCACTGTCAGTGGCCGTCGCGGCGGCCCGCCGTCGGCCTCCCGAAACACGTACCCTTCCAGCACCCCAATCTCAGCGGCCGCCACCGCCAGAGGAAGGAGCAGGCACATCATGCTGGCTGGAATTTCCGTCTCTGCCTCTCAGTCGAACGGAAGTATACACCCGTTGACCTCGCTCGGAGCTGTTAAGTTAAGACTCTTCCTGTCGGCCGATCGGCTAGCGAAGTTCCGCTGGCAAGTGCGGCGTCAGACACGGAGCGCCACACCCCAGGTACGGAGCCGGTGGAGATTCGTCCCGTGAATCGCGGACAACGAGCTGGATCGACCAACCATCGCGCGGCACGATCAGAGGTATGGCCTGGACCTTACTGTCCGGCGCTCCCGGGAATAGTAGAGCGGCCGTCGGCGCTGGCCAGACCGCGATCACCTGTCGAGGTCGGTCACCCGACATCAGCAGCGCGAGCGTGAACAACGCGGTGGCGCAAAGAAAAGTGCGCACCATTGCCCGCTTCCCTCGGCCTTAAGTGTACGCCCAGGCTGCCCTTCCCGCAAACCCGGCGGTTCAGTTGGAATCCCCAACTTGCTGAGCCCGCCGAAACTCGACCCCGGGACCCTCTGCTTAAAAGGCAGATGCTCTACCGTCTGAGCTACCGGCCCGCGGAATGGTGGGTCTCCTTCGAGAAGAGCACGCGCCCGCGCCCCGGGGCGGGTTTGGTGCGCCTCGCCGACGCTGATCAACCTTCAGTTCCTTCAGCAGCGCGTCCGTGCGGTAGATCTTCCCCAGCGCCTCCACGATTCCCGCCGAGTGCACGGCCGGGGAGCGGGCTTGTTCTTCCGTGTAGAGGAACGTGTTACTCAACGGCTCCTGGGCGCTCGAGGTTCGACGACACAGGCCCGGTCAAAGCCTCTTGCAGAAAGGCCACCAACTCCTCTCGCTCCTGTTCGCTCAGGAAGTCCCGAGAGCTGATTTCCTTGTCCAGATACGGATTCGGGTTGCCGCCGCGCAGGTGTAAGTCTATTGCTTCCCTTAGCGTCTTCACGCTCCCGTCGTGCATGTACGGCGCGGTAAGCGCAACGTTTCTGAGCGTAGGGGTTTTGAAGGCGCCCCGGTCGGCGTCGTTCTTTGTGACTGCATATCGGCCCAGATCGGTCAGCTTGCCTTTGGCGTTCACCCCCACGCCGAGATTGTGGAACTTGTTGTCCGTGAACAACGCATGAGACTCGCCGATGCTGTGACAAGCAGCGCAGTTGCCTTTCTTGGGATTGCGAAACACCTCAAGACCACGCTCGGCCGACTTGCTCAGACTTTTCTTGTCGCCGCCGTAGAGGTAGCGGTCGAATGCCGAGTCGCCGGTGAGCATCGTCCGCTCGAACGACGCAATGGCTTTGACCACCATCTGGAATTTGATGGGTCCGGGACCAAACGCTTCCTCAAATGCCGCCTCATAAACCGGGTTGGCCATCAGCCTCCTTTCCACTCCCTCCAGCGTGTGAGCCATTTCGGCCGGGCTTCGAAGGCGGTCTTCCGTCACCTTCTCCAGACTCGGCGCGCGGCCATCCCAAAACTGCATTGTGTTGTAAGCCGCATTCAGCACAGTGGGAGCGTTCCGCCTTCCCTCCCGGCCTCGGGCGCCCTCGGAAACCTTCTTTCCGTCAGTGAAACCGAGGCCCGGGCTGTGGCAGGTGGAGCAAGCAGTGGTCTTGTCCACCGAGAGGTTTGTGTCGTAGTACAGCTTGCGGCCGAGAGCGATCGTTTCGACAGTCGGGGGATTGTCGAGTGGGATTGGAACAGGCGGCAGCCCCGTGGGCGCCGTAATCTGCACAGGTGTTCCGATAGGCCTCACTGGCGCCTCCGGAGCCGGCTCTCGTTCCGGAGCGCGGTACATCCACCACGCGATGCCGGCGGCAATGAGGATTGCACCAATGGTGACGATTCTTCCCCACTTCATCGGTACTCCTTTCTGCTAGAGAATCATAGGCTCACTTCTCACTGAGTGCAAGCGCCCCATACAGCAGCTACAGCAGCACAACGTATCGCATTGAAGAACGCCTTCATGGGGGGACCAGCCGACGGATTCACACAACGGGTACATGGTGAGCCGGCCGGGACTCGAACCCGGGACCCTCTGCTTAAAAGGCAGATGCTCTACCGTCTGAGCTACCGGCCCGGTGAATGGTGGGTCTTCTTCGAGAATAGCACGCGCGGCGGCGTTTACCAGCCGAGATGGAGCCCGAAGCGGAACGTGCGGCCGTCGTTCAGCGTGTTCGTTATGAAGCCGAACTCCGGCGCCCCGAGGATGCTGCCCGGCTCGGCGAACTGCGGCGTGTTCAACAAGTTGATCGACTCGGCGCGGAATGTGAGCCGCGCCTCGGCGCGCAGCCGGAACGCGCGCGAGAGGGCGGCATTGACGTTGCGGATCCCGCCTTTGCGGAACACGTTCACGCCGAGGTTGCCGGCTTCCTCGGTAGGCTCGATGAAGGCGAACACGGAGCGCGGCAGACGGCCCGCAGAGGTGTCTGGGTCGCCGATCGTCCGGCCCAGGATCGACGGATCGAGCAGCATCGGACGGTCTCCGCCGTTGCCGTCCACGTTGCCGAAACCGGGGCCGTCCAGCGTGGTCACGGAAAACGGCGTTCCCTTCTTCAGCAGCGCCACGGCGGAAATCATCCAGCCGCCGAACAAGCGGCCGCTCCAGTCCCGTTGCGGCGGGGCGGGCAACTCGTAAGCGACGCGCAAGAGGAACGCGTGCGGCTGGTCAAAGGAACTCAGTGCGCGGCGGTCCTTGTGGGTTTCGTATTCCGACTGGCTGCGCGACAGCCGCGAGTCCTCGTCATAGGCCGTATTCGTGTAGCTGGCCCCCAGGTCCATGGCCTTGCTGAACCAGTAAGAGGCGTCGAGGCTCAGGCCGCGCACGCGCGGCGCCAGCAGCGTCACGCGCGCCGCGTCGAAATAGCCGCGGGAGCCGTTGAGCACCCAGCGGATCTCGGCCAGATCCGGATTTGCGCGGCGCTGGTTGATGGTCGCGGTGGTCTGCGGGATACCGGGGACTGGGTGCGCGCGGTTCAGGTACCACATGATCAGGAGCTTGTGGGAGCGGCTGCCGGCGTAGCCGATTTGCACCCGCCACTTGTCCGAGAAGCCCGGCTCCCAGCTCGCGTTGTACTGGTGCGAATAGGGTGACGCCAGCTCCGGATCGAGCAAGTACAGGTTACCGCGCGCATCGGCCTGTTCCCCGCCCTGCTTCAGTGCGCGCAGCGGATCGAGCAGATCGGGCGCAGGGATCGCCCACTTCGTGCTGCCCGGGGGCGAGAACCGGACCTGCGAATATGTGACGGGGAAAATCTCGCCGTAATGGAGCCCGTACGCCCCGCGGAACACGCCCCACTTCGGCGGGAGCCGCACGGCGAAGCCGAAGCGCGGTGCAAGATTGTTGCAGTCGCATCCGTATGGAATACCGTTGAGCGAGTTGACTTCCGCGGGACGCGCGGCGATCTCGTGCCGCAGCCCGAAGTGAAGAGTCAGCGGCGGCGTCACCCGCCAGGCGTCGCCGAGGTACCACTGCGCCGCCCACTGCCGGAAGCCGCGGTGCACATCGCCGATCGCGACGATGTACTGCGACGGCGTGCCCAGGCGCAGGTTCTCGATCCCCGTTCGTCCGAAATCGTTGCTGAAGGCATAGAACCCGCGGTGCGCGTCGGTCTCGGTCCCGTTGAGCTGCCGCCGCAACAGCGCGAATCCCAGGTTCCACTCGTGGCGAGCCGCCGATCTCAGCGCCTGGCCTTCCCACCGGTAGATGTTTTGCGCCCGGTCGATCGGAATGATGGCTGACGGCCCCAGCGTGCTCAGCCCCGCCGTGGAGACCATTGGTCCGACAGCGTTCTCTTCGGGAACCAGCAGCGAGCCGATACGGTCGAAGCCCGCCGAGAAGTGTGCCAGCAGGCGAGGGCTCCAGGTGCGGTTCCACGTGATCCGCGCCCTATGTGACTTAGTATCTGTATCCGGATTCTGCCCCGCCACCAACTGGAACGCATCTACCGTCTGGGCCAGGAAGGCGTAATCCAGCAGCAGCCGGTCATTCGCCGCCAGGTTCTGCTCCAGCCGCACGGCCGCGTCGTTGTTGTCGATCGATTGCGGCGCGTTGGTGTTCAGCGCGCGCGGATTGATGTCCGTCCGGTTCGGCGGCTCCTTCGGATACGCGGCCAGGAAGCGTTCGACCACCGCGCGCTTCAGCGGGTCGGCTGTCAGCGGAGTACGCTCTTCCGCGCGCGGCGCCAGCACGTTGCCGTTGACGCTTCCCCGCAGCTTCTCCTGCCCGGCCCGCACGGAGAGGTAGCCGCCGCGCCATGGAGTCCAGCCGGTGGAAACGCCGTAGCGGTTCTCCCGCGCCGGCTTCACGTCGCCCGCCTGAAAGAACGAGCGCGCACTGAAGACGCTATTCAGGTGATTGAAGAAGAGATTCCCGTGCCAGCCGGCCAAGGCTGCGGGTGAGAGATGGATGGGCCGGGTGGCACGGGAATCT
>CAYZJD010000039.1:17744-19528 GCA_964478455.1 uncultured Solibacteraceae bacterium | reverse complement strand
TGTGATTGTGGTGTTGGTGACGATACGGACCGAGGAATTCTCTCGAACAACCAGCCCGCTGCCTGAGTTCTCCACCACTTCGGCATTGTACAGATCCGCGTGCGAATTACCGAGAGCGATGATGCCTCCTGTCAGCGGATTGCCCGCTGTTCCATTGCCGCGGATAGTCTGGTTGGTGCAGAAGAGTTTCGCCGACGAATCAATCAGCTCTATGCCGGCCCGCGGGTTGCCTTCAATCAGGGCCGGACCGCACATTTCGAGCTTGCCGCCGGTCTCCACCTTGATTCCAACGCTGCCGTTAGTAAAAACCTTTTGTTCCGGCAGATCTGCGTCGCTGTAAAAGAGCGCGGCGCCTTGCTGCACGAGTATCCCGTTAGCGGTGTTGTTCTGGATCAGGACGGCACCGAGGATCGTTGCTTTGGATCGGTTCACACGGATGCCGGACCAATTCCCCTGAATCGAAACGTTTTCAACTTCGAGCCACGAATTGTCGTCCACACGGATTCCAAACCATTGATTGTTCTGGATGACCGAGGAGAAGAATCTCACGTGGGAGAGGCCTTGGGCCATGACGCCCTGGGTTCCATTCTCGATGGTGCAATCTTCGAAATTAACCGTGCTGTCAAGAATAGTGACCACCCTGGCCCTCCGGGGTCCGGAGCCCCGTAGAGCGAAGCCTCTGATGGAAATACTCTTCGACGCGGTTATGTAGAGCACGCTGCCGGTACCCGTCGCATCGACGATCGCGGCGCCGGCTGTGCCGATCAAATCGAGGTTTTCAAAGTCGTCGATGCGGACCGCTTCCGCACACGTGCCCGAAACCGTGATCGCGTGGTCTCGGTGGGAGATGGCGTGCAGATCAGTGAGGGCAGCGCTGATGGATGAATACTTGTAATGGCCGCTGGCGCCTTCACAGCCGACGGTGACGTCGCTAGCCAGGGCAGGATTGCAGGATACGGCGAGAAACACCCCGGGGATCAGGAGATCTCGGACTCCCTTCATGGCTCTTTCTCCTTTGTGGAATTCTTGCGCGGGTTTACTTGTTGAACTCCCGGACAGGTCAAATATACACCCGACCGCTGAAAGCTGACGGCTGAAAGCTGACCGCTGAAAGCTGTTTGAAAGGATCCCCCATCTGCCGGCATTCCCCCACTGGAGGATGTCGCATGTCGCGCAAACAGCTCTTTTCCCCTACCCTGCTCACCGGATGCTTCCTCGCGGCGGCCGCTGCGGTCCTGGTTTACCTTGCCGCCCCGGAGGCCGCTACCGGCCAGAAACGAACGCCCGCCTCGTTCCCTGAAATCACCCAGGGTTCACTGATCCGGCTCGACTCGGAGGGCCGGCCGCGGAGCGAGTGCCCGCTCAAGCACACCGCTGTTGCGGCGGAGATCTCCGGCTTCCTGGCCCGGGTCACCCTCACCCAGGAGTTCGAAAACACATCGAGCGACAAGATCGAAGCGGTTTACACCTTCCCCCTTCCGCAGAACTCGGCGGTGGATGACATGACCATGCTCGTCGGCGAGCGCGTCGTCCGCGGCAAGATCAAGCCGCGCGAAGAAGCCCGGGCCATCTACGACGCCGCCCGCGCCGCCGGCCACGTCGCCGGCCTGCTCGACCAGGAGCGGCCCAACATCTTCACTCAATCCGTCGCTAACATCATGCCAGGCGAAAAGGTGAAGATCACCATCAGCTACGTGGAAACGCTGAAGTACGAGGCCGGCACGTACGAGTTTGTTTTCCCGATGGTCGTGGGCCCGCGGTACATCCCGGGCCATGCCACGGGC
>CAYZJD010000039.1:2614-17734 GCA_964478455.1 uncultured Solibacteraceae bacterium | reverse complement strand
AGCAGGGCGGCGGCTGGGCGCCGGACACGGACCGCGTGCCGGACGCCTCGCGCATCACCCCGCCCGTGGCCAAGCCCGGCACGCGCGCCGGCCACGACATCTCCATCGAGGTCCGGCTGGATGCCGGCGTGCCGGTGGACGCGCTCGTCTCGCCGGCGCACGAAATCGAACTCGAGCGGCCCGCTGCGGAGAAAGCGGTCGTGCGCCTCAAGAACAAAGCGGTCCTCCCCAACAAGGACTTCATCCTCCGCTACGACGTGGCCGGGCGCAGAATTGAGGACGCCGTGCTCGTGCATCGCGGCGCGCGCGGCGGCTTCTTCACGCTGATCCTCCAGCCTCCCGAGCGCGTCGCCCCCGAGGATGTCACCCCCAAGGAACTCGTCTTCGTCCTCGACACTTCCGGCTCGATGTCGGGCTTCCCGATCGAGAAGGCGAAAGAGACGATGAGGCTGGCGCTCAACGGCCTGTACTCTCAGGACCGTTTCAACCTCGTCACTTTCTCCGGCGACACTCACGTCCTCTTCCCCGAGCCGGTTCCCGCCACCGCGGAGAACCTCCGAAGGGCGCAGGAGTTCCTCGCCTCGCGCTCTGGCGGGGGTGGCACCGAAATGATGAAGGCCATCCGGGCGGCGCTCGATCCCTCGCACTCCCAGCAGCACGTGCGCATCGTCTGCTTCATGACCGACGGTTACGTTGGCAACGACATGGAGATCATCGCCGAGGTGCAGAAGCACGCGAACGCCCGCGTCTTTTCCTTCGGCATCGGCAACTCGGTGAACCGCTTCCTGTTGGACAAGATGGCCGAGTACGGCCGCGGGGAAGTGGAATACGTCGGCCTGAACGATGACGGCTCGGCGGCGGCGCGCCGGTTCCATGAGCGCGTCCGCAACCCGCTGCTGACCGACATTACGGTGGATTGGGGCGGCATGCCGGTGACGGACGTCTACCCGAAGCGAAGTCCGGACCTCTTCAGCGCCAGGCCCGTTGTGCTCTGCGGCCGCTACGCCGTCCCGTGGAGCGGCGTGATCCGCCTGCGCGGCAACATGGGCGCCCGTCCCGTATCGCGCGAGATTCGCGTTACCCTTCCGGCCGCTGAACCGCGCCATGACGTGCTTGCCACCCTGTGGGCGCGGACGCGCATCGATGACCTGATGGGCCAGGACTACCTCGGCATCCAGCAGGGCACGGCCCGCGCCGAAGTCCGCGAGGCCATCACGCAACTGGGCCTCGATTACCGCCTGATGACCCAGTTCACTTCCTTCGTCGCCGTCGAGGAGATGACGGTCACCACCGGCGGCGAGCCGCGCCGCATCGAAGTGCCGGTCGAGATGCCCGAGGGCGTGAGCTACGAGGGCGTGTTCGGCAAAGACAAGGAAGCCGATCTTCTGTTTGCCGGCGCGAGGCGGTCCATGCCTGCGCTCACCACGGCCAAGAGCGGCGTCGCGCTCGCGCGCTGGCCTGCGGCCCAGGTCGCCGCGGAGTCCGCCGTCGTGCGCGACGAGGTCGCCCCGCTCACCCCCGAGGAGCGCAAGCGCCGCGAGTTGCAGTCGAAGCTCGATCCTGCCATCGCCCGTGTGATCGAGCAGCTCAAAATTCCGAACGCAGCGCCGCCGCACGCGCCATTCATCAGGAGCGGCAAGGCCGAAGTCCAGGTCTGGCTCGCCGACACCACCGCGGCAACGCTCGACAAACTGCGGAAACTCGGCTTCGAAGTGCTCCTTCAGCCGAAGACGGCCAAGATTGTCATCGGCCGCCTGCCGGTGGAGAAGCTGGCGGCGCTGGCCGAACTGCCGGCAGTCCGCTACATCGCGCCAGTCCAGTAGGGCACGTCTCCCGACTTGCCCGTGGGGTAAGTCTCCGGACTTGCCCCGTGGCGCCGGCCCGGCCTGCCCGCGGGAAGCGGTGCCGGTGAAAGCCGCTTCTCACCGTCTGTGACGGCCCGCCGGTCGCCGCCTTCCCTCACCCTCGGACGATAATCGGTCTATGGACCGGTTCGATGTTGTTGGCGTCGGGTTGAACGCGACGGACACGCTTCTGCTGCTGCCCCGCTTTCCCGCCCAGGCCGGAAAAGCTCGACCCGTCCCGGATCGAGCCGGAGATGATTACCTGCGAGCGGCTGCTCGACATCGACGACCATCACACGCCCGCGGTGGAGCGCGCCGCGCGGATTGCGCGGCAAGCGTCCATTCCCGTGACAGTGGACGTGGACGCCCTACTTAGGACGCCCGTCAATGACACCCTTCGCGACCGGTAGCGCGGAGAACACATTCGGCCAACCCGCGTAGAAGGCCAAGTGCGTGAGTGCTTCGGAAGCTTGCGCTTTCGTCAGGCCATTGTCCATCGCTCGGTGGAGGTGATAGGAGATTTGCGCGACTTGGCCTGTGGCAATGAGAGCGCTGACAGTAACCAGGCTCCGGTCCCGAGGCGCCAATGCCGGACGCAGCCAGAGGTCATGAAAGAGCACGTCAGTGGTGTAGTGCAGAACCCCTGGAGCCACCGTCCCGAAATCCTGCTGAACACGGGCGGCGCGCTGCGCCTCAGTGGCTTCATCAATGGGGAGCAACTCGCCCGCCGCCGGTGGTAGCTGATCGGGCCTGATCCCGCGTTTTCGAAAAACGTCTTTCGCGACCGCCACCGCCGAGATGGCATTCGGCCACCCGGAATAGAACGCGAGATGTGTGATGATTTCGGAAATCTCGCTCGGTTTGACGCCATTATCGAGCGCGAGGTTGAGGTAGTATGACATCTCGGTTGTCTGATTGCGCGCGATCAGGACAGTCAGCGTAACGATGCTGCGGTCTCGTCGCGATAGGCCGGGACGTTTCCATAGATCGCCCATCAGCCTGCCCTGCGTGTATCTGTCGAGCGCCGGTGAAACCATTCGAACATCCTCTGCGGTCACCGCTGGCGTAAACGGGTCTATTTTGGGTCTTGCCTCCTTCTGTGTCTGAGCGCAGGCGAACAGCGGGAAGAAAAGCATGGCTATCGACGCAGCAACGGTTTTCATGTTCTGCCTCCACCTCGTACGGCGAACGGTACCGCTTCGGTCGCCAGCGAATCGACACAGCGTCACGAGCGACGCGGCCAGGCTACTGCTTCTCAAACCTCAGGCGATTATGAAAAGGCCGGCCCTGCTTGTCTGTGCCGTCCACTGCTATAGTCAACACCTTTCCGTCACGGGACACAACGCCATGAACCTTCTCGATGACCTTTCCGTTCTCTTTCCAAGTATCGCGGAATGATCGGCCTTGAATTTTCGAGATGGCCGTGACTTTACCCATCCCCTCGGTAACCACTGGAGCAACTTCTTTCCCATCCGACCAAGGCAACGATACTTTGAGAGGTTGGCCGTCCGGTCCGATCAAGTCCAGGTTGCGCGTGCCATCGGGGGTGAATGTCAGTGTGAAGCTCCTGAACGGCGGGCCGGGGTTGAATTTCGACTTCGCCACGTTCAGCTTCCATGTCCCGGTGAACGGGGTAATGTGCTCGGTCTGTGCCAATGCGGCAACGGCGGACCCGAACAGCACGGCCAGCCGCAAGAAGAGACGACGGTGCTTTCTCAATCCAAGCTCTCCTACGCACCCATCATTACCGATACTGCTCGTCAGTGACGTGTTCCATCCACTCGACGACTTTGCCATCGAGCTTCTCCTGAATCGCGATGTGCGTCATGGCCGTCTTCGGCGTGGCGCCGTGCCAGTCCTTCTCGCCTGGCGCGAACCAGACCACATCGCCGGGCCGGATCTCCTCGACCGGACCGCCCCAGCGCTGCACCCACCCGCAGCCGGCCGTCACGATGAGGGTCTGACCGAGCGGATGCGCATGCCACGCAGTTCGCGCACCGGGCTCGAAGGTGACGCTCGCGCTTTGAACCATCGCCGGATCGGGAGCCTCGAAAAGTGGATCGATCCGTACAGCGCCAGTGAACCACTCGGAGGGCCCCTTCGCGGACGGCCGAGAGCCTACTCGTTTCATCTCCATAACCGTAATCCTCTTAAGGACGCAGCAGCGTCTTAATCGCGCGACGCTCGTCCATCGCGCGATAGCCCTCCGCCACTTGACCCAACGGCAGGGTCAGGTCGAAGACCTTGCCTGGGTTGATCTTGCCGTTCCACACCAGATCGATCAGCTCGGGCAGGAACCGGCGCACCGGCGCGGGGCCGCCGTGCAGGCGGACGTGAGTGAAGAACAGCCTCTCGCCGTCGAGATCGACTCCGTGCGGGACGCCGACGTAGCCCACGGACCCGCCCGGGCGGGTGGAACGGATCGCCTGCATCATCGACTCCTGCGTCCCGACGCACTCCAGCACCGCGTCCGCACCGACTCCATTGGTCAGTTCCTTGATGCGGGCCACCCCCTCGTCACCGCGCTCGGTGACGATGTCGGTCGCGCCGAACTCGCGGGCGAGCCTCTGTCGCGACTCATGACGGCTTGTCGCGATGATTCGCTCGGCGCCCATCTGTCTGGCGGAGAGCACACCGAGTAGGCCGACCGCGCCGTCACCGATGACCACCACAGTCGAGCCCGGCTTCACGTTGGCCGCGTCGGCGGCGAACCAGCCGGTGCCCATGACGTCGGAGAGCGTCAGCAGGCTCGGGATCAGATCGTCCGAGGGAATATCCGGGGTGGCCACCAGCGTGCCATCGGCGAGCGGAACGCGCAGCAGCGGCGCCTGCGCATCACCGACGAACACCTTGTGCTGGCAGGACGATTGATAGCCGGCTCGGCAGTTGGGACAGGTATTATCCGAGGCGAAAAACGAACCGATGACGAACTGGCCGGGTTTGATCCTGGTGACCGCGCTGCCGACCTCCTCGACGATGCCGCAGTACTCGTGCCCCATTGGGGTCGGTTGGGTCACGGGGTTGATGCCGCGGTACGGCCACAGGTCGGACCCGCACACGCAAGTGGCAGAGATCCTGATGATGGCATCCGTTGGCTCCGTAATCGTTGGGGCGGCGCGCTCCTCGAATCGCAGATCGCGCGGGCCGTAAATAACAGCGCCTCTCATCTGTTACTCCTCGTCTTTCACGCGCTCGCCCCATTTCGTGGCGAGCGCTTCTCGGGCCGCGTACGCACTCGTTCGGCGCGACAATCAGGCAGTCGTTGCGCGCGGCATCACCTTGACAGTAGCGGAGCGGGCGCGTGCGCCGATCATCGGGCTGAGATATGGACTGCCGTGGTACTTCGCCCGGTAGGCGTCGTCGATGAGGTCGTTGATCGGGCCCTCGAGCGGCTCGAAGGTGACTTCCTTGGTCATGCCGGCGGCAGTGATCCGCCCCGCCTTCTGCCGCACGGCGGCCTGGTACCAACGAGACTTCTGCCCGTTGTACGCACGCACGTAAAGCGCGTCATCGACCGCGACGGACCAAATCCACGTCGGGGTGCCGTATGTCTCGCCGTCCTCGCGGAACGGTGAGATATGCAGGTCATCGGCCTCAGCGATCTTGCGTAGTTCTTCCTTCGACCATGTGCTCATTGTGGGACCTCGTTGCCCGCTCAGCGTTCGCTCATTTGTTCTATCTGTTCGGGGTACCGGCCGCCTTGCACTGTGATCTTCGAGGCAGCGGCGTTGATTTCCTGAAGCTCTTCCGCTGTGAACTCGATCGCGACTGCCCCGAGGTTCTCTTCCAGGCGCTCCAGCTTCCGTGTGCCCGGGATTGGCACGATCCACGGTTTCTGAGCAAGCAACCAGGCAAGGGCAATCTGCGCGGGTGTCGCGCTCTTCTGCTTGCCGACTCTGTCAAGCAGGTCGACCAGGGCTCGATTGGCTCTCCGAGCATCCGGCGTGAAGCGAGGGATGGTTGTGCGAATGTCGGAACTGTCGAACGTGGTGCTCTCGTTGATCTTCCCCGTCAGGAAGCCCTTACCCAGGGGACTGTAGGGAACGAAACCGATCCCGAGTTCCTCCAGTGTAGGCAGTATTTCCTCTTCAGGGCGTCTCCACCACAGCGAGTATTCACTCTGCACGGCTGTGACGGGCTGGACCGCGTGAGCGCGACGGATAGTCTTCGCGGCTGCTTCCGAAAGGCCGAAGTGCTTCACCTTGCCTTCCTGGATGAGGTCCTTCACGGCTCCGGCAACGTCTTCGATTGGCACCTCTGGGTCAACGCGGTGTTGGTAGAACAGATGGATTACATCGACCTTGAGCCGTTTGAGAGATGCCTCGGCGACTTGCCTGATGCGCTCTGGCCGGCTGTCCAGGCCCACAAAACCCGGCTCTCCGTTGGGCCTTAGCTTGAAACCGAACTTCGTGGCAATCACCACCTCACCGCGGAACGGAAACAGAGCCTCCCCAACGAGTTCCTCGTTCTTGAAGGGGCCGTACACCTCCGCGGTATCGAAGAACGTGACGCCGCGGTCAACCGCTGCGCGTAGGAGCGCGATCAGTACCTGCTTGTCTCCGGCCGGACCGTAGCCATGGCTCATTCCCATGCAGCCGAATCCGAGGGCCGAGACTTCCAGACCGCTCTTTCCAAGCATGCGCTTCTGCATTTGTTTCTCCGTCGGAATCGTTTCCTCTCATCTCCCAGGTTAACGTCGAGTGCCGCCGAAGCGTTATCCTGATCCTGCCGGTTTCTTGCCTAATTCTCTCTCTGTTGGAAGAATTGCTGCAGGATCCGCGCCTGCAACGCTATCCTTGGGGTAGAGGAAAAGGAGAACGTTGCGATGAGCAGTCCGTCCCCCGCTCGAGCGTGCGATTTGCGGGCCGAGCTGGCTCGCAAGATTTCCGTGTTCATGGGCTCGGCAGAGAGCCGCACAACGGATATCCCCGGCCTGACGCTCTACAGACGAATCGCCCCGACGGCTCCGTCGCCAGTGACCTATGAGCCGAGCCTAGCCGTGGTCGCGCAGGGTCGAAAGCGTGTAGACCTCGCAGGAACCAGTTTCATCTTTGGCGAGTCGCGATACCTCCTGACCTCGCTCGATTTGCCGGTCGTCAGCCGCGTCATCGAGGCAACTGAGGAGGTGCCCTACCTCTGCATGTTGCTCAAGCTCGAAATGCCCGTCGTCCGAGAGCTATTGAGCCGAGAGGAGATTCACACGCCTCAGGTGTCGCCTGACAATCCCGCCATGGCGATCGGCGAGACCACGGCAGAGTTGCTCGGTGCATTCTGTCGGCTCATGGACCTGCTGGAGACGCCACAGGATATTCCCTTTCTCAGCGGCCTGGTCCAAAGGGAGATCATCTACCGAATCCTGCGGGGACCCGTGGGGGCGCGCCTTCGAGCGATTGCAACGCTGGGGGATCAGAGCAACCGGACCGCAAAAGCGATCGCGTGGATCAGGGCGAACTACGCAAAGGCGCTACGGGTAGAAGATCTCGCAGCAATCGCGGGCATGGGCGTGTCCACGTTCCACCGCCATTTCCAGGCGCTGACCGCGATGAGTCCTCTTCAATATCAGAAACAACTTCGGTTGCAGGCAGCGCGAGGACGGATGCTCGTGGATGGTCTGGACGTCGCGAGTGCGGCCTTCGAGGTCGGATACGAGAGTGCCAGCCAATTCACCCGCGAATACCGCCGATTCTTCGGCCAACCGCCGATGCGGGATCTTCGGACTCTTTGTTCGCCAGGCGCCCCACCGATGGAGTCGGTCAGTAATCGGTATGATGCCGGTGGCGTCAAGGGCCAATCGGATAACCGGGCTCTCGTGCCCACAGCCCGCCGCAGTGCCACCGGGCCTTGAACGGTTGCCCGCCAGCAAAGGCTGCCGGAGGCGGCAGGGCGAACCGGCGCACTTCGGCCACGAGTTGTTGCAGGTCGCCACCACGAACTGCCTCGCCGCCTTCCCTCACCCTCGGACGATAATCGGTCTATGGACCGGTTCGATGTTGTCGGCGTCGGGCTGAACGCGACGGACACGCTTCTGCTGCTGCCCCGCTTTCCCGCCTACGCCGGAAAAGTGACTTTCGACGAGGAGATCTTGAGCCCCGGCGGCCAGGTGGCCACGGCCATGATCACTTGCGCCCGGCTCGGGTTGCGAGTGAAGTACATCGGCGCCGCCGGCGACGACGAGCGCGGGCGCGTACAGATGGAGAGCTTGCGCGCCTCCGGCATCAACATCGATCACGTCCAGGTTCGCCCAGGCTGCCCGAACCAGTCCGCCTATATTCTCATCGACCGGACAACCGGCGAGCGGACCGTGCTCTGGCGGCGGCCCGATTGCCTGCGGCTCGACCCGTCCCAGATCGAGCCGGAGATGATTACCTGCGGGCGGTTGCTCCACATCGACGGCCATGACACGCTGGCGGTGGAGCGCGCCGCGCGGATTGCGCGGCAAGCGTCCATTCCCGTGACGGTGGACGTCGATACGCTTTATCACGGCTTCGAGCGGGTCTTGCCCCACGTGGATTACCTGATCGCCTCGTCGGATTTTCCTCCGCAGTGGACGGGTGAACGCGACCCGTTCAAGGCGCTCGAGCTGATCCAGGAGGAATACGGCATGCGCGTGGCCGCGATGACGCTCGGCGCCCACGGCGCGCTCGCCCGCTTCGAAGGGCAGTTCCATTACTCGCCGGCCTACGTCGTCAATTGCGCCGACACCACCGGCGCGGGCGACGTCTTCCACGGCGCGTTCTGCTATGCTGTACTCGAACGAATGCCCATCCGGGAAGCGCTGGACTTCTCCAACGCCATGGCTGCTCTCAACTGCACGGCCCTGGGCGCGCGCGGAGGCATCCGCGGGCGCGAGGAGGCTGTGAGCCTGATGGCGCGGGCCGAGCGCCGTTCGCATCCGGATTTCGCCGTCCGCGCCGTGCCTGCCCGATGATTCCGCTCCGGGACTCCCAGCCAAGCCAATCCGCCCCGTTGGTCACCGTCTCGCTCATCGTGGTCAACGTGTTCGTGTTCCTGTACCAGTTGTCGCTCGAGCCGTTCTCCCTGAACCACTTCGTCGCCGCGTGGGGCGTTGTGCCAGACCGGCTCCGCCTCTCGTCGCTCTTCACCTCCATGTTCCTGCACGGCGGCTGGATGCACCTGATCGGAAACATGTGGTTCCTGTGGATCTATGGAGACAACGTCGAGGACATCCTCGGCCGCGCCAAGTACATCCTCTTCTATCTCGGCTGCGGGCTGGCCGCCGCCCTGACCCACATCGCATTCAACGCCGGCAGCCGCATCCCGACCATCGGCGCCAGCGGCGCCATCGCCGGCGTGATGGGGGCCTACATGGTGAAGTTCCCGCGCGCGCGGATCGTCACTCTCGTCCCGCTCGTGGTTTTCCTCACTACGGTCGAGCTTCCGGCCTACGTGATCCTGCTCTACTGGTTTGTGATCCAGTTCTTTAGCGGAGTCGGCGCCGTCGCCTATTCACACTTGTCGCAGGGAGGGGTGGCCTGGTTCGCGCACATCGGCGGCTTCGTCGCCGGCGTCGTCCTGATTTACTTGCTCCGCCCGCGCGAGCGCTATCGCCGGCGCGCCGACCTTCACTGGTGATCATCGTGGACGCCTCCAAGCCGAGTTCGGTGCTCGATGTCCTGGCGATCGCCGCCCACCCGGACGACGTCGAGCAGACCTGCGGCGGCGCGCTGATCAAGATGGCCGAGATGGGCTACCGCACCGGAGTGCTCGACCTCACCGCCGGCGACATGGGAACGCGCGGCAGCCCGGAAACCCGCATCGCCGAATCCGAAGTGGCCGCCGGGCACATGCTGCTTTCCTGGCGCGGAAACTTGCGCATGCCCGACGCGAGGCTCGAGAACAGCCTCGGCGCGCGCATGTCCCTGGCGGTGAAGATCCGCGAACTGAGGCCCCGCCTCGTGATCCTGCCCTACTGGCAGGCGCGGCACCCGGATCACTACCGCGCCTGCGAGCTCGGCTATGAAGCCTGCTTTCTCGCCGGCCTGAAGAAGCTCGACGAATACTCCGAGCCCCACCGCCCGCACAAGATCCTCTATTCGTCCATGTACGCCAATGTCACGCCGTCGTTCGTCGTGGACATCACCGCGCAGCTCGAGCGGCGCATGCGGGCGCTGCTGAGCTACCAGTCGCAGTACGGCGACGGCGGCGAGGGATCCGATCTGTTTCCCAAGGAACCGGAGATCCGCGAACGGCTCACCGCCATCGCCCGCTTCTATGGCAACCTCATCGGCGTCAAGTACGGCGAGCCCTTCATCGTCAAGGAAACCATGCGCGTGGACGACATCGTCTCGCTCGGAGGGAGGAGTCTGTAAGAGCGGTCACTGCGGCGGGCCTTTCGTATGACGCCCGATCGTGTGATACTGGCTTCGTGCCGACCGTTCTGCGGTCAGGTCCGTACCGCGTGTACTTCCACAGTCACGAGCCCAACGAACCACCGCACGTGCACGTGGATCGCGAAGATCAGTCGGCCAAGTTCTGGCTGAATCCCATAGCGTTAGCTCGCAACTTGGGCTTCAGTCCCATAGAACTTCGTCGCATACACCGTATGCTCAAGGAAAGCGAAAGCATCCTGCTGGAGAAATGGAATGCAAGGTTCGGAAGTTAAGCCAGGGGAGCGAGTAAAGGACGTTCGTTTTACTGAGGACACCATGGCGGTTGACCTCATCGACGGGCGTACGATTATTGTTCCGTTGGCCTGGTACCCCAGGCTTCTCGACGCTACCCCTGCACAACGTGGGAACTGGCATATAAGCGGCGCCGGTTACGGCATCCACTGGCCGGATGTCGATGAGGATTTGAGCACCGACGGCCTTCTGCGCGGATCGCCTGCGGCTCCCGAGCCAGTGCAGACTCGCACGTAGCGGAAAACTGGCTTGCCTCAGTGCATCGGCTATGCCAGGTCACCGCTGCGCGCTTGGCGCCCTCCTGCGCTTCTACTTCACCGCGATGAAGCCGGTGACGAAACCGCCCTCGCCCGCGGCCCACATCAGCCCGTGCAGCCCCGGCTCCAAGCCCTCGGGAACTGCGGCATTCACCTGGTAGATGCCCGCCAGCCCCGGTACGAGCCCTGCGAAGGTGACTCGGGCTTCACGGTCTCCAATCAGCACCCTGGGGGTCACAACGGCGCGCGCCGGCGGCGAAAACGGCGATGCCTCTCCGGCAGGGACCACCGGCTCTGTACGACCTAGCCCTGAGCCGTAGATCTCCAGCGTCTCACCCGCCTGTGCCGGATGCGCCTGGTCCGCTGCCACTGCCGTTCCCGCATGAAACGCCGCTGCCTGCGCGTAACCGAAGACCGGGTCAACAGCCGAAACCGGGTATGCAAAGACTTCGGGGGCCAAGGCCTTCAGCTCGACAGTGACCGGCGCCGATGCTCTCCCATCCGAACCGCGCACCTCGAACGTCGCCGCGCCTTCCGGCGTGGTCTGGGCCAGGTGCGCGACCAACTGCCACGGCGTAACCGCCAGCAAAGGCGCCGGTTCTCCGTTCACGAGCAGCGCGATCCCGCCGAGCGTCTTCGGCCACGGGAGCCCGCTCGCGGTCAGCAAGGAGTCGCCCCCGAAGTTCATCCCGTACACGTTCACCAGTGAGCCGGCTGAAGGCGGCGCGTAGGAACTCAGGCTGACCACGCCGCCGGGATTGACCGCCCGCGGCGCATGCACCGGCCGGATGTCGCCGCCGGCCGTCGGGACGCGATACACCGCGCCGCGGCCTCCGCTCGCCGGCCCGATGGTGAAAGCCACCGTGCTGCCGTCATCGCTGATGACCGGATCCCGCGCCGCCGACTGCCGGAGGCTGGTGAGCGGAACCACCGGGCCCCGGCCCGACGTGTTCATCATCTGAATTTGCCCGCCTTGGAGAAACACCACCCGGGATCCGTCCGCGGTAAGGGATGGGCTCGTGCTGGCATCCGTGCCCGCCGTCAGCGCGCGCAGACCCGTGCCGTTGGTGTTCACCGCGAGGATCTGGTTCACTTTGCCGGCGCCGCGCCTAGAGGTGTCGTAGTTGCTCTCAAACACGACTAACCGGCCGTCCGCGCTGATCGTGGCATTCCAGGAGAATACGGCCGGGTCGTTGCCGAACCTGGTCAGATTCCGCAGCCCGGTTCCGTTCAGGTTCATCACGTAAACATCGGTGGCCGATGCCGCGAAAGTGGGTCCCGATGGCGCCTGGCTCGCGAATACTACCAGCCCGTTGTCGCTGATGACGCGCTGCGGCGCGTCCGCCAGCCAGCCCGAGTACACCGGCAAGCGCGTCAGCCCGCTGCCATCGGTATTCACGACGTAAAACGGCCGCTCGCGCGAGGCCGCATAGAGCACCTTGGCGCCGTCCGGAGAGACGTGGGGTTGATGCAGGCAGGGGAAGAAGCAGTTGGGGCAGTCGATCGCCAGGGGTTGGATGCAGCCTTCCTTGTCCGCCACGAGGATCCGGTCTTTCCCGGTCTCTGTCTCAATCCAGTGGACCTCCTCCACGCTCCCTTCGGCTCCCGGTATGGCCGTGTAGGCGGCCGCTCTCCCGTCCCGCGTCAGGGCAACCGCCGTCACCCCGGCAGCGAATTCACCCGAGAAATCGGTGAGCTTCCGCACTTGGTCCACGGAAGGAAGCACGAAATCGACGTATAGATCGGCCGTGGTGGTGACCTTTCCGGCTTGCGTCACGGCCGACCCGAACACCAGCCGCTGCCCGTCACCGCTCACCGCCGGTGGTGTTTCCGGCGGCCGTCCAAAAACAAAAATCGGTGCTGCGGCCTCCGCCGCTGCCGGCAAAACCAAACAGAACAGCCACCCGGCAGACCGCCTCATGGCGTCCTCCTGCCGCCATCATGCCACACCGGTCATCTGCCGAGGCTCTGCGCCTTTCTGGCTGTGGAGCGCGCAGTCTTGCGCGCCACGCAGTCCTGTCGGCGGGAACAGGCGCTTTCCCCTGCCGGCTCGCGGCGAACTTGCTGCGGTGATACGATCATTCTCCGCTTGAGAGGTCAAACGGTGCTGCGAGGACTGCAAACAGACGCTTGTCTGAGCGCGCTAGCGATCTTCCTGCTGCCGGCCGGAGCCGCCGCGGAGCGTGTGTTTCGGGCCGGCGTTAGCGCGGTGGACATCACGCCGCGAACCTTCCCCATCATGATCAGCGGCGGCTTCACGGCCGTTACCGCGCAGCGTGCCGAGGGCAGCCTGCACGTGCGGGCGCTGGCTTTGGATGACGGCGAGCATCGCGTCGTCATCTCCGTCGTCGACACGCTCATGATGCCCCGGGAGATGCTCGACCGGGTGAAGGTGGCTGCCGCGCGCGCCACCGGCATTCCGCCACGGCGCATGCTCATCTGTGCCAACCACACTCACTCCGCGCCTCCGCTGATGGGCGCGCTGGGCACGGACGCCAACCCCGATTACGTGCAGCTTGTCGAGCCGCGCATCGTCGAGGGCATAGCGAGCGCGGTTAAGAGCCTCCGGCCGGCGCGGGTCGGCTGGACGGTTCTCCAGGTCCCGGACCACACGCACTGCCGCCGCTGGATCCTGCGTCCGGATCGGATGCGCAAGGATCCGTTTGGAGACCTGACGGTGCGTGCCAACATGCATCCGGGGTATCAGAACCCGGATTTCGTCGGGCCCGCCGGTCCCGTCGACGCCGGTCTTACGGTGCTCGCCTTCGAATCGGCTGGCGGCCGGCCGCTCGCACTGCTCGCCAACTACTCGATGCATTATGTCGGCGTGCCGGGCGGGGTGGTCTCGCCCGACTACTACGGCCCGTTTGCGGAAAACGTCCAGCGGCTGACCGGCGTTGAACTCGGCATGATGACGCAAGGCACGAGCGGCGACCAGCACTGGATGGATTACAGCCAGCCTCAAAAGAAGGATGTGAATGCGAGCACGTACGCGGCGGAGCTGGCGCGAATGGTGCGTGACGCCCATGCCACGATCCGTTACCGCGAGTGGGTCCCGCTGGCGATGGCCGAGACAACGCTCCGCCTCAAACGCCGCATGCCCGACCCGCGGCGCCTCGCCTGGGCCCGGGAACTGGTCGCGCGGATGGGCGGAGCGTTGCCGGCGAATCAGCAGGAGGTGTACGCGCGCGAACAGGTCTTCCTTGCCGCGGAACCCGAGCGCGAACTCAGGATCCAGGCGCTCCGCGTCGGCGAGCTTGGGATCGCTGCCATTCCCAACGAGGTCTTCGGAATCACCGGCCTGAAGATCAAGGCCCGGAGCCCGCTGACCCCTACGTTCACCATCGAGCTGGCAAACGGAGCGGAAGGCTACATTCCTCCACCGGAACAGCACGAGCTGGGCGGCTACACGACCTGGCCCGCGCGCACCGCCGCGCTCGAGACCACGGCCGAGCCCAAGATCGTTGATACGGTGCTCGGCTTGCTGGAGCAAGTCGCGGGGCGGCCCCGGCGGCCGGTCCAACTTGTGCACGGCTCCTGCGCTCGGACCGTTCTCGCCGCGCGGCCCGCTGCCTACTGGCGCGGCGAAGAGTCTGCAGGCCCCGTGGCGCGCGAGGCCGGCCCCAACCGGAACGACGGGACGTACGAGGGCGGCGTGGCGTTCTATCTCGAAGGACCGGACTCGCCTGCTTTCTCCGCCGGACAGATCAATCGCGCGCCGCACTTCGCCGGCGGTCGTCTGAGAGCGGATGTGCCGGGGCTCGGGGACCGCTACACCGTCGAGCTTTGGTTCTGGAATGGCATGCCCGCCGGCGTACGCCCCGTGACCGGATGCATCTTCTCGCGCGGCTCCGACCGGCTCGACATCGGTGCGGCGGGCAAACTGGTGTTTCGCGATGGCGAGAGCGCCCGCGAGGGCACGACCGTTCTGGGCCTGCGCCTGTGGAATCGCGTCGTCGTGGCCCGGGACCGGAACAGCGTCGCCGTCTACCTGAATGGCGCATCTCCACCCGAGATCGCCGGAACCGCGAAGCGCGCCAAGCCCGTGCCGCGAATCAGCATCGGCGGCTGCGATGATCCATCCGCCGGCTTCGAGGGCCGGATCGACGAAATCTCGCTCTTCCCCCGCGTCCTGGGCCCCCGCGAAATGCGGTGACCGCGGGGACAAAAGGCCGGGGAGGACAACGAGGAGGAAGAAACGCTATCATCACAGCTATGGAGCCCCGAGTCCTGCGCGTGAGCGAAGCTGACATGGTGCGCGACCTCCCCGCCATCCTCGAACGCGTGCAGGCCGGTACGGAAGTCGTGATCGAACGCGACGCGCAACCGCTCGCTGTCATCCGCGCCGCCGCCCCGGAGCGGCGCACGATCTCTGAA
>CAYZJD010000039.1:0-2604 GCA_964478455.1 uncultured Solibacteraceae bacterium | reverse complement strand
GATCCGCACACCGCAAGCACCTGACCGCAAGATCAGCGAATGCATCGCCCTGGCGGAAGCCCACGAAAGGGAAACCGGCGACGTGCCAGTGCTCGATCCGGACTTCGCCGCCGACGTGGAAGAGATCGTCCGTAACCGCAAGGCCTGGAATCCGCCGCCGTGGGGCTGATCCTCGATTCCAGCGTGGTCATCGCCGGAGAGCGGCGGGGCCACAGCGTCCGGCAGATCCTGAAACAATTTAAGAGCGACTACGGCGAAACCGAGATCGGTCTGTCTGTAGTGACCATCGTGGAACTGATCCACGGTGTTCAGCGCGCCGGAACGGACGAACGCCGGCAGCGCCGCCAAGCCTTCGTGGACGAACTGATCCGCGACGTGCCGGTGCATCCGGTTACCATCGAGACGGCCCGCATCGCAGGGCGCATCGAAGGCGACCAAGCCACCCAGGGCGTGATCATCGCCTTCGAGGATCTGCTGATCGCCGCGACCGCCCTGCAACTGGGCTTCGGAGTCGTCACCGGCAACGTCCGCCACTTCGAGCAAATCCCTGGCCTGAAGGTCGTGAAACAGTGACACGTCCTCGCCGGGTTGCGCACGGATCGCTACATCGCTCAGTGCCCGCAGGGTAAGTTTCCTGACTTGCCCACCGGGGTAGGCCTTCCTGACTGCCCTATCCTCTTCCGTTCGGTTCTTCCGGAGCGAGCCTTGAGGCTCCCTACGGCACAACCTCCAACAGCGCGTCGCTCGCCGACGTACGTCCGGCGACTCGTAGTTGGACGCGCGCCTCGCCGGGCGGCGTATCGGCCGGAATGCGAACGTTCACCTGGTAGACGCCGGCATAGACGAGTCCCGACCACTCAACGGTTGCGGCGCGTCCGGCCACGAGCACCTCGGGCGGGCTGACGAGGGCCAGTGGTTCGCGAATCACCGCGCCCACGGGAGCCGCGGGGTCGGTCCGCCCGAGCCCGGACGCGTACAACTCCACGGCGTCTCCCGGGCGCACCCGTTTGCGCTCCATCTGAAACCACGCCGGTGCGGCGTCGGCGACGTCCACTTCCGCCGATGCGCCTCCGCGGGCGGTGAGAAGCTCGACCCGGTGTCTTCCCGGGGCGAGATCCGGCGGAATCAGGAAGTTGACCTGGTTGGGTCCGGCGTAACTCACCGCCGCCTTCCGCCCGCCGATGCGGATCTGCACGCCGCCCACGGAGGTTGGGAGTCGTCCGTCGGCCGGCATGTCGGCGTCCCATGTGTTTTCCACGAGACTCAGCCCGCGTCCGAACACCGAGCCGAAGGAACCCACGGCCAGCACCGGCGTGTAGTCCGCCGACTGCACGATGCCTCCCGGCTCGATGGACGGCGCAGGCCCCACCACCGCCGGCAGAATGTACCGCGAGAGCAAATCGAACGGCTGCGTGTACACGATCACGTTCTCGACGGGGATCCGGGAGTTCGCGGTCGTCACGACCATCAGGTCCAGGTCCGGAACGAGGAACAGGTACTGCCCACCATAGCCCGACGCGAGGATCACCGGATAGCCCTGCTGCGGCTTGTTCCACCACAGGTAGCCGTAGTCACCCATGGGCCACCCGAGCCCGTTGCGCGCGTGGATGCGCGTCGACTCCCGCAACCACCCCGGGTTCACGATCTCGCTGTCCTCCCACCGGCCGCGCCGGAGCGCGAGCAGTCCGAACTTCGCCAGGTCGCGCGCGGTCAGCCACACCTCCGAGCCGCCGAAGTAGATGCCCATCGGATCCTGCGTCCAGCGCTGGCAGGTCATCCCGAGCGGGTCGAAAAGCCGCGACCTGGCGTAGGCCAGCGTGCTCGTCCCCGACACCTTCGTCAGGATGCCCGAGAGCAGATGGGTGAGGCCGGTGTTGTAATTGAAGACCTGCCCGGGGTCGCTCGTCATGGGCCACTCGATCATCGTCCGCTGCCAGTTCGAGCTTCCCCAGAGCCGGTCGGTGATCGTCGAAAACTCGTCCCATTCGAAGCCCGCGGTCATGGTCAGCAGGTGCTCGAGCGTGATCTCGCATTTGCGCGGGTCGAGGCCGTCGTGGAAATACTCCGGGTAGAACTCGTGCAGCTTCTGGTCGACGCCCCGGATGCGCCCTTCCTGGATCGCGATGCCGGTCAGCACAGAAAGCACGCTTTTTGACATCGACTTGATGTTGTTGGCCTGCGATGCGTAGCTGCCGTTGTAATACCGCTCGAAAACAAGGTATCCGTTCCGGACAACAAGGAGGCTGTACCGTGTAGGACAATTCGCGGTGATGAACTGGGACGCCTCCTCAAGACGCGCGGCGTCGAGCCCCTGTGTTTCGGGAGCGGCCGCCGGCCAGCCGTACGTCGGCCACGGCGCGGACTGCGCCCAGACCAACAGGGGGACGAGGACTAAAAGAGCCACACGTCTGAAACTCATCGTTAGAGCAATGGACGCAGCCGCCTCCCGCGAGGTTCGCAGCGCGTTACAACCGCCTCTTCCACGACCAGAGCACGGCCGAGCCCTACACGCGGGCCTCCATCAACAACTGCTAGCCGTCGAAGAGGACACAGAGGAGGAGCAAGAGCAATAATGGAAGCAATGGCTACTGTCCACATGAGCGA
>CAYZJD010000038.1:0-19697 GCA_964478455.1 uncultured Solibacteraceae bacterium | reverse complement strand
GTCCGAGGAGGAGGAGGTTGCCGGGACGAAATGTGGCCCATCTGTGAAACACATGTCTATAATAACCTGGCTAAATTGAAGGTCAATATTGAAAAAAGACCTGATGCGGCACGGCGGCCGTCACGATTGGTATCGCAATCCTCGGACGGGAATCTCCCAGCTTGTGCCGAGGCACAGCGAAGTGAACGAATACCTGGCCAGGCATATTCTGAAGAAGCTCCGGGATTGAACCGTCCCCGCCCCCCTACCGGCTCACCACTTCCTGGTCCTTGTACTGCAACTGGTAGAGCTTCCAGTAGATTCCCTTCAAGGCGAGCAACTGCTGGTGCGTGCCGGTTTCCCTCAGGCGGCCCTTGTGCATCACCAGGATGCGGTCGGCGCGCTGGATCGTGGACAGGCGGTGGGCGATGACGATCGACGTTCGGCCTTCCACCATGTTGTCCAGCGCGTCGCGGACGCGGAATTCCGTCTCGGTATCGACGCTGGAGGTGGCCTCGTCGAGGATGAGAAAGCGCGGGTCGTGCGCCAGCGCGCGGGCGAAGCTGATGAGCTGCTTCTGGCCGGTGGACAGGCCGGCGCCACGCTCGCGCACCTCCTGGGTGAATCCCTCGGGCAGCGAGCGGATGAACTCCAGCAGGTTCACCTGCTCGGCCGCCTCTTCGAGGTCGTCGTGGGTGATGCGCTCGGCGCCGAGGCGGATATTGGCGGCGATGCTGACACCCTAGCCGATTTCTTCGCTACCGTCCGAGTGGTTCCATTTCGGGGTAGTGGAGATGGGCGCGCAAGGCGGTGCGGGCAAGGAACATGCGGGCCGTCCCCGCATTGCCGGAGTTTCCCCCCGCGTCAAAGCTGATTACAGTGGAGGCATGAGCACGGCACGGTACGTCTACTGGCGGGATGGGGAGCATTGGCTTGGGTATTTCGGGGAATTCCCTGACTACATGACCGAAGGGGAAAGCCTCGAGGATCTCCAAGAGAATCTCAAGGATCTGTACCGCGATCTGACCAGCGGCGAGCTGCCCGGCGTGCGTCGGGCGGCCGAACTGTCAGTGCCGTGAAACGTTAGTAGAGGCTGATCCCTCGGCCACCCCCGACCGGCTCACCACTTCCTGGTCCTTGTACTGCAACTGGTAGAGCTTCCAGTAGATTCCCTTCAAGGCGAGCAACTGCTGGTGCGTGCCGGTTTCCCTCAGGCGGCCCTTGTGCATCACCAGGATGCGGTCGGCGCGCTGGATCGTGGACAGGCGGTGGGCGATGACGATCGACGTTCGGCCTTCCACCATGTTGTCCAGCGCGTCGCGGACGCGGAATTCCGTCTCGGTATCGACGCTGGAGGTGGCCTCGTCGAGGATGAGAAAGCGCGGGTCGTGCGCCAGCGCGCGGGCGAAGCTGATGAGCTGCTTCTGGCCGGTGGACAGGCCGGCGCCACGCTCGCGCACCTCCTGGGTGAATCCCTCGGGCAGCGAGCGGATGAACTCCAGCAGGTTCACCTGCTCGGCCGCCTCTTCGAGGTCATCGTGGGTAATGCGCTCGGTGCCGAGGCGGATATTGGCGGCGATGGTGCCGCTGAACAGGTGCGGGTCCTGAAGGACGATGCCGAAGTGGCGGCGGAAGTCGCTCGGATCGAACTCGCGAATGTCGACGCCGCCGATCCGGATGGCGCCTTTCTGCACGTCGTAGAAGCGGAGAAGAAGATTGATGAGCGTGGTCTTGCCGGCGCCAGTGTGGCCGACCACGGCCACCGTTTCGCCCGGCTCGATGGTGAAGGTGACATCCCGAAGCACCCAGTCGCCGTCCCTGTAAGCGAACCAGACGCCGTCGAACTCGACGGGCACTGCGCCATGAGGGAAGGCGCGCGGCGCCGGCGGCGCGGTGACGACCACGGGCGTGTCGAGCAGCTTGAAGATGCGCTCGGAGGCGGCCATGGCGGCCTGAAGAATGTTGTACTTCTCGCTCAGGTCCTGAATGGGGCGGAAGAAGCGCAGAGCGTACTGGAAGAAGGCGACCAGAACGCCGAGGCTCAGCTCGCCGTCGCGCACCTGGAATCCGGCGTAAGCCAGCAGCAGCGCCAGCGCCAGCATGCCCAGGAATTCCACCACCGGGTAGAACCAGCCGTAGGCGAAGATGGCGTCCTTGTACGCGTGCATGTGGTCGCGGTTGATCTTCTCGAATTCCCGCCCGCTCCGGGACTCCCGGTTGAACAGTTGCAGCACGGCGATGCCGCTGACGTGCTCCTGGAGGTACGCGTTGATTCTGGCGACCGCCACGCGGATGCGCCGGTAGCTCTGCGCGACGGTCCGGCGGAAGACCACCGTGACAAGGACCACCACGGGCATCACCGCCAGCAGCAGGCCCGTGAGGCCGGGGCTGAGCTGGAGCATGGCTGCGACCACGAAGCTCAGCACGAGCAGATCCCCGAGGATCGTCACCAGCCCCGAAGTGAACAACTCGTTGAGTACGTCAACGTCGGTGGTGACCCGTGTCACCAGGCGGCCGACGGGGTTCCGGTCGAAATAGGCGATGTCCAGGCGCTGGAGGTGCGTCATGAGCTGGCGCCGCAGATCGAACATCGCCCGCTGGCCGGTGTAATTCATCAGGTAGGTCTGGGAAAAGTCGAGGATCAGCACGCCGACAACAACCAGCAGGTAAAGACCAGCCACTTGCGTCAGCCCCTGCCAGCGGTCGAGCGACAGGCGAGGGAGCAGATAGGGATCGAGCGGTGTTGCCACCGGCGATTGGACCGGAGCCAGGTAGCGGTCCACCGCGATCTTGGTGAGCAGCGGGCCGAGGACCTGAAGAACCGAGTTGATCAGCAGCAGCGCTAGCGACGCCGCCACAACGCCCCTGTACGGGCGCATGTAGGTGAGGAGGCGCCGCATCAGCCGGCTGTCGTAGGCTTTTCCCAGGACCTCCTCTTCCATCAAGTCCAGTATGGCAAAAGCCCGGCCGAGCCGAGCGGAGTGTCGAAAGCTCGCCAGACCGGACTGGGCCGGCCAATCAGAAGCGGAACAAATAGCTGAGCTTCACGAAAACCTGGCGACCGGTTGAGGAATAGGGAGACGCCGTGCGACGAAGAACAGAGGGAGCTGTTCGCGTCAATTCCAGGTTCTCGTAACGGTCCGTATATCCGGCATATAGCGCCGTTCCTGGATTGACCAAGTAGGTCAGCAGCACGTCTCCGGTGAAGCGCTTGGTTCGCTCCAGGGCGATGAGAGCCGGATTCGTCAGCACAGCGTTGTAGTCCAGAATGGTCCGAATCGACAGCCGCCGTGTGAACTGATAGTTCAGCTTCGAGCGCAGGATATGGTTGTGAAAGATCGAAGTCTCACGGGCCCTCGCGACGCTGTAGAGATAGTTCTGGCTGAATCGCAGCCGCGGAACCGGCCGCAACGTGAAGCCGAATTGAGCGTCCTGCGTCTTTGCGCTGAAGGCAGCCATCCCCTCTGGGGGGACGTAGTTCACGCTGCGCGCCCGATTGTATCGCGCCGAGATGGCCAGCCACTTGAGCCACTCCGTCGTCAACGACGCGCCTGTAGAGTGCTTGCGGAAGCCGATGCCGCGGAAGAGTTCGTAGTCTTCGCTCCGCCCCGCTGAGAACCGGGTCTGGCGCGGGAACTCGATCAGGAACCCGGCGCCCGCACTCCAATCCTGGACGCGGCCCTTGTGGTCCCAGTTGACCAGAGCCGCCATATCGGGTCTGAAGCTCAACACCCGGCCGTGTTCAGGCCACCACTGGTATCCCGCATAGAGTTCCGCCTGCCGGATGTCAACCCGCCGAATGTAGCCCAGTTCGGACCCGAAGTCCGGGCTCAGGTCCAGGTAGCGCGTGAAGTAGCGAAAGTGACGCCCGGTGTGTTCCAACCGGGCATAGGAGGCTGGGCCCGAGACAGGCCGGCGGCCAGCCTCGTGGGTCTCGCTTCGCAGCAGTTGCCCCGAGAAGAGCCAGTTGGGATTCAGGCGCAGCCGTGTGTCGATGGAGTAGACACGATTGGACTGGTTCCCCAGGTTGCGCGTCATGAACAGCGTCCCAATGCTGGATTGGCCCGGCAGATCACGCCGAAGTCGAACAACACCAATGCCCGCGCGGCCCGCCGCAGGCGCACGGTCATCAATGCCCAGCGCGCCGACCACCCATGATCCGGCCTTCGCGGTCATCCGCAGACCCAACCGCGGGTCGGCGATTCGACGCGAGAAGAACAGCAGCGGCGCAGGCTCGCTAAAGCCCGCAGCCTGGATCGGCGTCTCAAAGAAACCCGCGTTCTCGATGAAGAACGGCCGCCGTTCCGGGAAGAACACCTCGAACCGCTGGTTCACGGTCACCTGCGGCTCGTCCGACTCTACCTGGCTGAAGTCCGGATTCACGGTCACGTCCACTGTGACCACATCGCGCAGAACCGCCTTGGCATCGAGGCCCGCACGTCGTTCCGTGTTGTCGCGAAACGCCGGCGCCGCCGTGTCCAGATACCGGGAGCGTGCGAACATCCCGTATGGTATGAGCTGGAGGTTCCGTCCCGGGGAGACCTGCTCCAGCCCTTCCAGGGTCGCTAGTTGCGCCAGATAGCTTTCGAGACGTTTGGTGACGCGCGGCCAGGTGGCGTACTCGTTCTTGCGCGTGATACTGCGGCCCAGGCCGATCCCCCAGTTTTGCGCCGGCGCGTTGGGAAACCGCAGGCTCTTGAACGGAATCGCCATCAACACCACGTATCCATCCCTGGTCAGCCGCCCGTCGGAGTGCCAAAGCGTGTCGAAACTGAAGTCCGGGGCCTGGCCTTCCGTAAAGATGAAGTCGGCCTGAATGCCAAGCGGGTTGGCCTGGAAGGTATAGGCCCGGTGATGGTCATGGAAGGTATCGAGATTCAAGACCACGTGATCGTCACCCTCGATGTCCTCGCGCTTTGACATGCGGCCACGAACCTGCCGCGGATCGTCAGTGCACAGGAAGACCACGTAGAGGTTGCGATCATCGTAGGAAACACACGCTGAGGTCTTTTCGCTGATCGGAACGCCGTCGCCAGGCTCGTACTGGCGGAAGCCTTCCACGCAGGCAGAGTCGCGGGGCGGGCCGCTGAGGAACTCGGGGATTCTCGGCGGCCGCCGCACTCTCGGAATCCGCAGTGTGGGCGGCTCCGCGGCCGCACAAAGAAATGCCACCGTTATTGCCAGCAACCTCCACACAAGGAGTCTCCCGTTGCAGCCGACCTCCCCCGGCCGAATGGTAGCCGGGTAACCGAGTAGTCTGTATCAGTCACTGGTCTGTTCCAGTCAGGATTGTCATCTTGGACCCAGCCGAGGTCAATGGACGTGACATGAGCGGTGCATGAGCAGCAAAGCTGAGGTGTTCTCTAGACTTCCTCGCGCAAATGCACAGCCCAGCGAGTTGCAGCCAACCAGGCCGCCGATAGACGCCGATGAACGCCGATTGGATCTCTCGTCGCATCGGCGTTCATCCGCGGCCACATCAGCAACGGCCGCGAGGATCGTCGCGGAAGTGAAAGCAAGCGGCCAACAGCCAGGGTTCGAAAGTTCTCACCCCATCTACAGGCGGATGGATCCAGGGTCGTTCCGGAGGATCAACTCGCCTACGTCGTCGCGCGAGGCAACCGGCCCTTGGGTGTCCTGAGAGCTACCAGGTGAGTCCGCCTGAGGGAGGCGGCCAGGCTCCCAGGATCTGCCTCAGCATGACGATCTGCCCGGCGTGATAGCTGTTGTGCGAGGCGAGAGCCTGAAGCATTCCCAGCCGGCTGTGTTTCCCACGCTTAGTCAGGAGGTCCGCCTCACGGGACTGACGTTCCAGCTTCGCGAGTCCATTCCGGAAGTCTCGAACGGCCTGCTGCCATGCTTTCGCGCTTGCCGGCCCGACGCTGCCAGGCCAGCCGCCGGACGCATGCTTTGGAACCGGAGGGTTCTCTCCGTCAAGCCACTTCACAACCCAATCCTGCCAGTAGCTCATGTGGTTTAGCAGTTGGAAGACCGAGTGTGGGACGCCCTGGGGCCGGGCGCCGGCAGCTTTCCAGCCCAGTCCTGCGAAGAGGGTCTTGGTGGCCACGTGGGAACCCTTTCCCGACAGGGCGCTGCCGATTGTCTTCTCGAGAGTATTGCGACTACCGGCCATGAATTCCTCCTTCTGTCACACGAGTAGACCTCACGGACGTAACGATACCGCAACCTCGCGGTTATGCGCGCAGGCGCTTCCTTACGGTCGCGCATTCGGAAGCTGATCCCGAGCCGCGCGCGTTAGCAAGCGGCTGGCGCGATGCGCAGGAATTGTGACGTCGCATATAGCTGCGCATGAGCTGGGAAGTCCTGCGGGACATGACGACCCAGTAAATCCGGGCCGCTATAATGTAGCTGGGCTGCGTTCGGTCGCACGGCCATGGCCAGAAGCGTCGGCATCAGAGGCAGGAGCGCCGCCCATGCCTGATTCCCCGGCGACCGTACTCCGGTTTGGGGTCTTCGATTTCGATCTAAACACCGGAGAACTGCGCAAAGCCGGCCTTCGCATCAAGCTCCAACCTCAGCCCGCCAGGATTCTTGCATTCCTCGCCAGCCGCCCCGGCCAACTCGCCACACGTGAGGAGATCCAGGCGGCGGTGTGGGGCGCCGACGCGCCGATCGACATCGACCAGTCGCTCAACTTCTGCATCAAGCAGATCCGCGCTGCTCTGGGCGACGACCCGGAGACCCCTCGCTACATCGAGACCATCCCCCGCCGTGGTTACCGGTTCATCGGGTCAGTTGAGAAACCGGACCGTCGGACACAGCCGGCGCCGGAGCTGGCGGCGCCTCCCCGGATAGCGGCCCGGTTCCGTGCCCGCACTGTGGTTCTCCTCGCCTCGCTGCTGGCTCTGGGCGCGTATGCTGGCTGGCGCTATTGGTTCCGGCCGGCCTCTCAGCCACAAGCACGCGTGCTGCTCGCGGTGCTGCCACTCGACAACCTCAGTGGCGACCCTGCCCAGGAGTACCTGAGCGACGGCCTCACAGAAGAGATGATCGGTCAATTGGGCCGCCTCAATCCCGAGCTTCTGGGCGTGATTGCGCGGACGTCGGCCATCGAGTACAAGCGATCCCGCAAGGGAATCGCGCAGATCGGACGCGAGCTGGGCGTCGAATACGTTCTGGAAGGCAGCACCCGGCGGGCCGGTAATAGGGTGCGCGTCAGTGTGCAGCTCATTCAGGTCAAAGATCAGACCCATCTTTGGGCAGAAACGTACGACCGCGAAGTCCAAGACGTCCTGGAAATGCAGGCGGACCTGGCTCGGTCGGTCGCGCGCGAGATCGGCGTGAAGCTGGCGGCCAGAAGAGCAGGGTCGTCGCGGCCGGCTTCGCCCGAAGCTTACGAAGCGTATCTCAAGGGCAGGTACTATTTCCGCAGCCTGACCAGACAGAGCCTTGACAAGGCCCTTCAGTCGTATCAGGCGGCCTCGGAGAAGGACCCGAACTATGCGCCCACTTATGCGGGGATGGCGGAGGCCTACTATGCCCTTTCTAACATGCATTTGGATCCCCGCGAAGCAATGACAAAAGCGAAGGCCGCTGCGATGAAGGCGCTGGAGTTGGACAGCACGCTTGCTGAAGCGCATTCGTCTCTTGCCGTGGTCAAGGCGTTCTACGAGTGGGATTGGGCGGGAGCCGAGCGGGAGTTCAAGCGCGCCCTGGAGTTGGACCCCGGTTGGGCGGGAGCGCAAGGCTGGTACGGCGCTTTTCTGGCGATGATGGGCCGTCCCGACGATGCGGCTGCCGAACTTGAGCGGGCCCGCCAGCTCGATCCTCTCTCGCTGACGATCAACTGGACAGCCGCGCTTCCTGCGTATGTGGCCGGCCGCTTCGATGAGGTGATCACGCGGACGCAAAAGGTCCTGGAACTGGACCCCAACTTCCACCCCGCCCACATCGGGCTTGCCGTGGGCTATGAGCTCAAAGGCGACTATGCGAAAGCGATCGCGGAGTATGAGACGGCCCGCCGGCAGGACGACAGCCCGGAGACGGCGGCCTTCCTTGCACGCACGCTCGCACTCGCGGGCCGAAACCAAGATGCCCGGCGAATGCTAAATGAACTCAAGGCCATGTCTGGTCGCCGGTATGTGTCTCCGTACGCTGTCGCGTTGATTTACGAAGCCTTGGGCGAGAGAGATCATGCAATGACCTGGTTGGAGGGCGCATACGAGAGCCGCGCTGAAGGCATGATCAATCTGAAGACGGATCCGCGGTGGAACCGCATGCGCTCGGCCCCGAGGTTTCAGAACCTGGTTCAGCGCATGCGGTTCCCGTAGTGTCCTCTTGTTACAGTGGAGTTCTATGGACGGGGTGATTGTCGTTGACAAGCCGGAAGGGTGGACCTCGCATGACGCGGTGAACAAGCTGCGCCGCTTGGCCGGCACGCGCCGCGTGGGCCATCTGGGCACGCTGGACCCGCTGGCGACAGGGGTGCTGCCGCTGGTCGTCGGCCGGGCCACCCGGCTCGCGCAATTCCTCATGCGCGGCGACAAGACGTACGACGCGGTCGTGCGTTTCGGCTATTCGACGGACACCTATGACCGGGACGGCACGCCGACCTCCCCAGTCACCGAGCCTGCGGTGGAGCACGCGAAGCTGGAGGAAGCCGTCGAGGCTTTCGAGGGGCTCTTGATGCAAACGCCGCCGCCCGTTTCGGCCAAGAAGATCGGCGGAACGCCGGCTTACAAGCTGGTGCGGAGGAATTTGCCGGTGGAGCTGAAGCCCGTCGAGGTGAAGGTCCACTCGATTGAGATCGTCTCCGTGCAGGGACCGGAGGCCCGGCTGGTCGTCCGCTGCTCGGCGGGCACTTACATGCGAAGCATCGCCCACGATCTTGGGAAGGTGTTCGCCTGCGGCGCATTCCTAAAAGAATTGCGGCGGACCACCTCAGGTGAGTTCAAGGTCGAGCAGGCGCGTCCGATCCCCGAGCTGGAGCGTCTGGCGGCGGAGAAGCGGCTGGCGGAGGCGTTGATCCCCGCGGCCCAGCTCCTGCCGGAGTTTCCTTGCGAGCCAGTTGATGTACTGACGGCGAGCCAGATCCGCCAGGGGCGGGATTTCCGCGTTTCCCCGTTCCGGGCGCGTCCCGGCACGCAGTATGTGAAGGCGGTGACGCCGGATGGTCAACTGGTGGCCATCGGGGAGTTCAAGCTGCCGAACCTGTACCATCCGTTTCTGGTGTTCTAACCAGGGTGTTCTCCCTTCCCTTCGCAGGTCTATCGCTGATTGTCGCTCTCCCGCGACTGCCCTAGGCTGGACCTGAGAGGAGGGGAGACCTCTGCGGGCACTGGTGATTTGCCCCGACCGGGCGCTGGCCGAGCAACTCGAGGCCGCGCTGGAGAAAACCGGCGCTGTGGCCGTCTGGCGAAGACTGGACCGCTATCCGGCGCCGTCAGAACTGGCGCGGCTGCTGCGCTCAAGCGCGCCACAGGTCGTCTTCGTAAGCCTGTCTTCGCTCCAGGACGCGGTCGCGGTCGCCCGGGCAGTGGAGTTGAACGCGCCGGGTGTACAGATCGCGGCCATCCATGACGCCTGCCCCACCGAACTCCTCCTGGAAGTCATGCGGGCAGGGGTGAGGGAGTTCCTCCACCCACCGTTTCAGACACAGGCTCTGCGTGAGGCAATCTCACGCATTCAGGAGCTGGCCGGCCGGAACCAGCCGCAACCGGAAACCACCGACGCCGTTTTCACGTTTCTGCCGGCCAAGCCGGGCGTGGGCGCTTCCACCGTTGCTCTGAACACAAGCGTCGCGCTCTGCGACCACGCCGGCGCGCGCGTCCTGCTCGCGGACTTCGACCTCAACAGCGGCCTCATCGGCTTCTTGCTGAAACTCGAGAATCCTTACACGCTCGCGCACGCCGCCGAGCACGCCTCCAAGCTGGACGACAACCTCTGGCCGCAGTTGGTCTCGCGAGCGGGGCGGCTGGACGTGATCCCTTCCGGCAGGATCAATGTCGGCTTCCGCATTGAGCCGGTCCAGATCCGCTACCTGCTGGAATACGCGCGGCGCAACTACACCGCGATCTGTGCCGACCTGTCGGGCAACCTCGAAAGATACTCGATCGAGCTGATGAACGAATCCAAGCGCATCCTGCTGGTGACGACGGCGGAGCTGCCGGCGCTGCACCTGGCCCGCGAGAAGCTCGCCTTCCTGCGGTCGATCGAGCTGGGCGACCGCGTCAGCGTGCTGCTCAATCGCGCGCACAAGCGGTCCGTGGTGAAAACTGCCGAGATCGAGCAACTGCTGGGCGCGCCTGTCTTCCAGGAACTCCCCAACGATTACGAGGCCATTCAGAAATCGGTGGCCGCGGGCAAGCCGGTCGAGCGCTCTACCCAGCTTGGCAGGCGGTTCCGCGACCTGGCTGGATCGCTCCTCGGCAAACCGGAAGCCCTGAACCAAAAGCGCCGCTTCGTCGAGTATTTCTCCATCCTCCCCGCCGGCTACTCGCTGTTGCCCTCCGGCAAGAAAAGCGCCACGTAGGATTCGGTGGCAGGCTTCGCTGTCCCAAGCGCACGCTCAGCTCAGTCAACGAGACACTGCTTTCGCGCGTGGACAACGTTGCCTGTCACCGATTTTGACTTTCGCGAGTGTCACCGAATCCTGCATGCGCAAGCCATCGTCGCTTGCGTCCGCTATTGGCCGGGCTAGAATGAAGCGATGCCCGACAAGCCGGAGCCCGACAAGCCCCTGGAGAGCCTCGAAGCCAGCCTGCAAGAGCTGGAGCGGGTGGTGAAAGAGCTCGAAAGTGGCGACCTGCCGCTGGAACGCGCGCTCGACCTCTTTGAGAAAGGCATCCAGCTCAGCGACTCCTGCCGCAAGCAACTGGAGGCCGCCGAAACGCGGGTCGAGATCCTGATGAAGAGGGATGGAAAAAGGCAGGCCGAGCCCTTCCCATCCAGGAACGGATGAATCTTCGCGAGTACCTGAGCCAGCAGCAGCAGCTCATCGACGCCACATTGGATCGCTGGCTGCCGCCGGAGACGGCGCCGCCCGAGGTGATTCACCGAGCGATGCGCTACAGCCTGTTCGCCGGGGGCAAACGCATCCGGCCGATCCTGTGCATGGCGGCCGCGCACGCGGTGTCGGAGCGGACGGAGGGAGTAGAGACGGCGGCCTGCGCGCTCGAGCTGGTACACACTTACTCGCTGATTCACGACGACCTGCCGGCGCTCGACAACGACGACGTACGGCGCGGCAAGCCCACCTGCCACAAGATGTTCGGCGAGGCGATGGCGATTCTGGCCGGCGACGCGCTGCTCACACTGGCTTTCCGGGTCCTGGCGGAGATGGAGTATCCGGCGAGCGAACGGAAGGTCCGGATGATCCTCGAGCTGGCGCGGGCCGCCGGGACGCCGCACGGCATGGTGGCCGGGCAGGTAGAGGACCTGGAAGGCGAGAAGAAGACGCCGGACTCGCAACTGCTGGACCGGATCCACCGCGCCAAGACGGGAGCGCTCATCCGCGCGAGCGTGCGCATCGGAGCCATCTACGCCGGCGCATCGGAGGAAGAACTGTGCGCGCTCTCCCGGTACGGTGAGCACGTGGGTCTCGCTTTCCAGATCGTGGACGATCTTCTGGACGTGGAGGAGTCCTCGGCGGCGCTGGGCAAGACCGCCGGCAAGGACGCGGCCCAGCACAAGATCACGTTCCCGGCGGTGTACGGCCGGGAAGCGTCGCACCGCATGGCCGAGGAGGAACTCGCCAAGGCTCGCCTTGCAGTGGACATGTTCGGCGACAGGGCCGGGCGGCTCAGAGAACTGGCGGACCTGATCGTTCATCGCCGCGCATGACGACCGCCCGCAAGCAGCGGCTCGACCTCCTGCTGGTGGCGAAGCATCTGGCCGAGTCCCGGGAGAAGGCCCAGGCGCTGGTGCTGGCGGGCCAGGTGCTTGTGAACGGGCAGAGGGCGGCCAAGCCCGGTCAGAGCGTTTCTGGGGACTGCCGTGTCGAGGTGGTCCGCCCGCTGCCGTTTGTGAGCCGGGCGGGCGCAAAACTGGCCGCCGCGCTCGATCAGTTCGGCATCGATGTGGCCGGGAAGGTCTGCCTCGACGTAGGCGCTTCTACCGGCGGTTTCACCGACTGCCTGCTTCAGCGCGGCGCGGCGCGCGTCCATGCCGTCGATGTGGGGACCGGCCAGCTTGACTGGAAGCTGCGTAACGATCCGCGCGTGGTGGTGCGGGAAGGGATCAACGCACGCTATCTTCGGCCCGAGGACATCGGAGAGCAGGTGGATCTGGCCGTCTGCGACGTCAGCTTCATCTCGGCGACGCTGATCTTGCCGGCCATGGTCCCCCTGCTGCGTTGGCACGGGGCGATCGTGGTGCTGGTGAAGCCTCAGTTCGAAGTGGGACGCGGCCAGGTCGGCAAGGGAGGCATCGTGCGCGACCCGAAGCTGCACCGGGCGGCTTGCGAGCGGGTGGAGGCGGCGGCGCGCGCGCTCGGCCTGCTGACCGCTATCATGGAAAGCCCCCTTCCCGGCGCCGAAGGCAACAAGGAGTTCCTCTTATATGCCCGTCATGAAGACGATCGGAATCATCTCTAAGCCGAACGTGGCCAAAGCCGCCGAGGTCGTCCCCGCGCTGCTGCGCTGGCTGCGCGAACGCGGCATGGAGGTCCGCTGCGACCAACACACCGCCGCCTACGCCGGCGAGGACGGCGGCCTCCCGCGCGACAAAGTGCCGGAAGGTTGCCACCTCGTCATCGTGCTCGGAGGGGATGGAACCCTGCTGTCGGCGGCCCGCGCCATCGGGGGCAGGGAAGTGCCGCTGTTCGCGGTGAACATCGGAGGACTCGGCTTCCTCACCGCGATCACAGTGGACGAGATCTACCCGGAACTGGAGCGGGCCTTCCGCGGCGAGCATCGCATCGGAAAGCGGAGCATGCTCGCCTGCGAACTGTTCCGGAACGACCAGCTCGTTTCTACTTACGAAGCGCTGAACGACGTGGTGCTCACCAAGGCCTCCATCGCGCGCATGATTGACCTCGAGACCCACGTCGACGCGCACTTCGTCTGCGACTACAAGGCGGACGGGTTGATCGTAAGCACTCCGACCGGTTCCACCGCCTACTCGCTCTCGGCCGGCGGCCCGATCATCTTCCCACAGGTGGCGGCGCTGTCGATCACGCCGATCTGCCCGCACATGCTGACCAACCGGCCGGTCATCGTGCCCGACACGAGCGTGATCACCATCCTCAACCACGGAGGCGATGGCGAAACCTATCTCACCATCGACGGGCAGGTGGGCGAGCCGCTGAGGCGAAACGACCGCGTGGTGTGCCGCAGCTCCAGGCACCACCTCCAGTTGATTCGCCCGCCGCGCATGCTGTTCTTCGATGTCCTGCGGAAGAAGCTCAAGTGGGGCGAACGGTGAGGCGGATCTCGCTCACCGGCTGGATCTTCCTCGGCATGGCGGCCGGGGCCGCGCTCGGCCTGGCCGTTCCCGCCTTCGCGGTCAAGCTCGCGCCGCTCAGCGCCATTTTCCTGCGGCTCATCAAGTCGATCGTTGCGCCGCTGCTGTTCGCCACACTGGTCTATGGCGTCGCCGGAACAGGCTCCATGAAGGCGATGGGCCGCATTGGCCTGAAGGCGGTGGTCTACTTCGAAGTCGTGACGACCGTCGCGCTGTTCCTGGGGTTGGGCGCCGTTAACCTCGTGAAACCGGGCGAGGGCATGAAGCTCGAGACGGTGGCCGCCGAGGCCGCTTCCGTTGGCCCGCCCCCGTCGGCCGCCTCGTTTCTCGAGCATGTCTTTCCGGCGAGCATCACCGAGGCGATGGCCCGCGGCGAGGTGCTGCAAATCGTGGTCTTTTCTCTGGTGTTCGGCGCCGCTTGCGCCGCCGCGGGAACCAAAGGGAAACCCGTGGTCGACTTCGCCCAGTCGCTCGCGGAGGTGATGTTCAAGTACACCGGCTACGTCATGTGGCTGGCGCCGCTGGGCGTCTGCGCGGCCATGGCGGTCACCGTCGGCGGCAAGGGCGGCGGCGTGCTGTGGAGCCTCGGCAAGCTGGTTCTGACAATGTACGCCGCGCAGGCGCTGTTCGTGGCAGCCGTCCTCGGCGCGGTTGTGGCGCTGGTGCGCATCCCGCTCGGGCGCTTCTATCGCGCCGCTCGCGAGCCGTTCCTCATTGCCTTCTCGACGGCCTCGAGCGAAGCGGCGCTGCCTCGCGCGCTCGAGAACATGGAGCGCTTCGGCGTGCCGAAGCACATCGTCTCCTTCGTCATCCCGACCGGCTACAGCTTCAATCTGGATGGCAGCACGCTGTATCTTTCGCTCGCCTCCGTCTTTGTCGCGCAGGCGGCCGGCATCGGGCTGTCACTCTGGCAGCAACTCGCGATGATGCTGACGCTGATGCTGACCAGCAAGGGTGTGGCCGGCGTTCCGCGGGCGGCCCTGGTGGTTCTGGCCGGAACGCTGGCAACCTTTCAGTTGCCGATGGAGGGAGTCGCGGTTCTGCTTGGCATCGACGCCGTGCTGGACATGGCCCGCACCTCGGTGAACGTGCTGGGCAACTGCCTGGCCGCCGCCGTCATCGCCCGCTGGGAACAAAACCGGTGACAGGCTACGCAATCCCCGATTTCCGCGAGAGGCGCATCCGTCTCCCGGCTTGCCCGGCTCTCGCGGTCAGTTCTTCGATTCCTTCGATTGCGACGGCTTGGACGGCTTGGCTTCGCTCTTCGGGGATTCCTTGGAGCCGCCCTCCGGCTTGCTCTTGTCCGAGCTTTCGCTCTTTGCTGAACTGCGCGCGTAGTCGGTGATATACCAGCCGGAGCCCTTGAACTGGAGCGCCGGAGCTGAGATGAGGCGCTCCAGCGGCCCGCCACAGTCCTTGTGAACGGTCAGCGGTTCATCCGAGAACTTCTGGAGAACTTTAAACACGCTTCCGCAGGATTCACACTTGTACTCGTAAAGTGGCATGCCCGCGCTCTACCTCGCCACGACGCCCGCCGTCTGGGGCGCGGACTTCGTAAGGACCTCAATGGCTTTCTTAAGCAGGTTGTCTTCTTCCGGCCGCCGTTCGGTTTCAGGAACGCGAGGCCGTTCCGGTGTTTCCTCTTCCGGTTCTTCGAGGAAAGGCTCCGCTTCGACGAAAGGCACAGAGGGTACCACACCCGTGTCCTGGATCGCCTTGCCTTGCGGAGAGTGATACTTCGCGATGGACAAAATGATTGCGCCGCCGTCGTCCATGGTGATCGGCCGGCGGAGGGCGGCATCGCCGAACGTGCGTTCGCCGACAACTTCGGCCCGCTTGTTCTCCAGCAGGGCTGCGGCGGCGATCTCCGCGCCGTCGGCCGTGCCCCGGTTGGTGGTCACCACCAGCGGCAGCCGCGTAATCTGCCTCGCCGGATCGGCGAGATAGTCCTTGCGCTCGAACCGCTGACCCTGAAGGTATGTCACCAGGCCGCTTTCGAGGAACAGGCTGGCCAAAGCGATGCCTTCCTCCGACTCGCCGGTGGCGCAATGCCGGAGGTCCAGCACCAGGCCCTTGGCCCCCTGCTTTTCAAGTCCTGCGATCGCGGCCGCTACTTCCTTCGCCTTCCCGCTGGCCAGCGTGTGCGGCCGGATGTAGCCGATCCCGTCGGGCAGCATCCGTGCCGTCACCAGCGGAACGGACACGACGGCGCGAGTCAACTCGACGGTCTGCGGCTCGGGGCTGCGCATCCGGAGCAGAGTGAGTCCAATCTTGGAGCCCGGTTCTCCTTTCAGCAGGATCTCGGCGTAAGCGAGCGGCATGTCCCGTGTGGCCACGCCCTTAATGCTCTCGATCAGATCGCCGGTGGCAAGGCCGGCCTTGGCGGCCGGTGAGCCCGGCAATGCGCTGACGATGGTGACGTAACCGTAGCGCTTGGCCAGCACAAGGCCCACGTCGGCCATGGCGGAATCCTTCTGTTTCTGATAGAGCTTGAACTGATCGGTGTTGAGGTAACTGGCAAACGGATCGATCGATTCGAGCAGCCCGTTCAACGCGCCGAGAGTCACGCTCTTGAGGTCCGGTTCCTCCACGTATTCGCTCTTGATCCGCTGGAGCACTTCGGTGAAGACCTTCATCTGCCGGTAGGCGCCCTCGTCGCCGGTGTCGCCACCCGCTAACGCGCCCGCCAGCAACACGGCGGCGAAACACGCCGACAGCGTCACGATGGAAACCTTGAGACGGCTAGGCATGCGGTTCCCTCCAGTATAGCGTGGGGACAGCCCGTATGTTCCCTGAGGCCGGGTGGGTGTGAAGCGCGCAGTCTTGCCGGCGGGATGGGTGGGGCAGACGCTTCCGTCTGCCTCTGGAGTTGCTGGACTCCTGCCCCTGAGCCTGACCGGGTGTGGAGGGCGCAGTCTTGCGCGCCACGCCTGCCGGCGGGATGGCAGACCGCTTAGCGGCCGTTCTTCCGGTACTGCTCAATTACCTTCTTGACGTAGCGTTGCGTTTCAGGGTAGGGCGGGATGCCGTTGTGCCGGTCCACCGCCGCCGGACCGGCGTTGTAAGCAGCCAGCGCCTTGCGCACCTGGTAGGGATCGTTTTGGTACTTCAGCAGAAGGTCCGTCAGATACCGAGTGCCGGCGTCAATATTCTCGTCCAGGTTGTGCGGATCGGCGCCGAGTTCCCTCGCCGTGGCCGGCATGAGTTGCATCACGCCGATCGCACCTTTACTGGACACGGCCTCCTGCCGAAGTCCGGATTCCGCTTGGGCGACACTGTGAAGAAACCCCGACGGCAGACCGTGCCGCAGTGCGGCTTGCTCGATCAACTCGGCGGCGGAAGGCGGCTGAGGCGCACGTTGAACTGGCTCGGGCGCCGGGGCCGTATATTCCTCGACCTCAAAGCCAAGCACCTGGTCCCGGGGAAGCTCAATGGAACCTTCCTTGACGTGGAGCCGAATGGCATCCGGAAGTACTTCATGGCGATCGGCGTAAAGCCGCAAGCCGCTCGCCAGAACGGCATACTCCCCCGCCGACGCAAGAACGGCGCAAGCGAGCGTCAGCAGCCCGCACCTCATCATTGTGGTATGACGCAAAACCACGCTCCGGCGTTGAGAACTCATGCGGAAATCCGGTCCGGGCGGCCGGCTCGTTCCAGACGCCGGGGTGCCAGGAAGATTTCGCGCAGGCGGGCGGCCACGATTCTCGCCTCCCTCGGCGTCAGCGTCCAGGATGCGATTTCCACTGTGCCGGGAACGTACGGTTCGGGAACAGGCTCGATCGGCGGCGTGCCCTCCCGGAGCCGTCTCATGACTTCGGCGGCCGTTAGCCCCGTCGCTTCCCCGTCCCAGCGAATGCGCAGGTGCGGAACTTCGTTGGCAATCTCCGGGATGAAGGGCTCGGTGGAAACGCCCGGCAGGCCCTTGAGATCGGAGGCGATCAGAGTGATGTTGCGCTGCCAGTTCCGCCAATCCGCGTCGTGGTCGCGCTTGAGGTACTGCTCGAGCGCGACCAGCATCGCCACCATCTCTTCCTTGTTCACCTTGAAGCCGCGCCCAAACGTGTCGCTGTTGGGAGAGGTGTTCATCCGCGCGGCGCGGATCAGGTCCTTGCGCCCAAGGAGCAGTCCGGCGCTTTGCGGGCCGCGCAGCCCCTTGCCCCCGGAAAAAGTCACCAGATCGAAACCCATGCGGGTGTACTCGGTGAGGTTGCCCGCGGGCGGAACGTCGGCGGCTGCGTCGTTGAACGTAGGAACTCCATGCTTCTTGCTGAGCGCGACGAACTCGGTGCGGCGGATGCGGCCGAGCCTCTCGGCTTTGTTGAGGAACAGCAGCAGCGCCGTGCGAGGATGGATGGCAGCTTCCAGTTCCTCGGCGGTCTCCACTTCCACCAAGCGCACGCCGCACACACGCACCGAGTGGTCATACGGGAAGCGGTGGGCCTTCTGGATGATCACCTCGTTCTTCATCCCGGTGAGGTCCGGAAAGCGCCGGATCTTCTCGGGGTCCGTGCCGGTGATGCAGGCCGCGGTTCCAAGGGCGAGAGCCGCCGCGGCGCCTGACGTGACCATCGCCGCCTCGCAGCCGAGCAGGGAAGCGATTCTCGCTCCCACCGCGTCGTGCAGTTCGTCCAAGCGCACATAGACCACCGCGAGGCTCGCCAGGGCGCGCACGGCCTCCGGAGGCATCAGCGAGCCGGTGAACATCGTGTAGTGGCCGGCGGCGTTGATAATCGGCTTGACGCCGAGCTCGCGCAGGTAGTTGCGCGCAGCGCCGGCGCGCCGCTCCGGCTGTGCGTTGACGAGGCCTCCGGCAAGCGGCAGACCGGACAAAGTCCGCAGGAAAGTCCTTCGCGCAGGCATGGCAGAAAACCCGACCACTATGGTACTTTGATTCCGCCGTGAACCGTCGCCATTTCCTCTCTTCTCTTGCCGGGTCCGCGCTTGCGGTTGTCCGCGGAGCGGCCCCGGAGGGCCAGCTCGCGGCGGGTCAGGTGACCTGGAACCGCAGCCCGCTCCAGCCGAACGCGTACGCCCCGCTGCCGCTGGGCTCGATCAAGCCGGTCGGCTGGCTGCGCAGGCAGCTTCGGATCCAGGCGGACGGTCTGACCGGCCACCTCGACGAGTTCTGGCCCGATCTCGGGCCCAACAGCGGCTGGCTGGGCGGCGCCGGAGAAAGCTGGGAGCGCGGTCCCTACTACCTCGACGGGCTCGTGCCGCTGGCTTGGCTGCTGGGTGACGAGCGGCTGATCGCCAAGGCGCGGACGTGGGTGGAATGGACGCTCTCCAACCAGCGGGCCAACGGCGCCATCGGGCCCGATCCGAACAAAGGCAAATTCGCGCACGAATGGCAGGCCACCGACTGGTGGCCCAACATGGTGATGCTCAAAGTGCTCACCCAGTACCAGGAGGCGACTGGCGATCCGCGAGTCATCCCTTTGATGACGAGGTACTTGAAGTATCACCTCCGGCATGCCTCCGAGCGGCCTCTGGTGGAGTGGGCTTCGTATCGCTGGGCCGATCAGGTGTTGAGCATCCTCTGGCTGTACAACCGCACCGGCGACGGCGAGCTGCTGGACCTAGCGCGCGCCCTGCACCGCCAGGCCTTCGATTGGAAAGCTCACTTCGCCGCCTTCCGCTTCACCCAGAAGGTGACGCGCGGCGAGGCGACGCTGAAGACCCACGTCGTCAACAACGCGATGGCGCTGAAGACCTCGGCCGTCTGGTGGCAGATCTCGGGCGATCCTTCCGACCGCAAAGCGATCTACCAGTTGCTGGATGTGATGGACCGCTATCACGGTCAGGCCAACGGCGTGCATGCCGGCGACGAGCACTACGCCGGGCTCGACCCATCGCAAGGCACGGAGTTGTGCGCGGTGGTCGAAGGGATGTTCTCCCTCGAGCAGTTGGTCGCCATACTCGGCGACCCGGCCTTCGGCGACCGCCTCGAGCGGATCGCGTTCAACGCGCTGCCGGCCACCTTCAAGGCCGACATGTGGGCCCATCAGTACGACCAGCAGGCCAACCAGGTGATGTGCAGCATCGACAAGCAGCGCAACTGGACCACCAACGGCCCGGACTCAAACATCTTTGGCCTGGAGCCGAACTTCGGCTGCTGCACGTCGAACATGCACCAGGGCTGGCCGAAGTTCGTCTCTCACCTGTGGATGGCGACGCGCGAAGAGGGCTTGGCCGCGGTCGCCTACGGGCCATCGCGGGTGGACGCGAAAGTGGGTGGGGGAGTGCCGGTGACGATTCTGGAAGACACCGAGTACCCGTTCCGAGACAAGATCCGGCTC
>CAYZJD010000037.1:8919-19933 GCA_964478455.1 uncultured Solibacteraceae bacterium | reverse complement strand
TAACGTTCTGTTTTGGCGTGCCAGCTCGATCTCCCGGTTGAAGTCGTCGACCTCGGCAAGGATGAACTCCTCGCCTTCAGGGGATCGCAGAATGACATTCTCTCGACGGGCCCGTCTTAGGAGCGCCTGAACGCTCCTGGCACGGCGCGAAATTCTGATCGTCTTCATAGGTGGAACTCCTCACCACGAACGTAAAGGCGATTGCCGCTCTTGTGCCCGATCGCTGCAATCTTCACAACCGCATCTATATCGTAGAAGATTCGGAAGCGGTCGATTCGCAGTTCTCTTTCCGCCAGCCGGTTGGGCCTCAGAACCTTGTTGTTCCGGGTTTCGCGCTTCGGTTCATGCTTGAGGCAGTCGTCGACGTGGTCCATGATTCGCCTTCGGTCTCGCCTGTTTTACGTGCCGAGGTCTTCGACGGCCTCCGGCGTATACCGGATCTCAAACATGCCCAGCCAACCGTTGGATCAGCCTACACCAGCCACCTCGTCAGTCCAACTCCTGCTTCGGCTGACGTGGAACGGAAACCGAGGATATGCAGTGCAGTCGTTCGATGCCTGTTGCTTCTCAGAAATCATCATGTTCCCGCTCAACTTGCGAGTCAATACCACAGCACCCGTGGGCGCCGCCTGAGGAAGCGGTCAGGACAGATCGATGGCAACGATCTCGTGATCGAGGATTGACGGCACGGCCAGGCTGAGATAACCGCCTGATTCCTCCGCGGACGGCTCCGTGCCGGCGGCGAGAAGCCGGACTTTGCGCGCACGCTTGCCCTCGGGAAGCCGCACGCGCACTCTCTGCTCTCCCAAGGGGATCAGGTCGCGGAAGGGGCCCTTCATCATCATCGGGTTGGTGAGGTTGACGAGGTGGACGGTCATCGAGTCCTTCTGCCGCCACAGGGTGACGTCGAGCACTCCGGGGCCGGTGACTGTGACGGGGCGCTCCTCGTTTGTGGCCCAATCGACGGCGTTGGCCAGAAGCCTGCCGTGATCGACGCACATCACTTCCCAGAAGGCGCGGTCGATGTCCCAGGGGAAGTAGACGACGCGGCCGGGGCCAAACTCGCGGAGGAAGACTCCGGGAATATCGGTTTTCGGCGCGCGCGGGTAGACTTTCTCCATCGGCAAGTCGGGGTAGGAGGGGATGACCGTCAGCGGCGGCTTTGAGACGCGTTCACGGGGAGTGACCTCGAGCCGCCACACGCCATTGATGATGCGCCCGGCATCCTCGAGTCCCGCGAGGACCGGATGGCGCGTCGCGGACTCGATCCGGAGGTAGGAATTCTGTATGGGGCCCTCCTTGCGTCCGGCGTAAGAAGCGCCGAACAGATCGGCGAGGTCGAAGTCCTTGCGCGGCTTGCCCCACTCGTCCGCAAGCGATGTCTCGAAGGTCGCGAGAAGGCCGCCGCCACGGCGGACGAAGGCGCGCAACTGGCTACATTGCGCGTCCGACAAGGCGGCGATGTTGGGGAGGATGAGGAGCTTGAAGGGCGCGAGGCGCTCCGGATCGAGCAGGCGATCGTGCACCATCTCGAACGGGATGCGGGCCTCGATGAGCGCGTGGTACATGCCGAGCGTGTGCTGCTCGACTTTCTGCCAGGCATCTTCACCTCCGTAAAACCACGCGGTCTGCTGGGAGTAGACCATGGCGACGCGCGCCAGCGGTTCCTCGTTGCGGAGGTAGCGTTCCCAGGCGTGGCAGCGGCGGTAGATCTCCTCGACAGTCTTGAGCCAGCGGGTGTCGTGAAGCGTGCCGGAGAACTTAGTAAACCACGGACGCAGGCCGTTGGCGACGCCGTCGGCGACCCAGATGCGGATTTCGGCCGCGCTCTGCACCGAGTCCTTCCAGCGGTAGGGTTCCTCAAGACCGACGCTGAAGATGCCGCCGATGGGCTTGCGGCCCATGACGGCGCGGAATTCCTTCCCGTTCTTGCCGTTGGCCCAAGGGGCGGCCAGGCCGCGGCGGGCCTGGCGGTCGGCGAAGAGGATGGGGGCCGTCTCGCCGATGGTTTTCATGTCGAGGTCGCTCAAGGCACCGCCGCCGGAATTGGGGATGTAGCACGCATTCGGATTGATTTTGCGGATTTCGGAGTCCCAGAGACGCCACAATTCGAACAGCCGCTGCTGGCGCCAGAGGATGTAGTTGCGGCGGGCGGGATCCTGAGGGTCGTTTGTTCGCGGAAGGTCCATCCCGCAGTAGTCCCGGAAGTTCTTGCGGCAGTGCTCGCAGTAGCACATGCCCGAGCCGGCCCAGCGGTTGGAAAAGATGCCATCCACTTTGTAGAGCGAGACGATCTCCCGGGTGACGTCGGTCATGAACTCGAAGTTGTAAGGCCCAAGGGCGCACGTGACCCACATCTCGGGCGAAGCCCAGTGGCGGCGTTTGCGGCCGCTGGCGTCCACGGCGATCCAGTCGGGGTGGGCCTCTTGAACATCGTCATAGGTGGCGTGCGGATCGGTGCGCGCGATAACCGCCATGCCAAGCTTGCGGCAGCCTTCGTACAACTCGCCGAAAGGGTCGCTTGCGCCGAGCCAGGCGCTGCGGTGGTGGAAGGGAATCTTCGTGGGGTAGTAGGCGACGCATCCGCCCGCGCTCAGGCAGGCAGCGTCGGCGTGCACGCGCCGGAAGTAATCGAGCCAGAAGTTCGGGTCGAACTTGCCCGGGTCATCCTCGACGAGGGTGAGCTGGGCCCAGCGCATGGGCCTGTCGAACCAATCGCCGGCGCCGGAGGAAGCGACGACGGGAGCGGCGGCGAGAGTGGCGAGGAATTCCCTGCGGTTAAGCGGCATCATCATAGGATCCTGTGGACATGCTAGCCGAAAACCGGTGACAGGCTACGCAATCCCCGATTTCGCCGCGATCATCGTGTCAAACAGCCCGCCAGCGAAATCGGGGATTGCGTAGCCTGTCACCGGTTTTGCGATAGGATTGGGAAGTTGAACGAACCGTCAAGGGTGAGGAGAACCATGGGAGAGCGGAACATCATTGGAAGACGCACTTTTCTGAAAGGCATGACGACGACGGGAGCGCCGGCGATGCTGGCGCAGGCGAACCCGAACGAGAAGATCGGCGTTGCCGCGATCGGCGTGGGCACGCGCGGGCACTATCTTCTGGCCGAGACGCAGAAAGTGCCGAACGCGGAGATCCGTGTGATCTGCGACCTGTACGAGGGCAACCTCAAGCGATCCAAGGATGCGTGCACGAACCCCAAGGTGAAGATCACCAAGGAGTGGGAGAAGGCGATCGCCGATCCGGACGTGGACGCGGTGATTATCGCCACGCCGGATTTCTGGCACGCGCCGATGACGATCCGGGCGGCGCAGGCCAAGAAGCACGTCTATGTGGAGAAGGGCCTCTGCAAGACGCTGGACGAGGCCAAGGCGATCCGCAAGGCGGTGAAGGAAAACGGCGTCGTGCTGCAATTGGGCCACCACTACAACAGCGAGCCGCCGTTCCACAAGGCGCGCGAGATCTATCGCTCGGGACAACTCGGCAAGGTGGCGGTGATCCGGACCTACATCGACCGCACGCGCATCTGGCCGGAGTGGCAGTTCTTCACCGATTACGACATCGTGGACATGCCGAAAGACGCCGGCCCGCAAACGATCGATTGGGACCGGTTCGTCGCCAACGCGCCCAAGCGGCCGTTCGACGCGCGGCGCTTCTTCCTGTGGCGCATGTACTGGGATTACGGCAACGGCATCGCCGGCGATCTGCTGAGCCACCTGTGGGACTCGGTGAACATGGTGGCGAGCGTCGGCATCCCGGAGACGTGCGTCGCCCAGGGCGGCAGCTACTTCTGGCAGGACGAACGGGAAGTACCCGACCAGTGGAACGCGATCTTCGACTACCCGAAGCAGAAATTATCGGTAAGCTTCAACTGCACTTTCAGCAACCGCCACTACGGCGAGGTCTGCCAGTACCTGGGCCGTGAAAAGACTCTCGAGGTTTCGCCGATGTTCTGCCGCACATTCCCGGCGGAGTGGAAGCCGGAGAACGCCGAGAAGATGGCGAAGCAGCGGCGGGCAATCCTGGCATGCGAGAGCGACCGGGAAGGGCTCGCGCCGGACTACTGCATGAAGCCGGGCGAACTCCAGGTGACGCCCCACTGGCAGGACTGGCTGGACTCGATCCGTACGCGATCCAAGCCGCGCTGCGACGTGGATCGCGCGTTCGAAGAGGCCGTGGCCATGCTGATGTCGGTTGAGTCCTACAAGCAGGAGAAGAAGGTCCGCTGGGACGCGGGGCGGGAGTTGATTGTCTGAGACCCGGCCGGGTCAGTAACCCATCACTTTTCGCACGTAATCGCGGCTGATTTTCCAGCTTTCGCGGAGCGGGCGCGTGAGCTTGAAGCCGGAAGGGTGAGCGAGCTCGATGGCGAGGTCGCCGGAAAAGTTCATCTGCTTGAGCTGCCGGCCGATGGCGGCGTAGTCGATGACGCCCTCGCCCATGGCTTCGGTCCACAGGCCGTCGCGGCCGCGGTCTCTCAGGTGCGCGTAGACAATCCGGCTTGAGTACCGCTTCAGGAAGTCCACCGGGTCCACTCCGGCGCCGGTCAGCCAGTCGAGGTCTGGCCCCAGCTTAGCGTCAGGAATCCGCTCCAGCGTCCCTTGCAGGTCGTATTCGGTGTCGGCGACCTCGTAAATGTGGTTGTGAAGGTTGAGAACCACACCATGAGACTGGCAGACGGACGTCAGCTTGCGGACCAACTCGGCCTGGGCGTCCAGTTCGCCCGCGGTCTTCTTTCGTCTCGCGTCACCGACCGACGTCCCGAGGGTGCGCCCGCCGAGCTTGGCCACGCGCTCGATGACGGCTGACGCGTCATCGAAGATGGCCGTGTGCTCGTCGCGGTTCCACATGGGGGCCTCGTAGGAAGTGCCGATGACCGGAAGGCGGTGCTTACGGGAAAGCTCGCCGATCCGCTCGACCGAGTCCTTGTGGCGCAACGCGACGTGCATCAGTTCGAGGGCTTCGATGCCGGCGTACGTCAGGTCGGCGAAGATCTGGTCCAGCACCGGAGTGAAGTCGTGCTTAGGAAGCGGGGCCGCATAGACCCAGGCGTGGGCGGCAACGGTGACCTTCTTTGGTCCAGGCGGCAGGCCGGCGGCGACTACGGCAGGAATGGATTGTAGGAGAGTACGACGGGCAAGTGTCATGGCAGCGGATCAGAAGTAACACAGGAGGGGATAGTGGTGCAAGATCCTCCGCTGATGTCGCGCGAAAGTCCTGGAACCTGAATCCGGCGCATTCCACGGGTTCTGGGGTGGGCCGGACGCTCTGTTCATGAGGCAGCGGCGTTGATTGTAGTCTGACATTTGCTTCACTTTCGGTTAGGTTTATGTCGGAATGCGAAGATCGCCGCGAAACCTCAAAATCGCCTGTGATCATGCTGGTTTGACGCATTTCGGTGGGGTGTGGTTGTTCCACGAATTCTTGCGAGTGTTGCAACTGAGGCACTTGCTGGCCCAGAACCTCGCCTATTCCCCGCACAACAACCGGTACTCGGTTCCGCAGATGATACTGGCCCTTGTGTATCCCATCATATTGGGCCCCGACCGCATCGAGACCGCATCATTCCTGCGCTCCAACGGTACCTTCCAATACCTGACGGGCTTGCCCAGCTTCCCCGAGCCGCAAACCTTACGACGGTTCTTACGGAACGCTCCGGCCCGCATCTGGGAGCAGGTACACCGCGCCAATGATCGACTGGTGCAAAGATTCATCCACCTGCCGGAGCGCCGCTCCCGCCTGATCTTCGATCTGGACAGCACGGGGGCGACCGTGTTCGGAAAGCGCATGGGGCCGAGGTCGGCTACAACCCCAAGTATCGGGGTAAGCGCAGCTACAACCCTTGCTGTGCCTGGAGGCCAATAGTTCCTTTCTCTGGGATACCGAACTGCGCCCCGGAAACGCGGGCGTGTGGGAGGGTAGCCCCGACCTGCTGGAGACCAGCTGCCGGGCTGATGGTGTCGCCCACGGTCGACGCCGTGCAGGAGAGGGATCTCGGCCGAGCGTGACAAGCCGAAGCCGCAATAGGACCCAGGCGCGATTCGAGTCGTCTCCATACAGTGTCGCTGACTACAACGCTATCGGCGAGGAGTACGGAAGCGCTGCGGACCTGAGGGAACTGGTCGCCACGGCGCACAAGCTGGGGCTGAAAGTGATGCTCGACATCGTTTACTACCACGCGGCTCCGGACAACGTGCTGATGAACAGGCCGGAACTTTTCGTGCGCAACGCCGAGGGGAAGGTGGTCCGGGGTTTCTGGCCCCAGCCCTTGCCGGATTTCAAGAACCCGGAGATGCGGAAGTACCTGATCGACAGCCTCGTGTACTGGGTCCGCGAGTTTGACGTGGACGGATACCGCTGCGATGTGGCGGCGGGCGTGCCGATCGATTTCTGGGAGGAGGCGAGGAAGGAGCTGGACCGGGTGAAACCGGACGTAGTGCTGCTGTCGGAGGCGGACAGGCCGGAGGATCAGCTCGCAGCTTTCGACATCAACTACAACTTTCACCATCACCTGACCTTGCGTTCGGTTCTCCGGGACGGAGAATCCGCCATTCGTGTGCGCGAGCATTGGGAGCGGACCAATCGAACCATGCCCCGCGGCGCGCGCGTGCTGCACTACAGCGACAACCACGACTGGCGGAGGGCCGTGGTCGAGTTCGGGGAGAGGGGCGCCATGGCAGCAACCGTTCTGAACTTCACGCTGGACGGCATTCCGTTCGTGTGGGCCGGCCAGGAAATCGCGGACCGCCGGCGGACGCGGTTCCGCGACCGCGCGCCGATCCGTTGGGAAAACCTGACGGGAAGCTCGGCCGACTCCAAAGAGCAGCAGGCGACGCTGGAGAAGTACAAGAAGCTGTTCCGAATCCGCAAGGAGCAAGCCGCCCTTCACTCTGGGGAATTGATCTGGATCAACAACACGGCGCCTGACAGCGTGCTCAGCTTCCTGCGGAAAAGAGGAGCCGAAGAGATCCTGGTCATTATCAATCTATCGAACCGCAAGACCTTCGTCACCGTGGATCTGCCGGTGATGGAGTACTACTCCGTCGAGAACCTGCTGAAGGAAGGCAAGACGTGGTTTCAGCTTTACACGGGTAGAGTCTCGGCGACCTTGGGCGCCTTCGAAGAGATCGTAGGGAAGAAGATCCCGCTGGAACCGCTGAAGGACCCCGGCCGGGAGCAGGAACGGAAGGCTACCCCGCAGGCAAGGCCGTAAGGCCGCCCGTGCTTGCGGGCCGGCTGGTCGGCAGCGTTCTCTAACTTCCCTTCCCGTTTATTAACTCTGGTTATGAACCGGCCAGCCGTCACCGCACGCGGCTGGCCGAAAGATAAGGCGCCCGCGCGGGCCACCGCCGCTACCATGGAATCATGCTGGGCATCGAGACTCTGCTGGAAGTCAGTATGGGCAAAGCCCCGGGGGAGCGGAGGCGCGGACGGCGGTTCGATCTGCGGATGAAGTGCTGCGTTTCCTCGCAATGGAGGAAGATCCAGGAGTTGGAAGGAGTGACCGAGGACATCAGCCGCACCGGCATCCTGGTCAGGTTCGAGAATGCCTCCATCAAGGAACTCGTTGCGAACCCGCGGGAGGCTTTCCGCGTGCTCATCGAGTTGCCACGGAGCCCGAACTTCGCGAATCGCTGCCTGGAGTGCATGTGTGGCGTCGCACGCGTCGCCGACGCGAGCAAGGAGCACCCCGCGGTCGCTTTTGAGATCCGGCGGATCCAGGTGAGGGATCTGGAGAACAAGTCCGCCGCATCGCCGAAACCCCTCCGCGCCGTTCCCGTGCACGGCAAGATTCAGTAGTACGGGCGGTCCGTCGGTCGGGCCTCCCGACAGCACGGGCCGTCGGAGTTCCACGCGCCGTGCCTGGTGGAGCGCCGTCAGTCACCCGGCGCTCGAACACGCAGGCGGCTCTCCACCCAATCGCGTAGAGACCACTTGGCCGAGTCGAGGACTTCGTCGAGCAGGGCTTCGTCCTGAGCGGCTTTCCGCGGCAGGAGCAAAGCCTGCTCACGCTGCTTCATAAAGGACCTTCCCCTCCATGGCGGCTTCGTAATAGACGTTCCCCAGTGTGTCGTGCCAATACTGGAACTTCTCCTCACTCACAACCAGTAGATCCACAGCGATGTCGAGAGAACGCAGGAGCCGGTTCAGGCGCACCATCTCCGCGAAGCGGTTAGCCGGCTTGTCTTCAACCACCAACACGTCGAAGTCGCTATCCGCGGCGGCATCGCGTCGGGCCCGGGAGCCGAACAGAATGATCCGTTTCGGTCTGGCTGCCTGGACCAGCACGTTGGTCAGCCTGGCGATAACCTCCTCCGAAATGGGAGTCATGTCCGAAGCCGTTCCTACGGTCAGTTTGCCACAGGTTAAGGGGGATGACGAACGAGGAGAGATGTGATTCAGATCTTAGAGCGTTTGCAGCCAGGATCCCCATTGACGAACGTTCCCAAGTATGGGAACATAGGGATGGTGAGGGTTTACGGCGAAGCGGCGATCGCGCTGTTCGCCAAGAAGCATCCGGCGTCTCGCCGGCCGCTTCGACGGTTTCTCGAAATCGCGCGCGGGGCCGAGTGGCCACACTTTCCCGCGGTTAGGCGGACCTTTCCAGCGACCGATTACGGGCCCTCAAGCGGGACATTGATCTTCGATATTGGCGGCAACAAGTACCGGTTGGTGGCCCGCGTGGATTTCGAGGAGCAGCTACTCTACATCCAGACCGTGCTCACGCACGAAGAATACCGCCGGGAGGAGTTCTGATGCCCACCGTGACCTATGAAGAGCTTCTGGTTGAAACCGTTCCGCAGGTTATCCAGACCGAGAAACAGTACCGCGAGATCGGCACCCGTTTCGGAGAACTGATCGGCAAGGGGCGCGCCAGAACCAAAGATGAGACCAGACTCATGGAGCTGCTGGCCCTGCTGATTGAGGATTACGACCGCCGGAACGCCATGCCGCCGGACAACGCGACGCCTGCCGAACGCCTGCGGTTCCTGTTGGAGCACTCCGGAAAGACGCCTGCTGTCCTGCTTCCGATCTTCGGCCAGCGCAGCCATGTCAACGAGGCCCTGAACGGAAAGCGGAAGATCAGCGCGGAGCAAGCTCGTAAGCTGGCGAAGCTGTTCAGTGTGAACCCGGGGGTCTTCATCTGATTCGGCAAGGGCTTCGCCCTTGATAATTCTGTGGGAACTGGAAGCCGGAAGTCAGGAGCCGGAAGCCACCTAACTTAACCTGAGTGCAGGGGCGCCGCGGCGCCAAGCGCCGCCTTGGGCGGGGTGGAGCGGCGGAGGAAGAGGGATTCGAACCCCCGAGTGAGTTTCCCCACTTGCGGTTTTCAAGACCGCCGCCTTCGACCGCTCGGCCATTCCTCCGCTCTCAATCTAGCGAAGACGACGCCGGGTGTGCAATCGGCGGCGGTACAATGCCTCCGATGCCCGTAAGCCGGAGGCAGTTCCTGAACGCGTCAGGCGGCGCGGCGGCCGGGCGGATCTTCGCGGGCAGCGCGGAGGCACAGCGGCCGAACATCCTCTGGATCACTTGCGAGGACATGTGTCCGGACCTCGGCTGCTACGGCGACGCGTGGGCGCGAACGCCCAACCTCGATCGCCTGGCCTCGCAGGGCGTGCGCTTCACGAACGCCTTCTCGGTGTACGGCGTGTGCGCGCCGAGCCGCTCGGCGATCATCACCGGCCACTATCCGGCTTCCATCGGAACGCATCACATGCGATCCCAGGGGGTGCCGCCGCCGGAGGTGAAGTGCTTCACCGAGGCGCTCCGCGCCGAAGGGTATTACTGCACCAACAACTTCAAAACGGACTACAACTTTGACTCGCCGCTCACGGCGTGGGACGAGAGCAGCCGCGCGGCGCACTGGCGGAACCGGCCTGGCGGGCGGCCGTTCTTCTCGGTATTCAACATCACGGCCACGCACGAGAGCAACATCTGGCCCGAGAACTACGCGAAGACCGCCGCGGAGATGCGGCCGGAGGAGCGGCACGACCCGGCCCAGGCGAAGGTTCCGCCGTATTACCCCAATACTCCGGCAACACGGGGCGACTGGGCGCGTTACCACGACCTCGTGACGGTAATGGACCGGCGGGCGGGCGAGTTGCTCGGGCAACTCGAAGAGGACGACCTGGCGGAGAACACCGTGGTGTTCTTCTTCAGCGATCACGGCCGGGGGTTGCCGCGAGCCAAGCGATGGGTGTACGACGCAAGCGTCCACGTCCCGCTGATCGTGCGCTGGCCGGGAGGAATCGCTCCGGGCGCCGTGCGGGACGACCTGGTGAGCCTGATCGACCTGGGGAAGACGGTTTGCCACATCGCCGGCGCGCAGAGCCAGGCCCACGCCGAAACACGCTCCTTCCTGGATCCCACCGAGCAGCGCCGGAAGTACGTCTACATGGCGCGCGATCGCATGGATGAAACCTACGACATGATCCGGGCGGTCCGGGACGAGCGTTTCCACTACATCCGCAACTTTCAGGCCTGCAAGCCGTACGCGCAGTACATCGACTACATGGAGAAGGGCGAGACGATGAAGGAGATGCGGCGGCTCAACAAAGACGGCAAGCTCGCGGGCGCGGAGCGCTTGTTCTTCGCGCCGGAGAAGCCGCCGGAAGAACTCTATGACGCGGCCGCCGATCCGCATCAAGTCCACAACCTGGCTGGACGCCGCGAGTATCAAGCGACTGTCGAAAAGCTGCGCGGGGAACTCGACGATTTCATGAAGCGGACGGGCGACCTGGGATTGATGCCGGAGGAAGAATTAAAGGAGCGGATGCGGCCGGGCGGCTTGTGGTCCGTCACGCGTCCGCCGGTGATCGAACCGCCCGGAGGAAGCTTCGAGGGCGCCGTCAGGCTGAGGATGCACTCAGAGACGCGGGAGGCCTCGATCGCCTGGACGACCGAAGATGGGCCGAACGCCCGCTGGAAGCTGTACAGCGGCGAGATCACGCTCGACCGAAGCGCTACGGTGCGCGCGATGGCGTGCCGGCCGGGGTGGAAG
>CAYZJD010000037.1:0-8909 GCA_964478455.1 uncultured Solibacteraceae bacterium | reverse complement strand
CTTCTTTTAATGGCGGTTGCGATTTTGTTGACGTCCTGCTCTGAGCAGCGCGCGCCGGAGAAGGCCGCGCCGGAGGCAGCCAAGCCATTGCCGGCGCGGGTGGCGCCAGCCAAGATCCTCCACTTCTACGGAAGCCCGATGTCGGTGGGCGCAGGCGGGAACGTCACGATCTGCTACGGCGTGGAGAGCGCTCGATCGGTGCGCATCGAGCCGCCGGTGGCGGAGCTGAGGCCTCTGTACAACAAGTGCGTGCAGGCAGCACCTACGAGGACCACCACCTACCGGCTCATCGCGGAGGGCGCCGACGGGAAGACGGTGACCGAGTCTTTCACGGTGGAAGTCAAGGGAAGCGGAAGGGGCGACAGGACACCATCGCTGATCTCGATCTTCACGGCCCAGCCGGAGCAGGTGGCCAAGGGGCAGCCGGTGACATTGTGCTACATCGCGCCCGACGCCGCGGAGCTGGCCATCGAGCCGGCCGTGCGGCCGCTCGAGCCGGGGCGCCGCTGCTTCGGGCTGGTGCCCGAGAAGACGACCACGTACACGCTGACGGCCACCGGAGAGAACGGAACCAAGGAACGCCGGAGAGTGACGGTGACAGTGAAGTAGTATATGGGGTGCAGCGCCTCGCGACTATGAGCCGCCCACGAACTTTCGCAGCTCCTCTTCGAGCGCCGGCACGCAGAGGACGCAGTTGCCTCCGTAAATGCTGGCGCCGCCGTCGAAGTTGAAGAAGCGGGCGCCGGCCTCCTCGGCGATGATTTTCACCGGCGCGAGGTCCCACGGCTTGGCGAGGGGCTCGATCCAGGCTTCGGCGCGGCCGCCGGCCACCATCATGGCGTCCTGGCAGCCGCCCATGCTGCGGATGCCCCAAAAGCGCGCCATGAAATGGGTCAGGCGCGGGGCGAAGGCATAATCGGCCACGTAATCGAGGTCGTTGATGCAGAGCAGTGCTCTCGACACCTCGGTGATGGCGGAGACGCGGATTCGCTCTCCGTTGCGCCAGGCGCCGTTGCCGCGGGAGGCGCAGTACAGCTCGCCCTGCGCAGGGAGGTTGCAGAGGCCAGCCACGACCTCGCCACCGGCCTCGAGGGCAACCAGCATGCCCCAGGTGTCGCCGCCGCGGATGTAATCCTTGGTGCCGTCGATGGGGTCGAGGATCCAACGCCGGCCGGAGCCAGCCTCCTTCGACGCGCCTTCTTCCCCGAGCAGGCCGTCGCCGGGAAATGCATCGAGGAGCGCGCGGCTCAGGAAGCGTTCACACTCGCGGTCGGCCGCGGTGACAGGGGAATCGTCGGGCTTGACCTCGGCCCGGAGGCCGGCGGCCCGGTAGCGGAGGGCGATCTCGCCCGCTCGCAGGACGGCCTCGCGCGCGACGTCAACTTCCCTTTCCCATGCCATGCCTGCAAGTGACGGTGTTTGATCTTTGGTATCAAAGACTTGCGGCTTCCCGTGACGCAGATTGCCCCTCTGGCGGGCCCATTCCACGGGCCCTACGCATGGGCGTGCCGCAACTCCCGTTCCACCCGGCGAGTGGCCCGCTCGCTGATTAGCTCGGCCACCTTCGATAGCAGTTCGGGCAGGTCCTCCGACTTGATCAGAACAGCCTGGCTCCTGCTGCTCGGACCCTTCCGCTGCCGGGAGTTCCGGTACGTGGTGATCAGCGCCGTGGCCGGTTTGTAGTCCATCATCCGGGCCTGTGCCAGCACCTTCAGCCCGGCTTGCGGGGACTCCATCTGGAGATCGCTCAGCACAAGCTCGTACTCCCTGGTTTGCAGCTTCTCCACGGCTTCGGCGGCCGATGCCGCCGCATCCACGTGGTAGCCGCCGGCCTCGAGCACCGTCTGGAGCGTCAACCGCGAGGTGGGGTCGTCGTCAACAAGCAAGACGCGAGCCAGTTCAATGGTTCTACGGCGCAAGATGCGGGATGTCGTTACCACCATCCGCCGGGCCTTCCTTTCTAGCGAGACCACCCCCAATATACCTCAAAGCCCGCTCGGATCAAGCAACGAATTTGCCAAAAACCTCCACTACAATAATAGTATTTGAGCTTCGCCCCTCCTTGCGCCCATGCTCACCCGAATACCCGCTGGAAGATCGTGTCTACGTTGCGAAGGTGCCGGTCCAGCAAGAAGCTCTCTGCAAGCTTTTCTGGGGGCAGTACCGCCCGAATCTCAGGGTCGTTCTCAATCGCTGCCCGAAAATCGCCTTCCTCCTCCCAGGCTTTCACGGCGTGCGCCTGCACCAGCCGGTACGCCACCTCCCGGAGCATGCCCGCCGCTGCGAGGTCGAGCAGCAACTGGCCGGAGAAGATCAATCCCTTCGTCAGGTCAACGTTCCGCTTCATGCGCTCCGGGTACACGCGCATGCCCTCCACCAGCCACAGTGTCTTGGCCAGCAGGTAATCGGTAAGGATCGCCGAGTCGGCCAGGATTACCCGTTCCACCGAGGAATGGGAGATATCCCGCTCGTGCCACAGGGCGATGTTCTCAAAGCCCGCCTGTGCATTGGCCCGCACCACCCGGGCGAGCCCGCAGATTTGCTCGCTCGTCACCGGGTTCCGTTTGTGCGGCATCGCCGAACTGCCCTTCTGGCCGGCGGTAAAGGGCTCTTCCGCCTCCCGCACTTCGGTGCGCTGAAGGTGCCGGACCTCGAGCGCGATCTTTTCGCAGGTGGCCGCGATGCCCGCCAGCACCGACAGGTAGAACGCGTGCCGGTCGCGCGAGATGACCTGGGAGGTGATCGCCGCCGCCTTCAGCCCCAACCTCGCGCAGATCGCTTCTTCCGCTTCCGGCCCGATGTGGGCGAAGCTGCCTACAGCGCCGGAGAACTTCCCGACGCGCATTTCCTCGGCGGCCGCATCGAGCCGTTTGATATGGCGGAGTGTCTCGTCGTACCACAACGCGATCTTCAACCCGAACGTGACCGGCTCGGCGTGGACCCCGTGGGTCCGGCCGATCTGGACCGCGTACTTGAACTCGTGCGCACGCGCCTTTAGCACGTCGCGCAGCCGCTCCAGTCCCGTCATCAGAAGTTCGGAGGCCTGCTTGACCTGGAGGGCCTGCGCGGTGTCCACCACGTCGTTCGACGTCAGCCCGTAGTGGAACCAGCGCGAAGCCTCCGGGCGCCCGGCCGCCTTCATGCTCTCGGCGACGCAGGTGTTGAACGCGATCACGTCGTGCTTGACTTCCCGCTCGATCTCGAGGATGCGCGCCACGTCGAACCGCGCGTGCTCCCGGAGCAGGCGGGCTGCCTCCGGCGGAACCTCGCCCATTTGGGCCAGCGTTTCGGATGCCGCCAGCTCCACTTCGAGCCATGTGCGGAACTTGTTCTCGTCACTCCAGATCCGGCCCATCTCCGGCCGGGTGTATCTCGCTATCATGAACGCTCCCCCGGGGAAGGCCCGCACCGTCTGCACACCGCGGGCGGTTCCCGCTCAAAACCGAAACACCTCCGTCTGCTGCCGCGGCTCGGCCACCACCAGCCGCGTGAACAGCGCCCGTCCTTCGAGCGCCTGGCTCGCCGCCCGCCGCACCAGCTCCGGATGGTTGTTGTGCTCGCTGAGGTGGCCCAGCACCAGCACCGATGTCGTCGTGTCCAGATCGTTCCGGATGAACTCCGATACCACCTCGTTCGACAGGTGCCCGTTGCGTCCCATCACGCGTTGCTTCACCGCCCACGGGTACGGACCCACTTTCAGCATTTCGAGGTCGTGGTTGGATTCCAGTATCAGCATGTCTGTCCCGCGCAGGTGAAACCTGACCGAAGCGGGAATGTAGCCCAGGTCCGTCACCAGCCCGAGCTTCAGCCCCTGCGTGTGGAAGGTGAACCCCACCGGATCGGCCGCATCGTGCGGAATGGTGAAGGTGTCGACATCGAGATCGCCGATGGAGAGGCGGTGTCCCGCCTGGAACGGCTCAACCGTGGCTTTGCTCTCGCTCCAGTCGATCGCCGGCGCCGTGCGGTCGGTCAGGAAGATCGGGATTGCGAGCTTGGCCGCCAGCCTCGGCAGCCCGGCGATGTGATCGCTGTGCTCGTGGCTGATGAGGATCGCGTCGAGCTTCTCCGGGGCCTCCCCGATGGCGGCCAGCCGCGCGAGAATCTCCTTCCGGCTTAGCCCGGCGTCGACGAGAATCCGCGTGCGCCCCGTCGAAAGGAAAGTGCAGTTCCCCGAACTCCCGCTGGCGAGCACACAGACGGTAACGATGATCTCCTCCCCCGGAACTCCCCTTGTACCAAAAAAACCGGTGACAGGCTACGCAATCCCCGATTTCCAGCAGCAGCCGGGCGCATGCGCGCAATCGGGGATTGCGTAGCCTGTCACCGGTTTTGATAATTGGACATGAACCGAAGGTGGTTTCTCACTGCTGCGGTGGCTGCCGCGGCGCCTCTCCGCTTGGCGTCGCGCGCTGTTGCCGCCCTGCCGCCGATGAAGATCACGCGGATCCGCTACTACGAGGATCCGAATACTAGGCCGATCTTCAACCAAAGCTCGAACATCGTTACCGTCGAAACCGACCAGGGTCTCACTGGCATTGGCGAGGGAGGCACCAGGGAGGCGGTCGAGCAGTGCGCCGCGATGCTGATCGGCGAAGACCCGACGCGCATCGACCATCTCTGGCAGGTGATGTACCGCGGCTACTTTTATCCGGCCGGGCGCGAGAAGCTGCACGCGCTCGGAGCGCTGGACCTGGCCCTGTGGGACCTCAAGGGCAAGGCGCTCGGCGCGCCGGTCTACGAACTGCTCGGCGGGCAGGCGCGGGAGTACATCGAATGCTATTCGACGGGCTTCCCTTCCAAGGGCAGCGTCCGGGAGACGGCGCGGGCGTGCATCGAGGCCGGCTTCCGCGCATTCCGCACCGGAGTCGCCGATCCAGGCAAGGACACGCCCTTCGACTCCCGCCGCATGGTGCAGAAGACGTTCGAGCACTGCCGCGAGATCCGTGAGGGCGTCGGCAAAGACGGCGACTGGGCCATTGACTACCACACCCGGCTCGACCTGGCGGACGCCGTCCGGCTGAGCACGCTCATTGACGACCTGGACCCGCTGTTCGTCGAGGACCTGATCCGCTCGGAGAACCCGGGAGTCTACAGGAGCGTGCGGCAGCAGGTGAAGGTACCGATCGCCGTGGGCGAGCAGTTCGGCGACCGGTGGGACTTGAACGAACTGGTGGAGCAGCGCCTGATCGACTACTCGCGCGTGAGCATCCCCAACTGCGGCGGCGTCACCGAGTTCATGAAGATCGCCGCGCTGTGCGAGACGCACTACGTCGGCCTCGTGCCGCACTTCACCGGCCCGGTGGCGACGGCGGCGCTGGTGAACTGCTGCGCGGTCTTCTCCGGGCCGGTGGTGATGGAAATGCTCAGCGCAGGTCCGCGCGAGGTCCCGCACTTGCCGCGGCACTTCGATTTTCGCAACGGCAAGCTCTGGCCGAACCGCCGCCCGGGCCTCGGCGTCGAGTTCGATCCCAAGCGCCTCAAGATGGTCGCCGAAATCACCGAGCGCAGGCGCCCGATTCCGATCTTCCGCCGCCCCGACGGCTCGCTGACGAACTGGTGAGCGCATCCTCAGGTCGCCAGACCATGGCGTCAGTCCGAGTTCGGTCCGAGAATCCAAAGGCCGAACGGCGCCATCGGCGTGAAACGCCGGTACTTCCACCTGACGAGATGATTCAGATCTTCCGGGATCGGATCGCCGGTCAAGTGTTCGAGGTGCTCGAGGTCGACCGGATAGACAGCTTCTTCGAACGTTTCGTAATCCCGGTTGCAGTCGACCTGTAGGTGCTGGCGCAGCACAAACCGGTAGCGCACGAGGTCGTCTACAGTGACCGAGCGGAAGAGGTCGCTGCCGTAGTACTCGTCCGAGATCCGCCGCATGCCTTCCAGGATGGCGTCGCTCTTGGGGTTGAGCTCAGTCGCCGCCGCGAACGCGAGGTGATGGCAGGCTACCCCGCCGCACTGATGCACGTAACGGAACCAGTCGCGCCCGGGCGCCAGAAGGAGTTCGTCGTCCTCGACCCACTCCCGACGAATGGCTAGCACGAGGACGGGTTTCTGCTCCTGGTCCTCGCTGGGATAATAATCACGGTCCGGCAGCTCGCTCAGTTTCAATCCATCCACGATGGAGATCACCTCTCCTGACAAGCTTACGCTCCTGAGATCCGAAATGGTCTTGCCCGGGTCGCGCCCGATTCTTGGAATCACGCCGGCGCGCGGCCGTAATCCCTGATCTTGAGCGGCTCGCCGCCGCGGAGTGCCGACTGGTGGGCGATGATGCCCGGCAGCGTGTAAGCGATCGCCTCCCAGACGTTCACCGTAGGGTGCCGATCCTCGAGGATCGCGTTGATGAATTCGTACGTCTGGAAGGTGTGCGAGTTGCCGTGCCCGGACTTGACGCGCATCGGCGGCTCGCTGACGAACTGGTGAGCGCGGGTTCCCGGCAGGAGCGTCGTGGGGGTAGAATGCCGGGAAGGAGACAGTGGTGGAGAGGCAATTTGACGTAGTCATCGAACGCGATGAAGAGGGTTTCTACGTCGCCTCGGTTCCCCAGCTTGCCGGCTGTCATACCCAGGCGCACTCCCTGGACGAACTCATGGCGCGAATTCGCGAGGCGATTGAACTGTGCCTGGAAGTCCAGGGAGCACCGGCGACCGGTCTGCAGTTTGTCGGCGTCCAGCGGGTGACAGTCGCCGCATGAGCCGGGCGCCTCGGGTCACCGAACCGCGATCTGACGGCCACACAACTTAGACAGTTGCTGTGAGTCTGATTCCTGGAATTACCCCGGCGCGCGGCCGTAATCTTTGATCTTGAGCGGCTCGCCGCCGCGGAGAGCGGACTGGTGAGCCACGATTCCAGGCAGCGTGTAGGCGATTGCCTCCCAGACGTTCACCGTGGGGTGCCGGTCCTCGAGGATCGCGCTGATGAATTCGTGCGTCAGGAAGGTGTGCGAGTTGCCGTGACCGGTCTTGACGCGCATGGGCGCGGGCAGTTTCTCGAAATGGTCCGGCTGCTTATAGGCCTCGATGGAGACATCGCCCTGCGGATAGCCGTCGGGCCCGATGACCGTTTTGCCGTCCTTGGCGATGCGGATCACGGTGTTCGGCGCGCCTTCCGGACGCTCCATGATGTAAGAAAGCCGGTCGCCGTAAAACTGGGCTCGCTCGGTGACGCCGGCGGCGACATGCCAGAACACCGAGATGCGGCACGCGTGGCCGCCTGACGTCTTGAAGAAGCCGGTGGTGTTCCAGAAGGGATTCTCGTACTGGTTGGTTTCGAGAGCCTCGTGCCGGTCGCCCCAACCCACGGCCTGCACCTCGACGAGCCGCTCGCCGGTGACGGGCACCACCATCCCGGTGCAATGCGTCGGGTAGTGCATGGGCGGAAAACCATGACGCCAGGTGGGAAAGCCGCGGTCGTCGAACATCAGCGGAATAAGTCCCTCGTGATGATACTCGGCCTCGGAGTAAAAGATCGTCCCGAACTTCCCTTCCCTCGCCCACTCCATGCACGTCATGGTTTCGGGACGGTAGTAACTCGTCTCCGCCAGCATGTATTTCATGCCGGTGGACTTGACGGTCTCAAGCAGCCGCTCGAGTTCCTCGGCGGACATGCCGGCCGGCACGGCGCTGATGACGTGCTTGCCGGATTTCATCGCCTCGATGGCCATCCAGGCGTGGAGGGGCGCGGGCGTGAAGACGGCCACGGCGTCCAGTTCCGGGTGCCTGAGAAACTCGCGGAAGTCGCGGTAGGCGGAGTTCGCGCGGTAGACCTCGGAGAGGCGCTGCAAACGGTCGGGCCGGATGTCGCAAACCGCCGTGACGCGCGAGCGCGGATGCAGGTGCCACTGAAAGGTCGAGCCGAAGCCGCCGCCGACCACGCCGACACGAACCGTGCGGGAGGAGGGCTGCCCCGTCGCGGCCGCTGAAGCGCCGAGGCCGCCGAGAAAAGTGCGCCGTGTGAGCGATTCCATATGGGTCTCCTAACGAGACTGCACCATGATACCCTCGAACGTTTGGAGACGGCGCTTTGAACGAGAAATGGATCAGATCGCGTGAGTTGCTGAACAGGGCGCGGGGGTCGCTGGCGTGCGGTGTCAGCAGCCCGTTCCGGGCGAAGTTTCCGGTGCCTCTTTATTTCCGGGACGGATGCGGCCCGCGTCTCACGGACGTGGACGGCAACGAGTACATCGACTATGCGCTGGGATGGGGACCGAACATCCTGGGCTACCGGCATCCGAAGGTCGTCGAGGCGGTCCGGCGTCAAGTCGAAGGGCCGTTCACTTACGGAGCGCAGCACGAACTGGAGTACCAGGTGGCGGAGAAGATCCAGGAACTGGTCCCGTGCGCCGAGCGGGTCGCCTTCACCTCGAGCGGGACTGAGGCGGTTCAGCTTGCGCTGCGGCTGGCGCGCGCTTTCACGAACCGGCGGCTGATCCTGAAGTTCGAGGGCCACTATCACGGGTGGGTCGATTCGGTCCTGCTGAGCCACAAGCCGAGCGCGGCCGACGTTGGACCGCCGGAGGCGCCGAACGTCGTGCTCGAGTCGCGCGGACAGGCGGCCAATGAGGCGGAGAACGTGGTGGTGGCGCGGTGGAACTGTATCGAGAGCGTCGAGCAGGCGTTCGCGCGGCGAGGGGACGAGATCGCGGCGGCTATCATGGAGCCGGTGCTCTCGAACAGCGGCGGGATGGTGCCGGCGCCGGGCTACCTCCAGCGGGTGAAGGAGATCTGCGGCGAGCACAGCGCTCTGCTCATCTTCGACGAGGTGATCACCGGCTTCCGCATCGGGCTCGGCGGGGCACAGAAACATTTCGGCGTGACGCCGGACCTGGCAACGTTCGGAAAAGCGCTCGGCGGCGGAATGCCCGTGAGCGCGGTGGCCGGCCGGCGGGAGATCCTGGAGCAGATCTG
>CAYZJD010000036.1:0-20094 GCA_964478455.1 uncultured Solibacteraceae bacterium | reverse complement strand
ACCGCAACCTGTGCGGCGGCTCGCGTTCGCGCGCGTACGCGCTGACTGGCGATTTCCTGGCCGAGGACCCGCGCTGCGTGTATGAGCCGCGGGTGGCGAAGGTAGCGTAGTCTGCGTGGCCGGAAACCATGGCTTTCGGCCAGGTGGAAGCTTCACTCGCAAGCGGCCGGATAGCCGACCTCTCACAAAGCTGAATCTCATGGGGCTTTTGGCCCGGCGGGAATCGTCTCCAACACTTGCTGGAATGTTTTCCTATACTCCAGCAAGGCCGCCCGCCCCGATTCAGTCAAACTCACCAGAGTCCGGGGCAGCTTTTCGACGAACTCCTTGCGAACCTCGACGAATCCACGCTCCTGCAGCTTCGTGATGTGCGCACCCAGGTTGCCGCCCGTTAATCCCACGCGATGCATGATGAACATGAAATCTGCGGTTTCCACACCCGCCAGCAGCGTCAGAATCGCCAGCCTGGCCGGCTCATGCACAGTGCGGTCGAGCTGAAGCAGAATGTGCTGCTCACTAGCCGGTGGCATGGTGCTCCTCAGGCGGGATCGCGGGGTGCTTCCGCGCAAAGCGCCACAGCATCGCTACCCCGGCAACGGTTACGGCTGCCCCAATCCCGTTCACATAGACTTCCGCGGAAAGGCCAAGAGCGACCCCCGCCACAGCCGCCAGCAGCATCGCGGTCGCGTACACAGCGAATCTACGGATCCTCATGGTCACCATGATTGTCAGCATGGCGAGCGTAAACATCAGACCGATCGAGTGGACGACCGCCTGGCGCCGGATAGGTATCAACTGCACGCCGATCGTGATGGCGAGCGCCGCGCCGGCCAGAAACACCAACAACCCTGCGACCACCGCCTTATGCATCGCCCTGCGCTCTTTCTGCCTTCTCCCCGCGGAGAACCGTACATACCCCATCCTTGGGGTGATCCAGCGCTTGCGGATCAGAGGCCAGAGAAAGGGCAACGCGTAGATGGGAATCATCGGTACGAAGCTGCCGGTCACCATGGCGATGCCGAAGCCCAGCAGGACAACGACGGCGAACAGGTCCACCAAGCCGTCGTCGAAAACCGAGCGATAGGTATGCTCTTCCACACGTTGCAGATCTTCCATTAGATTCATTTCAAATCCTCCATGATACAGAATATTCTTCATTACAGAATATTCTGTATCATTGAACAGCGATTGTCAAGCAGAATCTGCTGGGGACGATCGGCTGGGGATTCGCAGCGAAAGGTGCCAGATGAGGGACCGGCTCCCACCGACTCGCCGCTCCTCGTGCTAGTCTTGCTTCCCTGCTTCCGGGCTCGGCTGCGTCTGTTCCGCGATTCCCGTGATCTCGCTCAGCGCGCGAACGATGGTGTCGTAATTGCTCTTGTGCGCTCTCAATAACACTGCCGAAGCGGTCCCATCGGGCAGAATGAAGTCGATCTGAACCAGATGGGTTGTGGACTTGGGCGTCACCGTGGGAGCGACTAAACTTGGAACGGGCGCGACCGGAAACAGCGCCACAAGCTCGTATCGTTTCCGCCGCATGCCGGCATAAGTCAGTGCGATGACACGCGCGGGCTCGATCTGGATCACGGGTCCCTTGTGAACCTTGACCTCTATTCGCTCTCGGGAGATCGTTAACTGGTCCTTCCATTTCCGTGTTGGCCCAGTTGTCCAGTTCCGCGCCGGCTCACTCAGTCCTCCGCCGCTCAAGTATTGGATCTTCTCTGTGACAACAGGCAGTGACTCACGGTCCTGACCAGAGCCGGGTTGCATGCATATGACAACGAGCAAAGTGATTGGCCACAGAATTCTCATCGCTTTTCACTTTCCAGGTCGCTTCAATTCGAATGTGCTGAGCTTGCATTTCTTCAGGTATTTCTTGCCCAGCTCCTCTGTGACCTCGACGACCGCCTGCTCGCCCCCCACAGGATTTCGTTCGAGCAGGTAGTGCCGCTCACCGGCCTTCACCGAAAGAAGGACCACGCTAGGGCGTGCCCCCGTGGAACAGAGTCTGACGATGCCCGGGTCTGCCTCGAAATAGAAGTACGTTCCGGGAAGATTAACACCGACCCACTTTCCATCTACACCGGTCTTGGTCTGACGAGCAAGCAACCCTGCGGGCCGAGTGCCCACTTGCAGCAACGCCACTCGGATAATTGGCCGCATCACGTAGATTCCTGCTTTGCCTTGGCTTGGTTCGCGAACAAAATCCCTTACGTTCTGTTTGTGGACGCGGTGTTCGTCGTTCGGGGGGCCGCAGCCCATCTTTTCAGGCTGACCGTAGCACACCTGCGCCAGACCATTACAGCAGAGGACAGCAGCGACTAAGACCGGCGTCCCGCGGGCAAAGCTTGCCATGCCGTCAGCCTACGCTTGTATGGCGCCGAGGTCAAGGCCTTGGGCGGCGCCGGTGGTGCGCGCCGTGGAAGTTGGAGCGCGGGGTGATGTCAGGCCTGGAAAGTAGTGGGGAACCAGGCCGTTCGGCGACTCGATCACCGCGATCTGGGATTCTGGATCACCGGCTGTTCCACTCGACGAGCGGCAACATTCACGGCGAAAGCTCCCGGATGAAAGACCGGAGGCGTGAGGGCCGTGCCGGTGGTAGAGTGGAGGCGATGGCGACCAAGCCTCTGGTAGCGGTGGAGGAATACCTCCGCACAAGCTTCGACGGCCCCGACCGCGAATATCTCGATGGGGAGATCGTGGAGAGGAACGTGGGAGAAAAGGACCACAGCAGGGCACAGAAACGTTTGATCGAAGTCTTCTTCGAGATCGAGAAGCGCCACCGCCTGTTTGCGTTTCCCGAGCTTCGCCTGAGGCTCGGCCCCAGGCGGTTTCGCATCCCTGACGTATGTGTGTTCGCAGGCGGCGAACCCGAGGAATCGGTCCCCACTCAGCCCCCGCTGATTGCCATTGAGATCGCCTCGCCGGACGACCGCCTTACCGACGTTGTCCGTAAGCTGGAGGAGTTTCACGCCTGGGGCGTGTCGCACGTCTGGCTCGTCGATCCCACGGTGAAGAAACTGTTCGTCTACACCGGCTCGGCCTTGCAGCAGGTCAGCGCCTTCGCGGTCCCGGAATACGGAGTGGAGATTCCCGCGACCGAGATCCTCGCCTGAGACTCCAGTGCCCACAACCACGTTGCCGCGGGCCCTGGCGCTCGGCTTCGCGGCGTTGCCGTATAGCGTAGACTGGCCGGTGCCGGAACACCGCGGGTAGCGCCACACGCACAATCCTTGGCAGACGAAAGCATCTGCCCACATGGCCGTGCCGGTGATAGAGTGGAGGCGATGGCGACCAAGCCTCTGGTGGCGGTGGAAGAATACCTCCGCACAAGCTTCGACGGCCCCGACCGCGAATATCTCGACGGGGAGATCGTGGAGAGGAACGTGGGAGAAAACCAGCATAGTGAAGTGCAGGCCCGGCTGATCGAGATCTTCTATGAACTGCGGAAGAGCAAGCCGATGTACGCGCGGCCCGAGCTTCGGCTCCGGTTGGGTCCACGGCGATTTCGGATCCCCGATGTCGCGGTGTTCGCCCCTGACAAACCCAGCGAACCGGTGCCTTCCAACCCGCCGCTTGTTGTCATCGAGATCGCCTCGCCGGACGACCGCCTCACCGACGTCGTCCGCAAGCTGGAGGAATTGCACGCCTGGGGCGTGGCGCACGTCTGGCTCGTCGATCCCACGGTGAAGAAACTGTTCGTCTACACCGGCTCGGCCTTGCAGCAGGTCAACGCTTTCCCGGTCCCGGAATACGGAGTGGAGATTCCCGCGGCCGAGATCCTCGCCTGAGACTCCCGTGCTCACAACCACGTTGCCGCGGGCCCTGGCGCTCGGCTTCGCGGTACTGGCCGCCGCGGCGGCCGATGATTGGGGGAGCCGCCTGCGAGCGCTGCGGCCGGCCGACGTCTCGGCACAGGAGAACGCTGTACTCGACAGCGTCGAGCGACTCGCCAGGGATTCACTGGCTTCGCTGTCTCATCCAAGAGACAGCGCCGAAGCCAGACAGGAAGCGCCCCGCCTGCGCAAGCGCCTGGCGCAATCACTGGGATTTCTTCAGTTCCCCTGGCCGCCCTACCTCGGAGAGAAGGTCGTTGGCGCCGTGCGCCGGAAGGGTTACCGGATCGAGAAGGTGGTGTACGAAGGCCTGCCCGGAGTGCGAGTGCCGGCGCACGTCTATGTGCCGGAGCACGCGAGGGGCCGCGCGCCGGCGATCATTTTCTACACCGGCCACTGGTGGACGGACAGCAAGACGCGGCCGGATTTTCAGGCGTTCTCGATCAACATGGCGCGCCTGGGCTTCGTGGTGCTGATATTCGACGCGTTCGGGCAAGGAGAGCGCGGCGTGTCGTGGCGCGACCACCGGCGCACCGGGGCGCTGCTGGTCGGGGTATCGCAGCAAGGCTTCGCGGTGTACGAAACGCAGTGCGCTTTCCAGTACCTGCTCACGCGGCGGGACGTCGATCCCGGGCGGGTCGGGATCACCGGCGCGTCGGGAGGCGGGTACAACACGTGGATCACGTCGGCGCTCGAGGAATGGGTGCCGGTGGCGGTGCCGGTGGTGGGGACGAGCGAATTCTACGAGCAGATCCAGGTGACGCGGGCGCTGGACTGGTATCGCGCCTCCGAGCACTGTCACTTTGTGCCGGGCCTGATCCACTATGCGAACAACCACGAACTGGCGGCGATGATCGCGCCGCGGCCGCTGCTGATCATCGCGGCTTCCGAGGACCAGAGTTTTCCCATCGCCGGGGTGCGCGAGGTGGCCGGCTACGCGGCGCGGCTGTATGAGTCCTTCGGCGCTCGCGACAGGTTCGGATTCTTCGAGGACAGCTCCTCCGGTCACGGCTATCAGCAGAAGAAGCGCGAAGCGGCCTATGGGTGGTTCTTGAAATGGCTCAAGGGCGAAGGCGACGGGGGCCCGCACCCGGAGCTGCCGACCGAGACCGAACCGCCGGATTCGGTCGAATTGAGGTGTTTTCCGCCCGGGCAGAACCAGGCCGCTGGGCCGGGAATGATGGAAACGGTTCGGCGCCTGGCGCGCGAACTGCCCCCGCGGGATCCGCGGCCCAGGATGGAAGACGTCTTCTGTTCCCCTCCGGAACTCCCCCGGGTGCGAGTTGAGTTCGCGAGCCGGCCGCTCCAGCGGATTCTGATTCCGTCGGAGCCGGACCTGGACGTGCCCGCATTCCTCGCCAGGCCGGCGGGGTCTCCGAAAGGCTTGCTGTTGGCGGCGGACGATCGCGGGAAGGAGGCTCTCGGTGGGGAGCCGCTGTTCGCGCGGGCGCTCCAGGCGGGCTGGGCCGTGTGCGGCGTCGATCCGCGCGGGATCGGTGAAATGGCCACCAGCAAGATGGGCTGGGTCTCAGCGGTGAGTCTGCTTGTGGGCGAGCATTACGTCAAGCGGCAGGGGCGTGATCTGCGGCAGGCGGCAAGGCTGGTAGGCGGCGCGAAGGAATTCGCCTCGAAGCCGGTGGTTCTCTACGCCAGGGGGCACAACACGGCGCTGGCGGCGATCTATGCGCTGGCGCAGGAAGTGATGGGGAACCGGGTGCGGGTGGCCAAATACGCATTGCGCGACGGTTTCCTGAGCTACCGCCAGTTTATCGAGCGGCCGAAATCGCTGGAACTTTCTTTCCGTTTGCAGCCCGGCCCGGAGGAGCGGTTTTCCGTCTACGACCGCGAGATCCCGTTTCACTACTTTCCGTTCCAGGCGCTCCATTCGTTCGACCTGCCGCAACTGCTCGCCAGAGCGCCGGCATCCGGCCTGATCGTGAATCCGATCGACGGCGACTGGGATCGGATGGCGGCGGAGGAGGCGCGAAAGCTCGCGCCCGCGGGCGTGCAAGTGATCTCGGCCGATGAGCCGGACGACCGCCTGGCGGAGTTCCTGGTGGTGCCTGATGGGCGGTGAGGGTTCCGGCTACGGGTGCGCGAACTCGGCGGCCCGCGGGATCAGATCGTAGTAGAGCTGGCTGGGCAAGTCCGTGTGCCAGTAGCCGGCCCAGCGCGCGTAGCCGGCGATACCGAGGAAGAGCACTGCAATCGCGGCAGCCATCGCCCAGGCCGGGAGCGTGCGGCGGCGCGGGAGCGACATCTGGAGCGCGCCGGCGGCGGGGCAAACCGCGACGCAATCCAGGCACCCGGTGCACTCCACCGAGCGCACCGTGATCAGCTTGTCCACCGGGAGAAGCGACGGGCAGGCTTTGGCGCATTTCTCGCAGTCGATGCAGGCGACGGGGTCGCGGCGGATGCGGGCGGGGCTGAAGCGCGCCACCAGGCCCATCAGGGCGCCATAGGGGCAAAGATACCGGCACCAGAAGTTCTGGTAGAAGACCGACAGCAGCGCGAGCGCGCCCAGGGCTACCGCGGCCGTGACGCTCAAGTAGCGGAAGAAGTTCAGCATCTTCACGTCGGAGATGATGCCGTACGGCCCGTCCATAAATGCGCGAATCGCGGCGGGCGGCATCTTCAGGATCACGTACAGGAAGAGGCCGAGCAGAATGTACTTCAGGCTCCTGAGGCCGATGTCGGCCCAGCGCGGAAGGAAGAAGTTGCGCCGGAAGATGGAGCGGCCCGCGCGCCATAGCCATTCGGAGAGCGTGCCAACCGGGCAGAGCCAGCTACAGAAGGACTTGCGGAGCAGCAGAGAGATCGCCAGGAAGGCGACGAGGACGAAAACGCCGGCGGGATGAATGCTCGGGACTTCGCCGGTCTGAAGCAGCGCCTTGAGATTCATCAGCGAAGCGATGGGGAGCCATCCCTCGATGCCGGCGGGGCGAGGGATGAAGATGGAAGCGCCGCCGGTCTCGTAGTGCCGCACCCACAGGAAGAACTCGATGCCGATCCACACGTTCAAGGCCGCGAAGAGCGCCTGCACGGTCCAGCGGATGAACTGCGAATGGTCGGGCCCGCGCCGCAAGAGTTTCTTCTTTGCGGGCCTTGAAGCCGGTTCTTTCGGAGTCACTGCCGCCGGGCAAGCCATTCCCCTTCAGACTACGGGGGAGCGGGGCTGGCAGCAGTGACCGCCGTCACAGCGCGGACACCAGGACGGCTGCAAACGCGACGGAAATCAAGACTTCCCGCCAGCCGGCGCGCGTGAGCGGGATCTTGAGGAAGGCGGGGCTGTCGAGCAGGAGCAGGTCGCGCGAGTGCAAGGCGAACGGGATGGCGAAGGCGAGCCCGAGGCGCGCATTGCCGGCAAGGAACCCCCAGACAACTGCCGCGGCGAGAACCCCCTGCGCGAACCAGGCGCTGAGGCGATAGCGGCGCTCAGCCGGCGTCTTTGCTTTAGAACCGATGATTGCCTCCAGGCGAGCGCGGATGACGAAGAGTGCTGCGGCGTGATGGACGGAGAACGCGCCCCAGAGCATCCAGGCGACGCGATCGAGCGAGCCGTGGGCGGAGAGGTATCCGAGCAGTGCGGTTGAAGTGAGGCCGGCGGCCTCGACGACTTGGAGCAGCACGAAGCGCTGTTTGTTGGAAAGGGTGAACACCGCGCGCCAGGCCATGAGGACCGCGGCCACGCCGGACAGCGCGGCCAGCGGTTTCCAGGGGAGGCGGACAAAAAGAATCGCCAGCGCGGCTGCGGCCGGCGGAAGCAACAGACAAAGTGACCAGCCGGCTTGTCTGGAAGCATCGCGAGGTTCGCGCCACACGAACCGCCGGCGCAGCAGGGTCAGCGCCGGTTCCTGAGCCAGGAAGACGGCGAGGATTACGGCGAGGGCAGCGAGCGACTCCCAGCGGGCGGTCCCGGTGACAGCCACGCCGCACAGGAACGGCAACAGGAGCATGGCCCAGGCACCGTGCTCGCGCGGCCAGAGGAACCGGCTGCTCATGTAGCCGGGGCCGCGGGCGGCGTGTCGTTGCGGGCAGCCAGCATTCTCCGGTAGGCCTCCAGAAGCTGCTCGCGCGCCCGCTGGCTGAGGGGTTCCGGCAATCCCCCCGGCTCGTACTTGCGGCAGATCTCCACCGTCTTTCGCAGGCTGTTGACAAACTCGATGCAGGGGCCGCAGCCGGCCAGGTGCGCGTCGATCTCGCGGCAGGCCTCGGGCGGCAGCTCGGCGTCGAGATAAGAGGAGAGTTCGGCGAAGATCTCGAGACAGCTCCTGAAGTGCCCGGCTTCGTGCGGCATGATCACCTCACCTCCGCCCCGGCCCGCAGGTAGGTGTCCAGCTTCTGGCGAACGGCAAGCCGGGCCCGGTGCAGCCGGGTCTTGACGGTGTCCGTGCTGATGTCGAGGATCTGGGCTGTTTCTTCGGTGGAGAGTTCCTCGATGTCGCGGAGCAGAATCACCGTGCGGTAGATCTCCGGCAACTGGCGGATCGCCTCCGCAAGCACATCCTTCAGCTCCGAGCGAAGCAACTGGTCGTCCGGCAGGGCGGACCAGTCGGCGATCTCGATTTTGCGGGGGCCGTCCTCCTGCCGGACGGCGGGCATCAATTCGTCGAGCGAGAGTTCCTGAGTTGGCGCGAACACGCTCTTGCGGCGCTTCATCAAGCAGGCGTTTTTGGCGATGCGGAAGATCCACGGGCGCACGCGCTCCGGCTCCCGGAGCTGTCCGAAGTTCTCGAAAACCTGGAGCAATGTGTCCTGCGCCACTTCCTCAGCGTCCTCGCGGTGGCCGCACATCAGGTAGCTGTACTGGAAGAGCCGCGTGCGGAAGGATTCGACGAACCGGTCGAAGACCTCCACATTGCCGGCCAGCAGCTCGCGCGCCAGCGCGGTTTCCGTTTCTCTTTCGAGAGATGCCATTTCGAGCGGAGAAGTGACAGGCGCCTCTCTTGCGATTGTAGCGGGAAGCGATTGCGCGCCGCGGTGTGGTTAAATAAGGCGGGTCCGGCACGACGGACCGCGGGTTCCCGGCGCATGGCGCGAGACATCTTCGACCTCGAGCGATTGCACCCGGCGGTGGAGGAGTTTCTGCGATCCACCAATCCCTGGTGGGAGGGGAAGCCGGGGCCGGCCTTGCCTCCCTACCGCCGGTGGGCATTCCATTCGACGCTCAGGAAGCTGGAGCGAGGGCTGGCGCACGCCGTCGTGCTTCGAGGGCCGCGGCAAGTCGGCAAGACGACACTCCAGCTCCAGATCATCGAGACTCTCCTCCAGGAAAAGAGCATCCCGCCCAACCGGATACTCCGTATACAGTTCGACGAGATACCGTCGCTTACCGGTCTCAGTGAACCGATACTGACGATTGGCCGGTGGTTCGAAAACAGGATACTGGGCGCCACCTTCAATGAGTCTGCGCGAAAAGGCGAACCGGCTCTCCTATTTCTTGATGAGGTACAGAATCTCCCGGACTGGGCGCCTCAGTTGAAGGCCCTGGTTGATCACCACACGGTAAGGGTACTGGTGACCGACAGTTCGGCGCTCCGTATCGAAGCCGGCAGGGACAGTCTGGCGGGCCGGATCACCCAGGTTGAACTCGGGACACTGCTCTTGCGCGAGATTGCGGGCCTTCGTTTCGGGGCCGAGCTCAGGCCACACCTGCCTGAGAACGGGCTGGATGCCTTGCTGCGGAGGGAGTTCTGGCAGGAATTGCGGGCCTTGGGGCTCCAGGCGCGGGATCTGCGCGACCGAGCCTTTGCTGAATTCTCCAACCGGGGAGGATACCCCGTGAGTCAAGCCAGGCCTGACGTGCCGTGGGCTGAGGTGGCGGATCACCTGAACGAAACGGTGATCCAGCGTGCCATCCAGCACGACTTGCGGCTAGGCAAGAGGGGCCTGAAACGTGATGCACAACTTCTGGAAGAGGTGTACCGGCTCGCCTGCCGTTATGCGGGCCAGGCGCCGGGACAGAGCATCTTTGTTCAGGAAATCCGGCAGGCCCTGGCGGGTAACGTCGGCTGGCAGCGAATCCGGGCCTATCTCCAGTTTCTGGATGGAGCCCTGCTGTTGCGGCTGGTAAAGCCGCTCGAACTGAGATTGAAGCGCCGCAAAGGCAACCCCAAGATCTGCCTTTGCGATCATGGCCTTAGGGCGAGCTGGCTTCAGGAAGTGGTGCCGCTGGACCCCAGCCGACTGGCTCAGTCACCCCACTTGAGCGACCTCGCGGGACACATTGCGGAGAGCGTGGCCGGCTACTTCCTCGGCGGAATTCCACATCTTGACGTGGCGCATTTTCCAGAACGGGGAATCGAGCCGGAAGTCGACTTCGTGTTGACCATTGGCGAGCACAGGATTCCGCTCGAGGTGAAGTACCGGCAGCGAGTGGATCCTCATCGCGACACGCTCGGTTTGAGGGCCTTCCTGGAGAAGTCGGTCTACAACGCGCCGTTCGGCGTGCTGGTCACGATGAACGACGACGTGGAAGTCCCCGACCCCCGAATTGTGCCGGTGCCCCTGAGATCTTTCCTGCTTCTGTACTGAGACAGGCGCAATCTCTAAAAGGGATCTGAAAGAGAAGTCAGACCGCCCTGCCCCCGAGCCGCCTGGGACGTGCTGACAACAGCTTGCGCTATGGGGCAGAGAAGTCTGACCCCTTTTTCAGAAACCATCTGAGAAGGTCTTAAACTCTGACTAGACGTGCGCGTGAACACCGGTCTCGATGACCGTCTGGATGGCCGGTGGCTGAAGGAGGGTGTTGTGAATGAGGCAAGCCTTCACCGCACGCAGGACGCCTTCCTTGTGCCTGTCGTCGAGTTCCTGAGGGATGTCTACCTCGATGCGGAACGAAGCCAGCCGCGCGGGCTGGAGGGCTTTCTCGGCGTGGACCTTGACGGAGAGGCCTTCGGCGGGGAGGGCGCGCGTCCGGAGGTACTGCAAGGCGTAGAATGCCGCGCAGGTCCCAAGTGAAGCAAGGAGGAATGCGGGCGGAGACATGTCGGCATCCTCGCCGCCGTTGGCGACAGGCTGGTCGCAAAGGACGCGGTGGCTCCCGGTGCCGACTTCGAACTTTGTGCCGCCAAGGTAGTGAACGGTGGTTTCCATGTGGTGGTCTCAGTGAGGAAGATGCAAGCGGGCGGCAGAGGTGACAGGGCGGGCCGGTGAGCGTGAAAGATGTCCGCCAATCGTCACCAACTACTGGCGGCTGCATCCTGATGAAGAAGAAGATGAGTCGAGCCGTGAAACCCATCATCCAGATTGTGATAGCCGGTGTGCTGTCCGCGCCGTTGTGGGCACAGGGCCCGTTGACGCTCAAGGAGGCGGTGCGGGTCGCGCTAGGGAAACATCCCTCGATCGCGGCGGCCCGGGCTCAGGTAAGGGCTGTCGAAACACGGGTCCGCCAGGCCCGGAGCGGCTACCTGCCGAAGCTCAACTACACGGAGTCCTGGCAGCGGAGCGACAACCCGGTGTTCGTCTTCAGCTCCTTGCTGACGCAGCACCAGTTCACCGAGCGTAACTTCGCGATCGGACCGCTCAACCGCCCCGACGCGCTGAACAACTTCCAGTCGCAGGTGACGTTGGACCAGACGATCTGGGACGGCCGGTCAACCCGCCACCAGGTCCGGTCGGCGGAACTCGGGCAAAAGATCACCGGCGAGGACCAGCGGCGCACGCAGTTGGACGTGATCGCCTCCGTAATTCGCGTCTACATGGGGGTCGTGCTCAGCAAAGAGAATCTGGGTGCGGCCACGGAAGCGGTTCGCTCGGCCGAAGCGGACCTGGCGAGGGCGGAGGCGGTGCGGACCGCCGGCATGGCGACGGACGCCGATGTGCTCTCGATCCGGGTGCACCTGGCGGCGGTGCGCGAGCAGGAGATTCGCCGGAAGCACGACCTGGAGGTCGCGCACGCGGCGCTGAATGAAGCGCTCGGCCTCCCCCTCGACACCGAGCACGAGCTGACGACGCCGCTGCCAGCGCCGTGAGCGGCGTCGGAACTGGCGGCGCAAGAACAGAACGCGCGGGAGAACCGGCCCGAGGCGCGACAGACGCGGCTCGCGCGATTGCTGGCCGAGACGCAATCGCAGGCGGCGCGTGCGGCCCTGTGGCCGCAGGTCTCTTTTCGCGTGGCGTTCGAGGCCGACCGGCAGGAACTTGTAAACAAAGGCGGCGCGAACTGGTTTGCCGGCGCCTCCGTGCGCTGGAATCTGTTCAACGGTTACGCGGACAAGGCGCGGATCGCCGAAGCAGGAGAGATGGTAGCGAGGGCCCGGGCGCAGGAGCAGCAGGTCGATGCCGCAGTGCGGCTTCAGGTGCGCCGGGCCCGGAGCGATTTTGAGGCGGCGCGCGAACGGCTGGAGGTGGCGGCGGCGTCGGTCGCGATGGCCGAAGAGAACCTGCGCATTATCAAGAACCGCTACGAGGCGGGGCTCACCAACGTGACGGAATTGCTGCGAAGCGAAACGGCGCTGCTGGAGGCCAGGGTCAGGCGGCTGGCGGCCATCCACGACCAGAGGCTGGCGGCGGCGGCGCTGGAGCTGGCGGCGGGAACGCTGTCCGCGGATTCGGAGATCTTGAACTAGGAGCGGCCCGACATGAGACGACTGTTCTTCCCCTTGAGCGCCTCGCTGATGCTGCTGGTTTCCTGCGGCGGGGAGCCGTATAAGAAGGAGGCTGTGACGGCTGGGCCGGTTGCGGTCCAGGTGGAGGCGGCGAGCGAAGTCGAATGGCCGGAGACGTACGAAGCGACCGGCACGGTGCGCGCGCGGACCTCGGCGGTGATTTCGAGCAAAGTGATGGGGTACATCCGCGACGTCAAAGCGCAGGCAGGCGACCGGGTGTCGCAAGGCCAGTTGCTCATCGTCCTGGACGCGCGCGATCTGGACGCGCAATTCCGGCAGGCGGAGGCGGCGGTCCACGAGGCCCGCAGCGCGATGCCGGAAGTGGAAAGTGCCGTTGCGGCGGCCAAGGCGCAACTGGATCTCGCGGAGGTGACCCTCCGACGGATGAAGGACCTGTTTGAGAAGAAGTCCATCTCGAACCAGGAGTTCGACGAGGCCTCCACCCGCTGGAAAGCGGCGGAGGCGAACCACCGGATGACGCTGGCCAGGCGCGAGCAGCTCGCCTCGAAGATCCGGCAGGCGGAGGAGGGGTTGGAGGCGGCGGGGATCATGCGCAGTTACTCGCAGATTACTGCGCCCTTTGGGGGCGTGGTCACCGAAAAGCGCGTGAACCCGGGCGATCTGGCCACGCCGGGCGCGCCGCTTCTGACGATCGAACGCGAGGGGGCTTACCGGCTTGAGGCGCCGGTGGCTGAATCCCGGCTGGCGCAGATCCGCCCGGGGCAAGCCGCGAGCGTCGTGCTTGAGGCGCTGGACAAGAAGATCGAAGCACGGGTGTCGGAGATCGTGCCGGCGGTGGATGCGGCCTCGCGGGCCTACACGGTGAAACTCGATCTGCCGGCGCTAGGGCAGATTCGCTCGGGGATGTTCGGCCGCGTGTTGTTCACGCTGGGCGTGCGCAAGGCGCTGGCGGTCCCGGCGGCGGCCGTGATCGAGCGAGGCCAGCTTCAGTCGGTGCTGGTCGCCGAGGACGGAGTCGCGCGGACGCGGCTGGTAACGCTCGGCACGTCGGTAGGCGGCCGCCGCGAGGTGCTCTCCGGGGTAAGCGCCGGGGACAAGGTGATTGTTCCCGTCCCGGCAGGCTTGGCCGACGGGGCCAGGGTGGAGGTCCGGCCGTGAGCGGGCAGCAGCCTCTCGGCACGGCGGGCAAGATCGCTGCCGCGTTCATCGCCTCCAAGCTCACGCCGCTGTTCATCATCGCCTCGATTGTGCTGGGCGCCTTTGCAGTGTACATGCTCCCCCGGGAGGAGGAGCCGCAAATCAAGGTGCCGATGATCGACATCTTCGTGGCCATGCCCGGCGCGTCGGCGCGGGAAGTGGAGGAACGCGTCACCAAGCCGATGGAGAAGCTCCTGTGGGAGATCCCGGGCGTAGAGTACATCTACTCGACCTCCAGCCCGGGCGCGTCGATGGCCATCGTTCGGTTTTATGTGGGCGAAGACGAAGAGGACAGCATCGTCAAGCTCAATCAGAAGATGTACGCCAACTTCGACCTGATTCCGCCCGGCGCGACGCCGCCGCTGGTCAAGCCGCGCTCGATTGACGACGTGCCGATTCTGGCGCTGACGTTGTGGAGTAAACGGTACGGCTCCTACGAATTGCGGCGGGTGGCCGCGCAGGTGCATGACTCGGTGAAGCAGGTGAACGACGTTTCGGGGGTGGCGATCATCGGCGGCGAGCGGCGTGAGATCCGGGTAACGCTCGACGAGGGGAAGCTGGCGGCCTACGCATTGTCGCCGTTGCAGGTGTATGGGGCGCTGGCGGCGGCGAACCGGCGGCTGGCGTCGGGGACGTATGCGGCCGCAAACCGCGAGTTCGTGCTCGAGACGGGTGATTTCCTCCACTCGGCGGAGGAGGTGCGGAGCGTGGTGGCGGGCGTGGCCAATGGGAAGCCGGTGTTCGTGCGGGACGTGGCCCGCGTGACCGACGGCGGCGAAGAGCCGGCGCAGTATGTGCAGTTCGCCTCAGGGAGATCGTTCCATCCGGCGGTGACGCTGTCGATCTCGAAGCGCAAAGCGACGAACGCGATTGACGTGGCGCACAACGTGCTGCGGCGAGTGGAGGCGCTGAAGGGCAGCGTGATCCCGGCGGACGTTGAGATGACGGTCACGCGGCACTATGGCGAGACGGCGGCCGAGAAGTCGAACGAGCTGCTGTTCCACATGCTGATCGCCGTGATCTCGGTGAGCATTCTCATCTGGATCACGCTGGGGCTGCGGGAGTCGCTGATCGTGTTCACGGCCATCCCGGTGACGCTCGCGCTGACGCTGACGGTGTTCTATCTTTACGGCTACACGCTGAACCGGATCACGCTGTTCGCGCTGATCTTCTCGATCGGCATCCTGGTGGACGACGCCATCGTGGTGGTCGAGAACATCGTGCGTCACGCGCGCCTGCCGCGGAACGCGGGCCGGCCGCTCCAGCAGGTGGCCATCGAGGCGGTGGACGAGGTGGGCAATCCGACGATCCTGGCGACGCTGGCGGTGATCGCGGCGATTCTGCCGATGGCCTTCGTCGGCGGGCTGATGGGCCCTTACATGCGGCCGATCCCGGTGGGGGCGTCCTCGGCGATGGTGTTTTCACTGATCGTGGCGTTCCTGGTGACGCCCTGGGCGGCGATCCGCATCCTCAAGAAGGGTCCAGGACATGCACACGGGGAGGAGGAGGACCGCCTGACCAAGCTCTACCGGCGGGTGATGCATCCGCTGCTTCACGTCGCGCCCCTGCGCTGGGGCTTTATCGCGGCGGTGACGCTCCTGCTGCTCGGTTCCTGCGCGCTGGTGGCGGTGAAGTTCGTGCAGGTGAAGATGCTGCCGTTCGACAACAAGAGCGAGTTCCAGGTGATTGTGGACATGCCGGAGGGAACGACGCTCGAGGAAACGGCGCACGTAACGCGGCTGCTCGCCGAGGCGGCGCTGACGCAGCCGGAAGTGGTGAACCTCCAGACGTACGTCGGCACGGCGTCGCCATACAATTTCAATGGTCTGGTGCGGCACTATTTCCTCCGCCGCGGCTCCAACGTCGCGGACATTCAGGTGAACCTGCTCGGAAAGGGCGAACGGGACGAGCAGAGCCACGCGATCGCCAAGCGGGTGCGGGGACTGCTCGTGCCGATCGCACGACAGCACCGGGCGAACATCAAGGTGGCGGAGGTTCCGCCGGGACCGCCGGTGCTCCAGACGCTCGTGGCGGAGGTATACGGCCCCGAGGAGCAGGGGCGGATCAGGCTGGCGCGGCAGATCCGGGACATCTTCGAGAAGACCGAAGGCGTTGTGGATGTGGATTGGTACGTGGAGGACGATCAGCAGAAGTACCGGCTCGCGCCGGACCGGGAGAAGGCGGCGCTGCACGGCATCACCGAAGACGACATTGCGCGAACGATGCGGATCGCCTCGGCGGGAGAAGCCGCGGGCCTGCTGCACGTCGATTCGGAGAAAGAGGACGTGCCGATCACGCTGCGGCTGGACCGGGCGGCGCGCTCGGATTTGGACCGCATCCGGAACCTGAAGCTGGCCGGCCGTGACGGAAGCCTCGTGCCGCTCAACGAACTGGCGCGGGTTGAGCCGATGCTGGCCGACCGCAGCATCTATCACAAGAACCTCATGCCGGTGACTTACGTGACCGCCGATGTCGCCGGCGTAATGGAAAGCCCGGTGTATGCGATTCTCGCCGTGGGACCGGAGATCGGCAAGATCCGGATGCCGGAAGGTTACACGATCGAACAGCACACGGCGCGGCAACCGTTCGACGATTCGCGCTACGCGATGAAGTGGGACGGGGAGTGGCACATCACCTACGAGGTGTTCCGCGACCTGGGCCTGGCGTTCGCGGCGGTGCTGGTTCTGATCTACGTGCTGGTGGTCGGCTGGTTCCAGAGCTTCCTTACGCCGCTGGTAATCATGGCGGCGATCCCGTTCTCGCTGGTGGGGATCCTGCCCGCCCACGGAATGATGAGCGCGTTCTTCACCGCGACCTCGATGATCGGCTTCATCGCCGGCGCCGGAATCGTGGTGCGGAACTCGATCATCCTGGTGGACTTCATCGAGCTGCGGCTGAAGGAAGGCATGCCGCTCGATGAGGCCGTCATCGACGCCGGGGCAGTGCGGTTCCGTCCGATGCTGCTGACGGCGGCGGCGGTGGTGGTGGGCAGCGCCGTGATCCTGTTCGACCCGATCTTTCAAGGGCTGGCCATCGCGCTGATGGCGGGCGAAATCGCTTCGCTGGCGCTGTCACGGATGACCGTGCCGGTTGTGTACTACATTGTGAATCGAAGATCGCGGACTCGTGTACAGTGAACCGGAGTGCGCAGGTCCGGCGCTGGCTGGAGGTACGCGCGTTGCGACTTCACAACGGCACAACCTCTCGGAGAACGGAATCGCGAATGAGCGGACTGAGGGAGCGCCCGATGACGATCTGTACGCGCCGGCCGAGGAGGTCCTCAAGGTCGGCCAGGAGACTGCCGGGGAACCAGGGAGAAGTCTGGCCCGTGATGTCAATCAGCAGATCCACATCGCTGTCGGCTGTGTCTTCCCCACGCGCGCAGGATCCGAATATGCGGATGTTGCCGGCGCCGTGCCGGGCAGCGATCCGCAAGATCTCAGCGCGTTTTTCCAGAATGTGGTCAGAAATCTGCATGCGTCACGATTTTACCGCGGGGCCAACGGGCCCCAAGGCGGGCAGGGGCCTGGCCATCGCGCTGATGGCGGGCGAAATCGCTTCGCCGGCGCTGTCGCGGATGACCGTGCCGGTTGTGTACTACATTGTCAACAAGAGGAGGCGGCAAGCATGACGCTACACCGTTATCTGAGAATGATCGCCGGAGCTTTTGTGCTGGCGAGCCTGGCGCTGGGACACTGGGTGAACCCGTACTGGTACCTGTTCACCGCGTTCGTCGGGTTGAACCTGTTTCAATCGGCCTTCACCAACTGGTGCCCGATGATGACACTGCTCAAGAAGCTCGGTGCTCCGTCGTGCGCCCACGAGGCGAAGGCGAAGAGTTGAAGTAATCTCGTTCCGTTGCAGTCGCGGCCCGGGGGCCGGTGCAGGATCCGCGGTGTCCTGGCCGCTTTAAGAAAGATTGAAAGGACAGCATGGACTCTGCGCTGGCACTACACCGCTTTCACTTTGCTTTCACCGTCACCTACCACTACATCTTTCCCCAGCTCACGATGGGCCTGGCGCTGCTCATCGTCATCCTCAAGACGATGGCGCTCCGCACCGGCGACGACCACTTCAACCGCTCGGCGCGGTTCTGGGCCAAGATCTTCGGCATCAACTTCGCCATGGGGGTGGTCACCGGCATCCCGATGGAGTTCCAGTTCGGCACCAATTGGGCGGCGTTCTCCAAGGCGGCGGGAGGCGTCATCGGGCAGACACTGGCCATGGAGGGCGTCTTCTCCTTCTTTCTCGAATCGACGTTTCTTGGCTTGTTCCTGTTCGGCGAGAAGCGCCTCGGGCCGAAGGGCCACTGGTGGTCGGCATTTCTGGTGTTTGTCGGCTCCTGGCTGTCCGGCTTCTTCATCATCGCCACCAACGCCTGGATGCAGCACCCGACCGGGTACCGTCTCGGGCCGGGCGGCGAAATTCTGCTCGACAGTTTCTGGGGCCTGCTTCTGAACCCGTGGGTCTTCTGGCAGTACCTGCACAACATGACCGGCTCGGTGGTGACCGCCAGCTTCGTCATGGCCTCGATCGGGGCTTTCTATCTGCTCAACGGAAAGCACGGAAACTACGGTCGCACCTTCGTGCGTCTTGGCGTGATCGCCGGGACCATCGCTTCCGTGCTGATGGCGGTTCCGACGGGCGATGGGCAAGGGAGGAACATCGCCAGGTACCAGCCGATCACACTGGCGGCGATGGAGGGTCTGTTCAGGACGCAGGAGGGCGCGCCGGTCGTCCTCGTCGGCCAGCCCGACATGGTGCAGCGACGGCTCGACAACCCGCTGGAAATCCCGAGACTGCTCAGCCTCCTCACCTATCAGAGGTGGATGGCCGAGGTCAGAGGACTCGACTCGTTCCCCGAAGATCTGTGGCCGGACAACATCCCGCTGCTGTATTACAGCTACCACATCATGGTTGGGCTGGGGACGATTTTCATCGCCGTGATGTTGGTATCGGCCTGGAAGCTGTGGAAGGGCACCCTGTACGCCTCGCGGCGCTGGCTGTGGGTGATTCTGCTGATGCTGCCGTTCCCGTTCATTGCCAACACCGCCGGGTGGATCACCGCCGAGGTGGGCCGCCAGCCCTGGGTCATTTACGGGCTCATGCGCACCAGCCAGGGCTCCTCGATGAACGTGTCCGCGGGCAATACGCTGTTCACGCTGATCGGGTTTATGGGCATGTATGCGCTGCTCAGCATCCTGTTCCTCTTTTTGGTACGCAGGGAAATCGAACACGGCCCCGAGCCGCTGGCGACGCCCACGCACGAGGTGGCGGTGAAAAGGTAGAGGAGGCCGGTTATGGAGACAATCTGGTTTCTCATCGTTGCAGTGATGATTACCGCCTATGTGCTCTTAGACGGCTTCGACCTTGGAGCCGGCATCGTGCACTTCTGCGCCGGCCACACGGACTCCGAAAAGCGGCAGATTCTGCGCTCGATCGGGCCGGTATGGGACGGAAACGAAGTCTGGCTGCTGGCCGCCGGAGGCACGCTGTACTTCGCTTTTCCTGGACTGTACGCATCGAGCTTCAGCGGCTTCTATCTGCCGCTGATGATCGTGCTGTGGCTGTTGATCCTACGCGGCATCTCGATCGAGTTCCGCAATCACGTCGACAACCCGGTTTGGAAGCCGTTCTGGGACGGAGGCTTCACGCTGGCGAGCGCGCTGCTGGCGGTTTTCTTCGGCGCGGCTCTCGGGAACGTCGTGCGTGGTGTCCCGCTCGACGCCTCCGGCTACTTCTTCCTGCCGTTGTGGACCCACTTCGGTGTCCAAGGAGACGTAGGCATCCTGGACTGGTACACGGTGCTGGTTGGCCTGCTGGCGTTCCTGACACTGAGCATGCACGGGGCGCTGTGGGTAGCCTTGAAGACGACCGGTGAACTGCCGGCGCGGGCCCGGCGCGTGGCCGGCTTCGCCTGGACCGGCGTGCTCATATTGACCGTTCTGGTCACGTTCTTCACCCTCCGGATCCAGCCGCAGGTGTGGAACAACCTCACCACCCGCCCCTGGGGCTTCGTGTTTCCCGCGATCGCGGTGGCCGGTCTGCTTGGTGTTTTGCGCTACAACCACCAGGACCGGGAGACCGGCGCCTTCCTGGCCTCCTGCGCTTACATCCTTGGCATGCTGACGAGCGCGGCGTTTGGCGTCTATCCCTACGTGCTGCCGTCGAACACAAACCCGCAGCTCGGCCTGACGATCTACAGCACGGCTGCCGCGCCGTACGGACTGAAGATCGGCCTGGCATGGTGGATTCCAGGCATGGTGCTTGCGCTCGGATACTTCGTTTTCATTTACCGTCACTTCGCGGGGAAGGTGAGCCTGGAGGAGGAAGGGTACTGAGCGAGCCGGCGGCAGGCGAAAGCGCCTGCCCCTGGGGTTTCTACGTTTCTGGCCCCGAGCCTGGGTGGGTGTGGAGCACGCAGTCTTGCGGGCCACGCCGGCAGGACTGCCTAATGCCGCAAACTTTTTGCGTGGGCCGAACTGAGGTGT
>CAYZJD010000035.1:0-20172 GCA_964478455.1 uncultured Solibacteraceae bacterium | reverse complement strand
CTCCGGTGTGGCGCACATCCCGTACGCTTACTGCTACCGCTGCGCCTACGAGAAGCAGCCGGAGACCTGCGCCGTCGAGTGCGTCAAGATCATCGAGGACCAGCTTCTGAAGACGATCCTTCCGGCCGAGGAGGTCGCGGCCATTGTCCTCGAGCCGGTGCAGGGTGAGGGCGGCTACGTCGTCCCGCCGCGCAAGTTCTTCGATGAGCTGCGCCGCGTGGCTGACCGCCACGGCATCGTGCTTATCGCCGACGAAGTTCAGTCCGGCATGGGCCGCACCGGCAGGATGTGGGCCTCCGAGCACTTCGATCTGAACCCGGACGTGATTGCCGTGGCCAAGGGCATCGCCAGCGGCCTGCCGCTTGGCGCCACCATCGCGCGCGCCGACCTGATGCAGTGGAAGCCCGGCGCCCATGCCTCAACGTTTGGCGGCAATCCCGTGGCCGTCGAGGCCGCGCTTGCCACCATCGAACTGCTCGAACAGGAGCTGGTGGAGAACGCCGCCCGCATGGGCGCGCACATCATGGACCGCCTCCGCGGCTGGCCCGAGCGGTTCCCCAACGTGGGCGATGTTCGCGGGCTCGGCCTCATGATCGGCATCGAGTTCGTCAAGGACCGCCAGAGCCGGGAGCGCGCACCCGAGCTCCGCGACCGCGTGGTCCAGATGGCCTTCGAGCGCGGCCTGCTTGTGCTCGGCGCCGGTCCCAACACGGTCCGCCTGTGCCCGCCGCTCACCATCAACCGCGACCAGGCGGACTTCGCCGTGGATACACTCGAGGACTGCGTGCGGCAAGTGGCCCGCGGCGCGTAGCATCTGCCCGCCGGATGCCCGCTGCGACCGTGACGTGGCCGGAGTGTCGCGGCGCCGCTGAGTATCGTCGAAGCTCTATCGTGTGCGCTCTCGCCAGTATCCAGGCCTGCGTCGCCCGTGCGCTACCGCGACGATCTCCAGTTGGCTGGGGGTTTGACGGAACACGATCACATAAGGGAAACGGCGCAACAGAGCTCGCCTTGTACCGAAGTCGAACGGAGCGAACCTACTCGGATCCCGCGCGATTTGCTCGATCGTCTTGTCGATCTCCTTCAGGAATCCCTCGAAGGCGCGTTCGCTTCGTGCCCGATACCATTCAGTCGCGGCTTCAAGCTCCGCCAGCGCGGCCGGATGGACCGCCAGCGGCTCTGGAGTCACCGCTGAAACCGTGCCATGAGACGCCGCCTTGCATCTGGCCAGGCAATAAGCTCAACGGCTCCGCTGTCAATGTCCCGAAGACGGCGCCAGATCTCTTCTCGCCACGCTTCCTCCGCATCCTCATCCACTTCGGCGTCCAGACTATCCAGAAGAGAGTCGGCCAAGGCTGCCCGCGCCTCGGGTGGAAGCTCGAGGGCGTGCTTCAGCAATTCAGCGGCATCCCGGGACATGTCTTCATTATTACATGCCAGGGCCGGAGTGTCGCTGCCGCCGGGTGCGGCCCGCACCAGCGTCTACGAACAATTTCGTTGACAATACGAAGACTTTCGTAATAAACTCGGGTCGATGGCTCGCCCCGCTACGACCCGGCTGCCCAAGCCAACCGCCGCCGAGCTCGAGATTCTCCAGGTGCTCTGGCGCCACGGCCCGCAAACCGTCCGCCAGGTACACGAGCGTCTCGGCAGCCGCGGCTACACTACCGTGCTCAAGCTGATGCAGATCATGGCGGACAAAGGCCTCGTCGAGCGCGACGAGTCCAGCCGCGCCCACGTCTATCGCCCGCGCCTGGCGCGCCGCCGGGCACAGACCCGCCTCGTCCGCGACCTCCTCGACCGCGTCTTTTCCGGCTCCGCCTCGCTGCTCGTGCAACAGGCCCTGGCGACCAGGAGGGCGAGCAAAGAGGAAATCGCCGAGATCCGCCGCATGCTCGACCGCTATGAAGGAGGAGGAGGATAGGCATGAATGAAGTGCTTGCCCGGACGCTCCTGCATTTCTTCTGGCAGGGCGCGCTGCTCGCTTCGTTCCTCGCCGTCGCGCTCTGGGCCGCCGGTCCCAGGCCCGCACGGCTGCGCTACGCTCTGGCGAGCTTGACCTTGCTCGCCATGGCCGTTTCGCCTCTTGTTACCTTCCTTGTCCTCGATCAGTCCCCTCCCGCCACCGGCCCGAAGCCCACGATTCCACTGCCGCCCCCAGCCGGGTTCGTCGTTCCAGCAGATGAGAGCGCTGGCGGCGATGTCGCCTGGTGGGTCCAGTGGGTGCCGGTCGCTTGGCTGGTGGGTGCAACTCTCTGCTCCCTGCGCCTGATGGTCGCCTGGCTCGGCGCGCTGCGGTTGACGCGTACGGGCTGCACTCCGATTCAGGATCGTTGGTCGTTGCTTGCGCGGCGGCTCGGAGTCAGCCGCCCGGTGCGCTTCCTTGAGTCCGCCCGCGTGCGCGTGCCGGCGGTTGTGGGCTGGCTCAAGCCGTACGTCCTGTTGCCAGCCTCGGCGCTCACCAGCCTCCCGCCCGCGCACGTCGAAGCCCTGATCGCCCACGAACTCGCCCATGTCGCCCGGTACGACTACCTGCTCAACCTGCTGCAAGGCCTGGTCGAATCCCTGCTGTTCTACCATCCGGCCGTTTGGTGGGTGTCGAGCATCATGCGGAGCGAGCGCGAGTGCTGCTGCGACGATCGCGTCGTTGCAGTCCTCGGTGGCCGTCGCGTCTATGTCGAGGCCCTGCTCGAGGTCGAGAGGGCGCGGGTGTTCGCGCCCGCCGCCAGCGGCGCCGGGCTGAAGCAACGTGTGGAACGTATGATCGCCTCGCCTGGCCGCCAGGGGTCGCTGCTTCCGTTCGTTCTGCTTCTTGCCGCGGGGCTGGCGTCTGCGTTGGCTCCCCGACAGGACGACGCCGCGCCCGCCCCGTACAACAAGTGGCTGGACGAGGACGTCGTCTACATCATTACCCCGGAGGAGCGGAGGGATTTCCAGAGCCTCCGAACGAACGAGGACCGCGAGCGGTTCATCGAGCGATTCTGGAAGCGTCGCGACCCGACTCCCGGCACTGATGAGAACGAGTTCAAAAAGGAGCACTACCGCCGCATTGCTTACTCAGACAGCCTATGGGCCCGTGGTCGGCAGCCCGGCTGGCGGACCGATCGCGGCCGGGTGTACATCCTTTACGGTCCGCCGGACGAGATCGAGTCGCATCCCCGGGACGAGCTCGAAATCTGGCGCTACCCTTACCTCGAAGGCTTGGGCATGAACGTCGTCTTTCGGTTCGAGCACGGCCGCCTTGTCCGGGGTCCTGGCCAGCGCTGAGCCGGGGCCGTCGCCCAAACCCCGGCTGGCCCCGTTGCCGGTACACTGGAGGGCTGCGTCCGGCTTGGGGCCATGGGCCACGGGCCGCGCGTCACCTGCCATGCTCGTTCTCGACGTTGGCTGCGGCATCAACAAACATCCGGGTGCGATCGGCATCGACCGCAACCCGCGGAGCCGCGCCGACGTACTCTGCGACATCGACCGGGCGCCGTACCCGTTTGCCGGCGGCGTCTTCGACCAGATCCGCGCCGTTCACGTGATCGAGCACGTTGCCGACGTCATCGGTGCCATGGAAGAGTTCCACCGCCTGCTTCGTCCCGGCGGCCGCATCTTTCTGGTGACGCCGCACTACACCGACTTCAGTTCCTTCTGCGACCCCAGCCACCGCTGGCACCTCAACAGCTTCTCGTTCCGCTACTTCGGCGAGCGCCACGGCGGGTTCGGCTATTACAGCGATGCGCGGCTTCGTGAGATTTCCGTCCGCGTGCGGCTACTAGCTTTGTGGCGATGGCTCGGCTTCGAGTTCCTGGTGAACCGCTTCCCGCGCTTCCGGCGCTTCTGGGAGTACTACCTGTGCTTCGTCGTTCGCGGCAAGGTGATGGAATTCGAGTTCGAAAAGCCCTCGCCGCACCATGACCAGGCTTCCGTTGATCGCCTGCGACCGCCTGCGTGACTACCTGCGCCGCCAGCGCATCGCGCCGGATCTCGCCTCCGGCCGCCGTGGCGAGGACCTGGCACACCGTCTGCTCCGCCGCCAGGGCATGACCGTGGTCGCGCGCAACTATCGCCCTCCCAGCGGTCATGGGGAAATCGATCTCGTCGCCTGGGACCGCGACACGCTGGTCTTCGTCGAAGTGAAAACGCGGGCCACCGAGGAGTACGGCGCGCCGGACCGGGCCATCGACAGCGACAAGCGGGAGGCGCTCGCCGCCGCCGCGCGGGACTACACGCGCCGCGCGGGAGTGCCATGGGACCGCGTTCGCTTTGACGTGGTGAACGTCGTGCTGAGCGCGGCCCCGAGGGTGAGCCACATCCAGGATGCGTTTCGCCCTGGCCACGCGCTGTACTAAAATACGGCGTTGCCGCTGAAGCTGCTTCCAAGGAGCATTGCATTTGCCTGAACTGCGCAAGGACCCGATTACGGGCCGGTGGGTGATCATCGCCACCGACCGTGCGATGAGACCCGCCGATTTCATCCGCGAAAGCGTCGAGCTCAAGGGCGGCCGCATTTGCCCCTTCTGCCCCGGCAACGAGCAGAAGACCCCGCCCGAAATCCTCGCCTACCGTCCGGAGGGCGGCGCCAGGAACCAGCCCGGCTGGACGCTGCGGGTCATCCCGAACAAGTTCCCCGTCCTTCGCGTGGAAGGCGAACTGAGCCGGCACGGCGAGGGGCTCTATGACAAGATGAACGGCGTCGGCGCCCATGAGGTCGTCATCGAGGCGCCGGAGCACACCGCCACGCTCGGCCAGTTGAGCGAGAAGCAGATCGAGCAGGTGCTCTGGGCCTTCCGGGACCGCATTCTCGACCTGAAGAAAGACATCCGCCTCAACTACATCCTGATCTTCAAGAATCACGGGGAGTCGGCCGGCTCCAATCTCGAGCACTGCCACTCGCAGCTCATCGCGCTGCCGGTGGTGCCGAAGCGAGTGCGGGAGGAACTGGACGGCGCCAAGCGCTACTTCGACTTCAAGGAACGCTGCATCTTCTGCGACATCGCCCGGCAGGAGACGGAGACCGGTGCGAGGTCGCTGCTCGAGACCGACCACCACCTGGCCTTTGCTCCGTACGCCTCGCGCTTCCCGTTCGAGACCTGGATCCTGCCCCGGCGGCACCACTCGCACTTTGAGCTGGCCGATCCCCCCGCGATCCAGAACCTGGCCTGGGTGCTGCGGGCGGTAATGCGCAAGATCGACAAGGTGCTGGAGAAACCGGCCTACAACCTGATGATTCATAGCGCACCCATCCAGGAAGGCTCGATGGCGCACTACCACTGGCACATCGAAATCATCCCCAAGCTGACGCGCGTCGCCGGCTTCGAATGGGGGACCGGCTTCTACATCAACCCCACGCCGCCGGAGACGGCCGCCCAGTTCCTGCGCGATGCGGGGCTGGTATGAACCGAAAAGGCGCAGAGGACACAGAGTAAGATAACTATTCTGTGGTGACGCCGGGCCGGCTGGATCCTAATTTGTAAGTGGAATAGACGCTTACGCTGCTTCTGAGAACCGTGTCGTTGAAGGCTCCGTTGTGCCCCGACACCCGGAAGGACACCTCAGGTTCCACTGCCACTTCCGCGCGGTCCCGATGCGCTTCAGAGATCCGGTAGCGGTGTAACTTCTCCCTCTTTTTCAGTCCGCTTAGTTGGAAAGCAACCGATGCTTCTTCGGCTGTCTCGTTCACGACCAGCAGGCTGAGCTGGCCTTTGGGGCTTCGCAGGGCTGTTGCCACAATGCGCCGCGGCCGGCCTTCCCAATCCGCCTCTACTTCCGTAGCCAGGACCTGCGAGTGCTTCGCCGTGAGCCGGCTCAACAGCCCGTAAAGGTAGTAAGTGTTCGGATGCGGAGTGAATGCCGGGCGGAGCTTGCCGGCGTCCATGTCCCAGGTATCCACCAGTTGCCACTGCCCGTCCAGGTCTCCGCGGTTCACGAAGCTCCAGCGGTTCAGCCCGTCGGCGCCGGCGCGGATCGCGCGGACCACCAGCGCGGCGTCCTTGAGCCCGGCCTCGTAAGAGCCGGGCCCGGGGTGCCGGTCCCTCCAGCCGAAAACCATCGAACCCAGCTCGGAGAGGAAGAACGGCTTGTTCCGCGCGTGCGCCCATGCGGTCCAGGCCCGGAGCCGCTCCTCGGCCTTCGACAGAGGGTAGCCACTTCTTTCGCCGTCGAAATGAGCGAAGTAGGAATGCAGGTCGTAGGCGCCGATGTGTTCGTCAAAGTCGATCTTCGCCGGAACCAGCCCCGGCAGGTCGGTCCAGTCGGGTCCGGAGAGTGGAATCGCGATCCCTCGCCGGTCGAACTCCTTCCGCACAGCCACCAGCCCGGGAGTAATCGGCAGCGGCTCTCGATTCGGCCCTTGCCACCAGGACCAGTCGTAACCGGGTTCGTTGTTGATCGCCACCCAGCGGACGCACCGGTAGCGGTGCTGCTTCGTCAGGTGCTCCACCAGTTCTCCCAGGCCGTAAGCGAAGTCATCGAGCGACAGCGGCGCGCTGATCAGGCGGCCCTCCAGCGTGCCGCGCAGCTCGGGATACGCGTTCCAGTCCGTTGCAGACCACATCTGCTGGAGGAACACGTCCACGCCGCGCCGGTCGGCCCAGTCCAGGATGCGATAGAGGATGCGCATCTCCGGGTTGTCCCAGTCGAACTCGCGGCGCCTGGGCTCGTACATCCGCTGCTCGATCTCAATGCGCATCCAGTCCATGCCCAGCCAGTCGGCGTGGCGCAACAGGGAGCGCCAGGCGGCCTCGTCCCCGGCTGGCGGGTTGGCGCCCCAGGCGCTGCCCGCCAGCACGCCGCCGATCTTCCGCTGGCCGGGCTTCGGATCTTCAATCGCGTGCCAGGAAGCACCGATGCCTCCGCGCATGGTTCGTTCCACGCGGTCCGTCCAAACCGTGATTCGCACCTTCAAGGGTCGCTGTGCCTGCCCGGCGCAAACGAAGCCGAGCAACAGCCCCGCCGCCCAGCACGCATTTCTCATCGCTGGCTCAGCCCTCCGTCCACCGCCAGTAACTGTCCCGTGACAAAGTTAGTAGCTTTCAGGAAATAAGCCACGGCGCCGGCGACTTCTTCTGGCGTGCCGCCACGGCCTGCTGGCGTCGCCCGGATCATCGCCAGGCCGCTGTCGTCGATGTCCTCGAACGGAATGACGCCCGGGGCGACCGAGTTCACGGTGATGTCCGGAGCAAACGCCTTGGCGAGCGCTCGCGTCAGCATGATGACGCCCGCCTTCGATGCGCAGTAGTGGGCGTGTTCGGCCCAGGGACGGATGCCGCCGAGCGAGCTGATGTTGACGATCCGCCCGCCCCCGCCCTTCTTCATCAGCTTCGCCGCCTCGCGGCAGCAGAAGAAAACGGCCTTGAGGTTGACGCTGTGGATGAAGTCCCAGTCCGCTTCGGTAATCTCGAGCGGATGCGCGCGCGCAAAGCGTGCGGCGTTGTTCACCAGCCCGTAGAGGCCGCCGAGCCGCTCTTCGAGTTCGGCGAACATGCGCTCGATCGCGGCGACGCTCTCGAGGTTCGCGCGGAACAGCGGAGCGCCGCCGCATTCCTGCGCCGTCCGCCGGGCCTCTTCCTCCGAGTTGTGGTAATGGATGGCGACGCGCGCCCCTTCCCGCGCCAGGCGTAGCGCGATCCCGCGGCCGACGCGCTTGGCCGCGCCGGTCACAAGAACAACCTTGCCGGAGAGGTTGTCCATAGGATTAGGGGATAGAGTAGCCTGTCCCCGCTCTAGATGCCCAGCCGCCTCTTGCACTCTTCCAGTATTGCCGCCGTCTGGGTCGCTCCGGCCCGGGTGACGCCGAGCGCGCGCACCTCGAGCAGCCGGTCCAGCGTCCGCACGCCGCCGGCCGCCTTCACCTGCACGAATTCCGGCGAGTGGGCGCGCATCAACTGCAAGTCGTGATCCATCGCGCCGCCCGGGCCAAACCCGGTCGACGTCTTCACCCAATCCGCTCTCAGCTCGCCGCAAATCTCGCAGAGACGCACCTTCTGATCGTCGTTCAGGTAACAGTTCTCGAAGATGACCTTCACCTTGCGCCCGCGCTCGTGCGCCGTCTCGATCACCGCGCCGATGTCTTCCTTCACGTAATCCCAGTCGCCGCTCAGCACCTTGCTGATGTTGACCACCATGTCGAGTTCCTCGCCGCCGTCGTCGAGCGCCTTCAAGGTTTCGGCCACCTTGACCGCGGTCGCGTGCCCGCCGTGCGGAAAACCGATGGTCGTGCTCGCCTTCACCGTCGTCCCGGCCAGCGCTTCAGCGCACCGTTTGAGGTAGTACGGCATGATGCAGGCGCTCGCGACATTGTAATCCCGCGCGAGCTTCAAACCGCGCTCCAGGTCCTGCGACGTGAGCGTCGGATTCAACAGCGAGTGATCGATCATCTTGGCGATCTGTTCGTAGGCGTAATCCATCACCGCACCTCAAAGCTTCCTTTCAGCCGGATGTCGGCTGAGGAGGTGCCCACCATCACCTCGAATGTGCCCGGCTCGACGACCCACTTCATGTTCCGGTCGAGCAGCGCCAGTTCATCCCGCGTGAGAGTAAACTCGATTGTCTTCGTCTCGCCCGGCTGGAGCGCGATCTTGCGGAATCCTTTCAACTCCTTCACCGGCGTCGAGACCGAACTCACGACGTCGTCCACATACAACTGGACTACTTCCTCGCCGGCGCGCTCGCCCGCGTTCTTCACGTCCGCGCGGACATTCACTTCGCCGGCCGGCCCGATAACCGCCGGCTCGATCCGCAGATTCGCGTATTCGAACCGCGTGTAACTCAACCCGTGGCCGAACTGCCAGAGCGGCGACGACTTCATATCGACATAATTCACGCGGCTCGTCCAATAGGCCTTGGAGGGCCGGTGGTTGTAATAGACCGGCAGTTGGCCCACGTGGCGCGGGACCGTAACCGGGAGACGGCCACTCGGGTTGTAGTCGCCAAACAAGACGTCGGCGATGGCGTGGCCGCCCTGCTCGCCGGGGATCCAGGCCTCGAGGATGGCGGGCACGTTCTCCGCGGTCCAGCGGATGGAGAGCGCGCGCCCGTTGACAAGCACGACCACGGTCGGCGTGCCGGTCCCGTGGACGGCGCGGATCAGATCCTCCTGCATCCCGGTGAGGTCGAGGCTGGCCACGTCCTTGCCTTCGCCGTTGGTGCCGTCCGGCGCGCGCCGCTCGTTCTCGCCCACCACGACAATGGCCACGTCCGCTTTCCTGGCCGCTTCCCTCGCCTTGTCGATCTCGTTCACGGCGGCGCCGATGACGTTGCAGCCCTTGACGTAGACCACCTCAGTCTGCGGCGCGACCTTGGCCTTGATCCCTTCGAGCACGGTGACGATGTGCTGGAGGATGGTCTTCGACGTGTAGTCGCCGAGCAGATTGCGGCCATGATCGGCGTTCGGGCCGATGACGGCGATCGAGCGCAGCGTCTTCTTGAGCGGCAGCAGGTTCTTCTCGTTCTTCAGCAGCACGATGCCCTCGCGGGCGGCCTGGAGCGCCAGTTGCCTGTGCTCGTCCCGAGGGAGACCGTTCACTGCGTGATTGACGTCCGCGTACGGCCGCTCGAATAGCCCGAGGCGGAATTTCTGCCAAAGGATGCGGCGCACCGCGCGGTCGATATCGGCCATCGCCACTTTGCCCTCGCGCACGCTCTCGATCAGGTCCTTCATGTAGCCCGGCTCGAAGGAGATGCCGACGTCGACGCCGGCACGGATGGCCTGCTGGCCCGCGTCCTTTTGATTAGAGGCGACGCGTTCGTATGCCGGAGTATCGATTCCGCCGCCTTCGCTGAGCACCAGCCCCTGAAACCCTAACTCTTCTCGAAGAATCTTAGTAAGTATCCAGTCGGAAGCGTGCGCCGGCACGCCGTCGATGGAGGGGTACGTCGCCATCACGCCCAGCGCGCCCGCCTTCCGGATCCCTGCAACCCACGGCCGCAGGAAGACCTCGCGCAGCATGCGCTCGGATACCTCCATGGCGCCGCGCTCGAGGCCGCTTACCGGCTGGCTCTGGCCGGGGTAATGGCAGAGGCCGGCGACGGCTTTGTCGGGACGCGCGACGTCGTCGCCCTGGACGCCGCGCACGATCGACTCGGCGATGCGCGAGCAGAGGTACGGGTCCTCGCTGTAGCCTTCCATGTTGCGGCCGAGCCTCGGGTCGCGGTTCGGCTCCACTACCAGCGTGAACAACTGGTGGATGCCGACGGCGCGGGCCTCCCGCGCGGTGGCGGCGTAAATGCGCTCGAGTAAATCCATGTTGAAGGTGCTGCCAAGCGCGGGGCCTTCCGGGAAGATGGTCCCGCCGGAGCACATGAGGCCGTGGGTGCCTTCCTCGGTCTGGACCAGCGGGATCTTGAGCCGCGTCTTGTCGATGGCGATCCGCTGGAGTTCATTGAAGTACTCCGCCTGCTGCTTCGGCCCGCCGGGCAAGGCGTTGTCAGCGAGGGTGAAGAAGCCCCCTGCCGGGCCGATGCCCTCGACGTAAGTGCCTTGGGTGAACCGCCGGCAGTTCTCGAGCTTCGAAGGCACGTCCCGGCCCAGCTCGTTCAGGTACACGCAGGGCATGTTCATCTGCCCGACTTTCTCCTCAAGCGTCATCCGCGCGAGCAGATCTTCCACTCGCTTCTCGACTGGTTGCGAGGGATCGAGATAGAGCGGCTTGTCGGCAGCCGCCAGGAGCAGCGGGAGCGCGAAGACAATGGCTGATTTGAACGACACCTGATTCCTCCGGAATCCCAATTAAAGCACAGCACGGGAGCGGGGTCAGACAGAACCACCCACTCGCAAACTGCGCTCGGGGCGGTTTGGTCTGACCCCCCGTTCACAGCAGCCGCCGAGGCTCAGTGGCGGTCCATTGTTTCTGAAAGAAAAGGAGGCCGTTCTTCATGACGCGCAGGTTGACGACGATATGGAAATCCGTTGCCGTCGCGCGGATCGAGCTTTCGCCGGCGACTTCGATAATGCCGTCCTCGCGCTTCACGCCGAACTTGTGAAGGCCGACGATGCTGGCTTTGGCCGGGTCTTTGGACGAGGCGGTGCAGCGGAACTCGCTCTCCGACGCGATCGCTCCGAGCCCTTCATCCAACTGCGTCTCGCCGGACGAGCGCATGGTCACGGTGACCGTTCCCGAGATCTGGTCATGGATCACTTGTTGAGTCGATGGTGGACCGCTGCCACGCACGACACTGAACATCGGCGGGGGCGGCAGAAATTCCGGCGGCGGAAGACTCGACTCTCCCACGACCGGCAGAACCACCCGCGAGAGGCGTGCGCCGTTGCGGTAGATGCGGTTGACCGCCCGTTCCGGCGTGGGCCACAGGTTCGGGAAGTCGGCGCCGGGGACGGCAAGGCGCAGCCGGTGACCTTTCGGGATGACCCAACCGGTGGGCGCCATCGGAATCGACAGCTCATACACTTCGCCTGGCGCCATCGGGGAGGGATCGGTGAGAGAGGTCCGGCGCGTTCCGTTGAGCGCGCCTTCGGTGATCAAGGCGGAAACGCCGTCGGGAGCCACATCAGCCAACTTGGCCACGAACACGGCCACCCGCGCGCTGGATGATCCATGCAGGACCACCTTCGGCCATCCGAGGATGCGCACGTCGCTGTCAAACACGGGGCTGGTGTAAGTGAGGGAGTACGCTTCGTCGGCGCGCTGGTCCTCGGCGAGGTAGAAGCGGACGCCACCGCCCGACCAGAACGCGTTGGTCAAACCAACGGTCGGGCGGTATTCGAACTCGTCGTAGTTGCGCGCGGCTGCTCCCGGCTGCGCCTCGGTGAGCCGGCCGTCCCCGGCAAGGTACAAGGTCAGGTCGCGCGTGCCTGGCGCCGGAAAATCCGCGTCGTTGCGCCAGCGGCCGGGAATCATGTCCAGGGTCCGCTCGGGCTTCGTGTACTCCTGCATGTACAACGATACGGGTGGCTCCCTCATGATTCCGGTATCCTCGCCGCGGAGCCAGTGCGCGAAGAACCGCACGGCTTCGTTCATCCAGTCGATGCGCGGGCCGGGCACCGAGTTGTGGGGCAAGGAGTGAACCCAGGGTCCCATGAGCAGCTTCTTGGGGACCTTGAGTTCGGTGTACATGCGGAGCATCGGGTTCGGGTAACCGTCGTGCCAGCCGGCGATGAGGAAGACCGGGACCTGGATGCGCCCGTAATCGGGCCGCAGCGACCCGTTCCGCCAATAGGGGCCGTCGAGCTGATGGTGCATCCACTTGAGCAGGTACGGTTCGTTGTGTTCGAGCCGCTCCTTCCACATCTCGGCCCACCGCCGGCCCGCCAGCTCCGGGATGGGCGGCAGGGCGTTCATCGCGACCATCCAGCCGCCGTAGGTGCCCACGTCGTAATACATGCGCATGTTGCCGCCGCGGTCGTAATGGCAGTCGTCGGTGTAGCGGTCGTCGGTTGCGTAGATGGGCACGATGGCCTTCAGGTGCGGCGGCCGGTGGGAGGCCACCTGGACCGCCGTGAAGCCGCTGTAAGAGATGCCGTACATGCCGACATTGCCGTTGGACCACGGCTGGCGGGCGATCCACTCGACGGCGTCGTAGCCGTCCTGCTGTTCGATGGGGCGATACTCGTCGGTGTTCGATCCTTCCGAAGTGCCGGTGCCCCGCGCGTCGAGCCGCACGGACACGAAGCCCCGCTCGGCGAAGTAGTAATGCTCGCCGAGACCGCCGCGCCCGACGTCGTCCTTGCGATAGGGGTGATACATCACGATGGCCGGGAAACGGCCCTCGGCGTCGGGGCGGATGAGATCGGCCGAGAGTCTTGTGCCGTCGCGGACGGGAATCATGACGGCGCGTTCGATCCGGACCTTGTGCGAGGGTTTCACCACAACAGGCGCGGCGAAGAGCAAGCGGGGAACAGCCGCGAGCAGGATGATCGAGCCAGCGTGGTTCATGAGTTCAATACTACGGCAGGCAGAGGGCGAAGCACGATGCGAGGGACGAGGCAGGGTTTCGTCAATCACTTGCCAACAAGAACGCTGGCAACTACTTTGTTGCCGACAGCTTCCCCTGCCGCATCGCCAGGACGATGCCGCCCCACAGCCCCGCCTTTTCGCCCAGCAGGGAAGGTTCGATACGAACGTCGTCCACGGGGAACATGCGGACCCGGCGGCGGACGGTGTCGCGGACGGTGTCGAACAGGAGCGGGCCGAGGTCGGCCATGCCGCCTCCGAGCACGATCAGTTCGGGGTGGATGGCGGTGACAATGTTGGCGACGCCGATGCCGAGGTAGCCGGTGGCGCGGATCAGAGCTTCACGGACCGCCGCGTCGCCCGCCTCGGCTGCGGCCGCCATTTTCTTTGGGGTGACGCGGCTCGGGTCGCCGCCGGTGATCTCGTGCAGCTTCGGCGCGTGCCCGCTTAACAGCAAGCGCACGCCCTCGGCGGCCACGGCCGGCCCGCTAGCCACGGCCTCCAGACACCCGCGGTTGCCGCAGCCGCACTGCGGCCCGTCGGGAAGCACGGTCTGGTGCCCAAGCTCGCCGGCTGCGCCGAGCGGACCGAGCCGGAGCACTCCGTCCACCACGATGCCGCCGCCGATGCCGGTGCCGAGCGCAAAGAACGCCATCGTCTTCACCGAGCGGCCGTGGCCGAAGGTGAGCTCGCCGAGCGTGGCCGCGCGCACGTCGTTCAGCAGGTACACCGGGCAGCCGATGCGCGGCTCCAGGCGTTCACGCAACGGCACGTCGCGCCACTGGGTGGGGAAGTTCGGCAGGAATCTCGTCACGCCCCGCGCGAGATCCACCAGGCCGGGAACGCCGATGCCGAGCGCGGCGGGGCGAGCGCCGGAGCCGGCCGCGAGGCTGTTGACGAGGGCCCCGATGCGCTCCAGCACCGCCTCGGGGCCTTCGTGGGAATCTGTGGGTATGGTGCGCTCGGCGATCACGCGCTGGCCGGCGGTCGCCAGGGCGCAGGCGATCTTCGTGCCGCCGAGATCGACGCTCGCGTAGACCTCCGCCATGGCGGCGCGCTCAGCCCGCGACGAACTGCCGCAGGTAGGCTCCGCTCTGAATGAGCGACTCCTTGCGCTTCTCGAGCGAGCCTTCGTAGGCGCGGTCTTCGACTTCGATGCAGACTGGGCCGTCGTAGCCCGAGTCGGTCAGCTCGGAGAAGAAGCGGCCCCAGTCGACGTCGCCCAGGCCGGGCAGCTTCGGCGTATGGAACTGGAGCGGGTGCGCCAGGATGCCGACATCGTCGAGCTTGTGCGCATCGACGCGCGCGTCCTTGGCGTGGACGTGGAAGATGCGGCGGGCGAACTCGCGGATCGGCTTCAGGTAGTCCATGCGCTGCCAGATCATGTGCGACGGGTCGTAGTTCAGGCCGAAGTTCGCGTCCGGAATCTCCTCGAACATGCGGCGCCAGATGGCCGGGGAGTGGGCTAGGTTCTTGCCGCCGGGCCACTCGTCGCGGGTGAAGAACATCGGGCAGTTCTCGATGCCGATGCGGACGCCGTGGTCGGCGGCGAAGCGGACGAGCGGCGGCCAGACTTCCTTGAACCGCGGCCAGTTGTCATCGACCGATTTGGTCCAGTCGCGGCCGATGAAGGTGTTCACCGTGTTGAGGCCGAGCGTCTCCGCCGCCAGGATCACCTTGCGGATGTGCTCGATGTAGACGGCGGCCTCGTTCGGATCCGGGGCGAGCGGGTTGGGATAGTACCCGAGACCGCTCGCGGCCACGTGTTTCGACGCCATCAGCGCGTTGATCCGCGCCGCCTCGTCTTTGGTGAGGGCGGCGACGTCGACGTGGGTGACGCCGGCGTAGCGCCGCTCGGCCTTTCCTTTGGGCCAGCACATCAGCTCGACGCAGGTGAAGCCGGCGGAAGCGGCGAAGCTGACCACCTCCTCGAGCGACAACTCCGGCAGAATCGCGCTGACAAATCCAAGTTTCATCGTTCCTCCTTGGGGGGACCGCATGTGAAAAAGGGGTCAGACTTCTCTGCCCCCGAGTCGCTATAGATGAGTTACCAACATCTTATTACGTCATGGGGGCAGAGAAGTCTGACCCCTTTTTCACATGCGGGCTGTCCCCGATTAAAGTGCCGGTTCGCCGTGCACTTCCACTTCTTCCGGGGCAACGCCGGCCGGCGGCGGCTCGGGCAGGCGCCGCGCCAGGGTGGCCCACGTCCAGAAAAGAGCGGTTGAACCGCTCAGCACTCCCGACCACGCGCCGATGGTGCGAATGCTGACGTGTTTCGAGGCGATGCCGGCCGCCGTCATCGAAAGCATCATGGTAGCCCAAGTGAGGGACTCGAGGGTGGCGAACACCCGGCCGCGGAATTCGTCGGGCACGTGGCGCAGCAGGCGGGAGAAGTTGAGCACCGAGGTGATGCCCACGGCGGCGCGCGACAGCGCGATGTGGAAGAGCGCCCAGGCGAAGACGGGCGCCTGGCTGAAGAGGACGTAGGCTGCGCCGTGGATCAGGTAGCAGACGGCGATGGTCCATTTGTATCGAGCGAAATCGAGCGCCTTTCCGAGCCGGTGCCCGAGAACTCCGCCGACGAGCAGGCCGATGCCGGCAAACCCCCAGACGACGCCGATGCCGGAGGGACCGCGGTTGAAGACCTTCTCGCCGAAGAGGCTGAAGAGGATTTGGGCGGCGCCGCCGCCGCTGGCCCAGCCGACGTGGATCATGGCGATGCCGAGGATGAGCGGCGTAGTCTTCATGTATCGCAGCCCTTCGGCGTATTCGTGCCACGGCCGGACGACCTCGGTCTCGGTGAGCGCCGAGCGCCGGGCGCGGAACTCGGAGCGGCCGGCGCGGAGCCGGGAAATGGACCACGCCGAGAAGAGGAACGAGAGGGCGTTGATCAGGAACGCCCAGTCATAACCGAACTGGGCGGCGCTGAATCCGGCGGTGAGCGTGCCGATGGTGAGCGTGGTCCATTGCGTGGTCTGAGTGAGCGAGTTGGCGGTGTGGAGTTCCTCGGGGCTGGCGATGGTGGGAAGGATGGCCGCGCGGCCGCTGGTGAAGAACGGCGAGGCGAACATGAGCAGGCCGCTGAGGAGAATGAGCAGCCACGGCTCGCGATACGCGAGCGTGGCCACGAACAGCGCCGCCAGCGCCGCCCGCACCAGGTCGCTCGCGATCATGATCGGCTTACGGTCCATGCGGTCGAGCAGGACGCCGGCGAGCGGGCCGGCAAGCACCACCGCCAGGCCGCGGGCGAGCATGATGCCGGCGACGACCATGCCCGAGCCGGTGATCTCGAGCGCCAGGCTGAAGACGGCGACGTTGTTGAAGTGGTCGCCGATCTCGCTGACCACCTGCCCCATCCAGGTGTAGCGGTAGTTGCGGTTCTCGCCGAGTAGCCGGAGGAAAGGCGATTTCATGCGCGCTCCGTGATGAAGACGCCGGCGAAGACGAGCGTGCCGCCGGAGATCAGCGCGGCGGAGACCGGCTCTTTGAGGATGAGCGCCCCGGCGGTGGTGGCGATCAGAGGCTGCAAGTAGGAGAAGGCCGATACGCGCGAGGCCGGCAGGTGCGTAAGGACGTAGTAGAAGATGAGGTAGCAGACCAGGGAAGGGAACAGCGCCATGTAGAGGAGGCACGCCCAGGCCTTGAGGCTGATGGCGGCGAGCGACACCCGCGAGGCTTCGCACAGCGTGAGCGGAGAGAGGGCCAGTCCGCCGCCCACGTAAGCGAAGGTGTTCACCATGACGGCCCCGTGGCTGGCGGTCGCCCGCTTGCCGGCCACGGTGAACACAGCGAAGGCGAGGGCGCCGGCGAGAGTGAGCAGGTCGCCGGCCAAGGTCGCGCCGCCGGATTTCGTCGGGGCGCTGTTCAGCACCGCCACGCCCGCGAGTGCAAGCAACATGCCGGCGGCGCGGCCGGAGGAGATTCTCTCCTGGCCGGCGGCGGCGGAGAGGACCAGCACAAGAATCGGCGTCATGCCGAGGAGGATGGCCGAGTGGGCGACGCTGGTTCGGCTCAGGCCAGCGATGAAGAAGAGCTGGTTGAGCGCGACGCCCGCCAGCCCCAGGAACAGCAGCAACGGCAACTCCTCGCGCTTCCAGTGAGTCTTCCCCGGCGCGACCCTGCGCTGCCAGAAGAAGAGGGGAAGAATGAGGAGGCCGGCGAGGGACGTGCGCAAGCCGGCCAGCAGCAGGGGCGGGAACTCCCGGAGCGCAATCTTGCCGATGAGGAAATTGAGCGCCCAGAAGAGGATCATCGCCGAGATCAGCGAGTAGAGGCGCTGGGGCGAGGGACCCTCGGCCGCACCCGCCGGGCGACCGCTCAACCGATCGTCTCCTCGAGGACGGTGATCGAGCGCAGGAAGTCCATGTCGAGCGCGTAGCCGAAGCCCGGCTCGTCGCGGACCGCGATGGTCCCGCGGGGCGTCACCTCCACCGGCGGCTCGATGACGTCGCGCGCCCAGTAGCGTTTGCTCGCGGAAACGTCGCCGGGCAGGACGAAGTTGGGGAGGGTGGAGAGGGCGATGTTGTGGGCGCGTCCGACGCCGCTTTCGAGCATGCCGCCGCACCAGACGGGAACGCCGGCCGCCTGGGCCACGTCATGAACGCGCCGCGCTTCGGCGAAGCCGCCCACGCGGCCGAGCTTGATGTTGAGGATGCGGCAGGCGCCGAGGCGGATGGCCTGCTGGGCGTGGCGCGCCGTGCGGATGCACTCGTCGAGGCAAATCGGCGTTTCGAGCTTCGCCTGCAAGGCCGCGTGGTCGATGATGTCGTCGTGCGCCAGCGGCTGCTCGATCATCATCAGGTAGAAGTCGTCGAGCCGCTTGAGGTGTTTGGCATCGGCGAGGGTGTAGGCGGAGTTGGCGTCCACCATGAGCCTGATTGCGGGGAAGCGCACGCGGACCTCGCGCACGACGTCCACGTCCCAGCCGGGCTTGATCTTGATCTTGATGCGCTGGTAGCCGGCTGCGAGTTCGGTCTCGATCTTCTTGAGCAGCGCGGCCGGGGATTCCTGAATGCCGATGGAGACGCCGCACGGAATCTCCTTGCGCGCGCCGGCGCCGATCCGCTTCCACAACGGCTCGCCCAGCAGGCGCGCTTCGAGGTCCCAGAGGGCGGCTTCGAGGCCGCCGGTGGCCATGCGATGGCCGCGAATGGCGGCAAACAGCGGCGCCGCCTCGGCGGCGCCCAGCTTGCGGCCGAGCACGCGCGGCGCGGCATAATCGCGCAGGATGAGCCAGGCAGAGTCGGTCCACTCTTCGTTGTAGAACGGCTGCTCTCCGGCGGTGACCTCGCCCCAGCCGGAAACGCCGCTAGCGATCGCTTCGACGAGGATGATCCGGCGCTCGGTGGTGCGCCCGAAGCTGGTCTCGAAGGGATGGAGCAGCGGCAGGTGGATGCGGCGCAGCCGGACCCGCTCTAGTCGTAGTTCCATTGCCCCAGCAGGTAGGTTCCGGCGGATTCGGAGCGCTCGAAGCCGAGCACGACCAGGCCGCGCTCGAACGAGCGAAGAAACTGCTCGCTGACCGACCGTTGGATCTTGCGAGCCTTCCGGAGGTTGTTCTTCTTGATCTCGGCAATCTCCCGAGGAACGCTAATGCGCTCCTCGATGGGCGGCAGCGGCGGCCGCTGGCGGGCCAGTACCGCCTCGACGCGGAGACTGGAGATCCACCATTCGGCCACGCAGCGGTCGGTGGGCAGGCCGGCGTGGAGCGCGCTCGACGTGGTGCCGTACTGGTTGAGCACGAAGCGGCGCACGATGGCGCCGAGGCGCTCGATGTTGAAGTAGGCGTTCTTGAGTTCCAGCGGATCGAAGGTCCACTCGATCAGGTGCAGACCGCGGGCGAGGGCGTCGTGGCGCTGCTCGAGCTTCAGCATCCGGCCGACGCCCTGATTGGTGTACCTGGCGCTGACACCGAGCATGTGGCTGTGGAGGTAGGGGGTTCCGTCCGCTTTGAGGCCCGGGATGGCGAGGCAGAAGCCGATCAGCTTGCGGCCGGAGAACGCGCCCAGGGCCTGGCCCCCGATCTTGGTGGCCACAACGAAGAGGCGCACCGGCAGCAGTTCCACATCGTTGAAGGCCCAGATCTCTTTTTGCAGCCGGACCGCCTCGCGGAACTCGGCGGTGCTCTTGAGCGGGCGGGCTTCGATCATACGGCGGTCTTCGCTTCCTGCCACAGCGCCTCCATCTCGTCGAGGGTGGCCGACTCGAGCGGTCTGCCGCGCTCGGCGAGCTTGCGCTCAAGATAGCCGAAGCGCGCGCGGAACCTGGCGTTGGCGCGGCGCAGCGCCTGTTCGGCGTCGACGCGGAAGAAGCGCGCCAGGTTGACCAGTACGAACAGCAGGTCACCGATCTCGTGCTCGAGTTTCTCCGGCGCGCCCTTCTCGCGCGATTCGGCCAGCTCGCGCAACTCCTCGTCGAGCTTATCGAGCACCTGGTCGGCGCCCTCCCAGTCGAAGCCGACCGCGGCTGCCCTCGAAGACAACTGCTGCGCCTCCACGAGCGCCGGCAGGCTGCGCGGCACGCTCGCCAGCAGCGGTCCGGCCCGCTGGCCGTTCTGGTTCTTCTCCTCCGCCTTGATCTCGTCCCAGCGGCGCTTGACGTCAGCGGGGGTCTTTGCCGTGCCGTTGCCGAAGACGTGCGGGTGGCGGCGGACCAGCTTTTCGTTAATGGCGTCGATCGAGTCCTCGATGCGGAAGGAGCCTTGCTCGGAGGCCAGTTGGGCGAAGAACACCGCCTGGAGCATCAGGTCGCCGAGTTCCTCGGAGAGAGCGCTCCAGTCGCGGGCGTCGATAGCGTCCATGACCTCGTAGGTCTCTTCGAGCAGGTAGGGCTTGATGGTGTCAAAGGTCTGTTCGCGGTCCCAGGGACAGCCGCCGGGCGCGCGCAGGCGCTCCATGATCTCGACCAGCCGCTGGAACTTGTCGCCAGCCGAGCGACGCCCTTCGAGGGGCATTTCACTGGGAGAATCGGGCAAGTTCAGTTTTTCAATGTAGCACGCTAGCCTTCAGCCGTCAGGAATCAGCGATCGGCCGCCAGGCTGAGCTCCGAAGGCTGATGGCTGATCGCCTACAATGTAAGTTTCATGAGCGATCACGAGACCGGAACGCCCGAACAGCCGCGGGAAGAGGCGCCGCTGCCCGAGCCGAGTTTCGACTGGTTCGTGTTCACGCTGCGGGTGCAGGCGGAAATGCAGCTAGGGCTGATCCAGTTCGGGGAGGACAGCGAGCAGGTGAAGCCGGATCTGGCGGCGGCGCGGCGGACGATCGACCTACTGGGG